>JAJRWS010000095.1 GCA_024276705.1 Planctomycetota bacterium | reverse complement strand
GACCGACCCGACCAACAGCAACGATGGGGATGCTTTTGTCAATACAAGCAACAACACCATCGGCGTGATGGATACCGGGTATTCGAGCGAGGCGATTGTTGCCAACCAGTGGTACCGGATCGTCTTCGCCGTCGACAATGGAAATCGCTACGACATCTATCTCAATGGCGAGCAGATTCTGGAGGGGACGATCCAATCGATCGATGGCCGGTTCTCGCTCGATTCGACCTTGCTCATTTTTGCGGATCAAGATGGCGAGGACAACACGATCGATGTGTCGAAACTGGCCATTTACGACTGGGCCCTCACCGACGTTCAGGCGAAATTCTTGGGCGGCATTTCGGCCACCGAACTGGCCTTTGTCACCAATCCTTATCTGCAGAATGCTAACACCGAAGGGATCGTGGTCATGTGGGAAATGAGCGCCGACGTCCCCATTTCCGTGGAGTATGGCCTCGACACATCTTATGGCACCAGCATGGTCTCCACGAACATCGCCAGTGGGCAGGGGACGTACATCTACAAGGCGGAAATCACCGGCTTGACGGAAGAGACCGGGTATCATTTCCGACTGCTCGACGACACTCTCCAACCGCTGACCGGAGACCGCCAGTTCACGACCTTCACAACCCGTGAAATCGATTTCAGCTTCGCCATGTGGAGCGACAGCCAGGGGACCAACCATGGCACCTGGACGGCCGACCCCTACGCCCCGACGACCGCCATGTTCGACCACATGGTGGCCCAAGGAGTCGACTTCGGCTTCACGACCGGTGATCTGGCCGAAAGCGGCTCCAGCTACTCGGACACTCAGGTTTACTACCTCGATCGCGTGGCCGAGCATTTGGGCCAATCGGTCCCATGGTTCAATGCCTGGGGCAACCACGACCAGGGTTCCAGCAGCATGATCCGAAAATTCGCCGATATGCCGAGCAAAGATCGGGGCGGGCCGTACACATCGGGCTACGGCTCCTATGCATTCGAGCAGGCGGGGGTTCTGCTGATCGCCATCGATTATTACAGCATGGATGACATTACCAACGGCTGGCTGGAGGGTGTGCTGCAGTCCCATCCCGATCCGCGCTTCACCGTACTAGGTATCCATGTACCTCCCTACTGCGAACGCTGGATCGATGGCAGTTCATCCTTGCGGGCCAATTTGGTGCCCCTGGCCGAGCAGTATGGCATCGATCTGATCGTCAGCGGGCACACCCACGAATATGAACGGGGCGAACTGAACGGCGTTAACTATCTGATCACCGGCGGTGGCAGTTGGCTCGATACGAACGAACCGATCGTGCGGGAATGGGACCACATGACGGTCGGCGGGGCGCACGATCTGGCAGGCAGTGTCCGAGACGAAAGTTCGGCCGGCGTACTCGGCCCGCCACGGCCAATCGTGGGTGGGTTGGTCAACCAATACACGGAACTACGCGTGGAAGGAAATCGGCTCGAAGTGATCCTGCACGCTTTCAATGCGGACGGATCGTACATCGGCATTCTCGACACGCATACCATCACCCATCCGCTGGTGGCCGATTTTGATTCGGACAGCGACACCGATGGCATCGATTTCCTGACCTGGCAACGTGGCTTCGGCGGGCCCGGCACCCCAGCGACCGGGGATGCAAACGGCGATGGTGTTGTCGATGGCGCCGACCTGACGCTGTGGCAAGGTGAGTTTGGCCAGACCGTGGCCGCCACGGAACTGGCGGCAGCGGCGGAACTGGCAACGGCAGAGCTGGCCACACCTTCCGCCCTGGCCCTGTCGGTCACTTCGAGCCCGAGTCCCACGGCAGCGGTCGATGCGGCTTTTTCAAATCTAGCCAGCACGGAAAAGGCCAGCACGGATCCTCTCCTGGCCAAGCAAGCATTGTGGGCCGTGACCACCAGGACCACTACCAGAAGATTCTCTGACTCGAGTCTTGTCGATTTTCAAAACGTGTGGCCGGCGGCCGCGCACACGTTCAAGCCGATACATCCGGTCTTCGGATCGTTACAACGTATTCGTCGTAGTGAGCGCGGCAGGCAGGATCGAGAGCCTGTTTCAAATGCGACGGATAGCCGGACGGAACCAAACGAGTCGCTATATGAGTCGGTCAATTCCGAACTGCTCGACACGCTCTTTGCCCGACTGTAGTGCCACAATCTGCAATGGATGACCTACCACCCAAGGCGTTTTGACCGGGACGTAAATAAAAAGGTTGAGAACACTAATCCACGCTAATCTGCGCTCATGCGATTCAGAATTAGATCCGAATATCGCCCCTTTTCGAGGAACCGGATGCTTTATGTGGGCACGTCCGGATCTGTGGGAGCCTCGGGGGGGCAATCTCCCGAAGCCACCCGGTCGGGCTGGAGGTTCGGTGCTAAGTTCGTGGCATATCCAAACGACAAGAGAAAATGATGGCCGGGGAACTTATGCGACATGGGTCACTTCCCAATCGAATCATCTGCGTCAATCTGCGTTATCTGCGGGCCTCTCTCTTCTTGGTGACCTCCAAGCAGACGCCCGGGGAAATGCAAGGTTTCTTCTTGAAGAAAGTACTCATTGCTCATGCCGTCTCCCATGGGTCCTTATTCAAAGGGAGCCCGCAGATAACGCAGATTGACGCAGATAGGTTGTAGCCGCTCATGCCAACCGTTCACAGGTCGGACGTACTATCCATTGAGGTTTGATGCAATATGGAGAGCGGGTCCGGCTTGCAAGCAGGCCGAGGGAGGCGATGACCGCCAGTAGGGCCGAGGCCGGTTCGGGCACGGCGGCCCCTTGCAAGGCATGGAGAACGGCTGCCCCCATCGAAGGCAACTCCTGGTTAAGTACGGCCCAGTCGGCCAGGTTGGCGATCCCATCCAGATTCAAATCGGCCGGATTTGGATTTTCGATCGTGTTGGGCTGCAACCAGAGGGAAACAAAGGCCACCACATCGTCGTTGGCATACTCGCCGGTACCGTCGCCTGAAACAATGCCGTCGCCATTGATGTCCGGGTTGATCGAGATGGCGCCGGCGGCATGGGAGACGCCTGCGTAACGGTCAGGCAGTGGAATATCAAAATGGTCCAGCACCGTTGGCGCGACATCGGCATGGGAAACACCCTGGGGAAAAATAGGCAAGTTTCCCTGGTTCACGAACTGGCTTGCCACGATCCAGGGAATTGTTCTTTCGGAGTCCAATTGACGTAGCTGGCCGTCGTCAGCGTGGGGATGGTCTCTTTGAGCGTGCCCAGGTAGGCCGGATTATTGTCGAAGTCCCCATTGGCAAACGAACTGCCATTGCCCGTGACTCCATGCCGGTCGGTCCAGACGCCGGTCAGGATCGTACTCCAGCCCGGGCCGCTGACCGTTGTCTGTTGGGTCGGCGTGCCCAGGACTCCCCCGGCAAAGGCCTGGGCCGAATAGGCGCCATGATACCCGGCCAGCCATTGGCCGGTGATTAACCGATCCATCCAGGGAGTTGAAGCAACTGAAAAGCCTTGTTCTCCGAACCCCAATCCGTCAATGCCGATGACCAGCGATTTGGTTTGGGCCCATGCGGGCATGGCCAGCAAAACAAAGAGACTTAAGACCGTGCAAAGAAGCCGACCCGTTTTCATACCCATACCAATATTTCCTTTAGCGTTTCAGTCTGTAAGATGCTCGCACGATGTGTGCTAGTTGCAACAGTCCGGCTACCATCCTCGTACTCGTACTCAGCAAAGCGGTACTCGTACTCGACCTATGCGCCGGTTGGCGTGGAAGGTCCAAAAAACCACACGATAATTTGCCTTATCGGTCATGATCGAAAACGATGTAATTGGGCTATGCTTACGAGTAAGAGCACGAAGACCTGTAGACCTCCAAAGCACGAGAAACGGCACCAAACCACCACCTGTGAACTCATGCAGCAACACCGAACGGGCGCTCGTCGAGCGCCCGCCGGTGTTATTGCTGGACACGTTGCTGCAGGTGCGCGAACTTACCGTCCCGAGCCGGCTCTGCGCCGAATCAGCAACCAGGCCAGACTCGAGCCGAGCAGCCACAGCGAGGCCGGTTCGGGAACCCCTTGCAGGGCCGCCATAATCGTGGCTCCGGTCGCTGGGTTGGCGGCATTCAAGATGCTCCAGTCCAGCAAGTTGATATTTCCATCCAGATTCAAGTCGCCGCTGGCCCGGGTTGCTAAATCACCCATGGAAATTCCATTGACCGTTTTCGCGTCAAGCCAACTGGCCACGAAGTCGTCAACATCCTGGGCATTGACCACGCCGTCCATGTTGACATCAGCCGGGTCAATGCCCTCCAATGCCGCCGCGATGATCGGGTTGTCCTCGGCCGGATCGAACGTTCCGTAATCGATGCCATCGAAAAAGCTCACGCCCAGGACAAACATCTCCAAATCGTCGAGAACACCCGTAAAGAAGTTATCCGTGCCCACGAGCTCACTATCAGCAGCACCCGTGTTCGCCCCCAGGACCAGTTGGAAATTGTCGCCATGGTTATAATCGCCTGAATCGGCGGCAATTGCAAAACCATCGACATAAAGACGCGCCCCAGTCCCGCCCGCGGGCCGCACCACCATCGCATGGGCCCACTGATTGGGAGTCGCGGCAACCCCGCTGTCGATATCGCCCCCATCGTAACGCAAGACCCAGGTACCAGCCTCGCTGATCCGCAGGCCGTGTTGGTTGGTGTCCATGACCACATCTTGCAAACCCGACCCATTGCCTGGACGGACCCAGAGCTGAAAACCCCGATCGACGATATCACTATAGTCCAGCGGGCCAAAAAAATCCGACTCGCCCGAGGCGATCGACGAATGCGGTTCGCCCAGTCGATCACCTACCAGGTAGTTCTGGCCGTCCGCATCGAACGCAACCCCCAGCGCATTCGCAAGGGCTCCGGGCCGGGCCAGGCCCGATGGGCCGACATCCACATAAGTCGGCGCGGTGGCCGAGGGGGTTAGATTCTGTTGATCGCCTCCTTCGCCGGTTAATGTGAACATGCTATCGAAGGTCAAGCTGACACTCTCATCCGCCAACACACCATCATCATCCCCAAGCCAGTATTCGCGATCGTTGGTGCTGCTGGCCAAAACTCCTGACGACCAACCGAGAACCAGAGCGGCGGTAAGCATGATGCCCAGGCTCCAGCACCCGCGCGTGAAGCGTCCCGGCCGCTGCCTGACCAGACACGTACGTTGACCTGCGAGCACCGTGCGTTGACCCGCCAGCAAAATCAGACCCGCCAGCCCCAGAAGCAACAGGCCGAAAGCCCGCGGTTCGGGCACCCCAACCGCGTCGGGCGTGGCGAGCGGAGAACCTGTATGTTGAAGTTGCCAGGTCAGGAAATCGTTACCGTCGGAGTCGCCGTCGGAATCCGCGTCACCCCCGGCATCAACCCCAAAACTGGCATTCCAGATCGCCAGGTCCTGGCCGTCGACAAACGTGTCGGTGTTGAAGTCGGCCGACAGGAATCCGCCCGAGACATACTCGACCCTGCCCGCAAGCCGCTGCTCGGAATCGGCCATCCCAAAATAGAATTCCAGGTCGCCGTCCTGGCCCTGCCCGAACTGGGAAGGATCGAAAGCCGTGCCAAGGTCGATCGAGCGGCCATCGTTAAACTGGGACGTGCCTAACAGGAAAGCCTCGGTCAACAGGTTCGCGTCGGAGCCACCTCCTTCATCCCAACTTTGGCCATCTGCCGAGCCCAGCGAATCGGTTCCCTGATCGTCGAGGCTGTTCCAGCCGGTGGCATTGAGCGCGCCGGCCGGGCTGAGGATCTCGTAGAAATTGATCGCCTCGGGCAGGTCGATACCCCGGTTGTTGAGCATCGTCACGTTGCCGGTGGTCGTGTTGACCTGCAACGTGATGCCGGGGACCGGCACATTCAAGTCGATACCGTCCGGATCGGGACCACCCAAGGCGGTAATCTCGAATGGCGTCAACGGGCGATCCCAAATAGCGATGTTGGAGTAATGCATTTGGGCATCCTCGCCATCGTTGTCGCCCGAGAAGAGCATGATCGGATTTGGATCGGAGCTGGCATAGAGCGAAAAACGGCCATCGAGGCCCAGACTGCCCACGTTGTGCTGGCCGGTCAGTACTCCATCGATGTACAGGTTGAAATAAGCTTCGTTCGGGTCGTCGTCGAGATTGACCGCCATGACCACCCGGTACCAGGTATCGGGGCTGCTGAAGAACTCGCCCGTGCCCGCGTTGTCCGTGTAACCTAAATCACCAACCCCCCAACTTTCGTCCGACGGATGGATGAAATAGTCGGCATCGCCGGCACTCACATCGTTGTTGGTGGCGAACAAGGCACGCCAATTTCCCACGCTCGACGCGGGGTATTTCAAGTCATATATCAACGTAAACTCATTGACAAAATTGGCCCCCGCGCCGCCATTGGCCGCGATGCCCGGAGTCGCCTGGTAGTAACTGCCCACTCCGATCGAGACAGCTCCGTCGCTGCCCCCAATCCCGGCAATGGCCGTGTGGGCTCCAGGACCATTGTTTCCGGCCAGAACCAGATCGTTACCGATGGCTGCCTGGGTCAAATCAGCCGGGTTGTTGAATTCCCATAGTCCGCTGGGGGTCGGCAGTTGGGCCCGCAACTGGCCAGCCGGCAGCCAGCTTCCCAGCAAGACCATGACGCTCGCCACCAGAAACAGCCTCATGCAACCCGCCCGGTTCCTACCGAAGGTGAACAGGCCAGCCAGGGCCAACAGCACGATCGAAGTCGGCTCCGGTACGGCAGCCAACATGGCGGCGAAAGCCCCACCTCCATTAACCGCATCGTAGGCCGTCTTGAAGGCGAGAAAATCGTCGTAGTCATTCGCGCCATCGGCGGTCAGATCGCCTTGCCGATAGGACCGGGCGGCTGACAGGCCGCTCAAATCGACTCCCAGACCCTCCTTGTAAGCCAGCCAGTCCTGGCCATCGAGGTTGCCATCGAAATTCAGGTCAGCCAGGGCGAACGCCGAGCCGCCATTGCCGGTGAACGAGACGGCTCCGGTCACCAGGGCACCCGTCCCATCGAGATATTCAAACGTGATATCGGCACTCTCCCGGTAGTACGGGAGCCAGGCGTTGCCCAAATCAATCGAGGCTGTGTTGGCAATCGAGCCGGTGGTCAGATGGCCTTCACTCAGGTCGCCGGTCGCCCCGGGCGCCGTGAACTGGATCCAGTTCGAGTCGGTGTCGGCAAAGAACGAGGCGTTTTCCTCGATCAAGGCGCCGTCGGCCGAAAGAATCGAATAACCCTTGATATCCTGCCCGAATCCGGTGTTATTCTCTAACTGAATCTGGCCATTGTCACGGTCTATGACAATCTCCAAGACCGGCAGCGTTATCGTGGCCGGAATGCCATCGGCGGTCGGGCCGCCGCGAACCCCCATTTCAATCGCATTGAGCGGCCGGTCGGTAAACAGGACGCTGCTGAGGGACCCTGCGTTGGTTTCATCATTCTCATCGGTCAACAGCAGGAAAAACGAGTCGATCGCCCAGCGGTCGTCGATCGTATCGGCCACCCCCTGCACCCCCACTTCCACGCCATCGATGTACTTCCGGTAGCTGTTGCCGGAACTGGTCGAATCGACAACCAGGCCAAGCCGGTACCAGGTCGACGGAAAAAGGTCGCCCTGGTAGTCGCCGCCGATACCGATTCCGCCGGAAGAGTTGATGAACCAGTCCCCGTCGCTTTCGTTGAGCATGTCGGTCTGATAGAGAGCAGTGTAGCCCGCAAGCGAGGAAAAGTTGACATCCATGATCAGGGTGTACTGATTCACCAAGGCCCCGCCCCCGTTGGCCGGGGAGTTATGCGTGACCTGCAGGCCCTGGGTGGGGGTGGCAGCCGTGAAGTTGAGAACACCGGTCGAGCCGCCGCCGATGTTGCCGTTGCCGAAGGTGCCAAAGGTCGCGTCGCCATTGAAAAATTCCATGGTGCCGACACCGCCCGCCTCGGGCGTAAAATTACCGCCGGTGAAGTTCCACACGGTTGTGTCCGCGAGAGCTTGCCCCGCCCAAACGCACACGACGGCAACGACAAGAAAACTCTTGTGATTTAAGGAGCCTGGCCGATTGGTTGTACTTTGCATGAAATTCTCTCTTCCTTCAAATGCTGGAGGTCTAACTTTAAATATACACTTGTCAGGCAATGCGGCGGTGCCCTATTAAGCCTCATGCCCACCAACCAGGTCAGAAAAACCCTCCAATTAACCAGAAAAGAATCAGGCTTTCACCGACAACCGCGGCGTACACGCCACTTGGCAAGTAGCCCCGCACGCAACCGTTAATATCGCTAATGCCCGTGCAGTTTATTCACCGCCAACTAGAGTGTCAACAAAAAACCGGAAATTATTGCTCCGTCCGAAACGACCGAATTCCTGCTGAAACGATCGCTTGGACTGAACACAACAAGCCTTCCATTCCGTCACGAAAGCGGTTGAAATAGAATAGGTCCGTCATAGCCGTGAACCCGTCATGGGCGAGAACAGGCGGGCCGCACACAATTACGGTAAACTACCATTGCAACGTGCCTTTTACCCAGGACCCTATCGATGCGCGCAACCCAGCGGCCTTTTGTATTTCTCTTCGGCGTTGCTGTCTTGCAACTCGGCTCCATGGTCACGGCAGCCACCGGTGCCGTGCCGACTCCTAAACTGGACGACGACGGAATGTTGGTGGTCGCAGGAGAACGGATCTTTGTCCTGGGCAGCTACTGGAACCCCAAGACGACCGCGGGGCTGGCCGAATTGCATCAAGCAGGATTCAACCTGGTCCGGAGTGGAGCGGACCGGGCAGCCCTCGATGCGGTTGCCGGCCAGGGTCTGCTGGCCTGGATACCACTTGGGGCGAAAATTTCACCGGCCAACGACGAGGGGCAGAAACAACTTGAGAATCTGGTGCGACCGCTCCTGGACCATCCGGCCCTGGCCGTCTGGGAGGTTCCCGACGAAGCGCTGTGGAACACCTGGTACCTGAGGCTGCAGAAACTTGCCGCCGGGCGGGCGTTGCTGGCGGAACGGGTGCGCAAGCTCGAAAAGGCGGGGAAGGATGCAAGCTCGATTCGCGCCTTGATGGATAAAAAAACAGCGGCCCGGGCGCGGGCCGATTGGTTGGCCGCCGAGGCCCTCGATCGTAAAATTCGGCAGCTATTGGGTGCCCCCGAGCAGAACCCGGATATCCAAATGAGCCGGGCTCCGGCCGCCGCCGAACAGTTGCGCGAGCAGCTTCTGCGCGGATACCGAACCTTGCATCGAATCGACGGGCGGCCCGTCTGGATGAACTATGCCCCACGCAACACGACCACCGATCTCGAGCGCTACGCCGAAGCGGCCGATATCGTCGGCTGCGACATCTACCCGGTACCATTCGGCAAATCGAATGGGCACAGTGACCTGCGGAACCGGCAGCTTTCGTCGGTCGGCGACTACACCGAGCGTTTTCTGCATCTGCGCGGAAATCGGCCGGCCTGGATGGTCTTGCAGGGATTCGGCTGGCAGGACATTCGCAAAGATGAGGACCTGCCGGCGGCGGCCGGCCGCCGCCCGACACAACAAGAGTCCCGTTTCATGCTGTACGACGCCATCGTCCGCGGGGCACGGGGCGTTCTCTATTGGGGAGTCAACTACGCTCAGAAGCCGCCCAAATTCTGGCACGAACTCAAAGAGGTCGTTGAGGAAGCGGCGACACTTGGCGAAGTCTGGGCCGCGCGCGACGCGAAGCTGTCCGTAACAGCCGCGTTCGAGCCGACCATGGGCTCGGTCGACCGGCCGCCGCGCGTGCTGGCCAAAAAGGTGGGCCAGCGGCACTACCTGCTGGTTGTTAACGAACATACCGAAGGGCTGGTCGTACGGCTCGAGGGACTCGGCGAACTCGACGGGATGACCGCCTCGATCGTCGGCGACCAGACCGGTTGCAACCTGCCGTCGCCACACGTTGAACATGGCGCCCTGGCCGTGCAAATACCAAGCCACACCGCGGCTGTCGTTCTCGTCGAGCGTTAGTTTAGCCTACGGTTGCTTGACACTGGCCGGGGGCACGACCGGGTAGCCGGCTGCCCAGGTAATTCCACCCAGTAAATGCTGGCGAAAACGGGGCTCGGAGTACGACTCGATAGTATGCCCACCCGCCGTGTAAAAGGCCCGCCCCCCATCGTAAGCGTGGTACCAGGCGGCCGGATGGTTGCCGGCCAGGGTCGAACCCTGGTAGGAGTCGGTGTCCAACTTGAGCAGCACCTGCACGCCCGAGGGAGCCTGCCGGAAGTTGTACCATTCGTCGCGCCGCTGCCACCGGTCGGGCAGAAATGAGGTCGCTGGGTGGCGATGGTCGAGTACATCCAATTCGGCCTGCTGGATGCGGGGGTGGCTGGCGAAATAGGCCCCCACCAGCTTGCCGTACCAGGGCCAATCGTATTCGGTGTCGGAAGCCGAGTGGACCCCGACGTAGCCGCGGCCTTGCCGGATGAAATTTTCAAACGCGTATTGCTGCTTGTCATCGAGCACGTCGCCGGTCGTGTTCATGAAGACCACGACCTGGTACTTGTTGAGGTTCTCGGCGGTAAAAAGGGCCGGATCCTCAGTTGCGTCGACACCAAAATGGTGCTGGTCGCCAAGTTCTTGAGCTGCCTGAATGCCCGCGGGAATGGAATCATGCCGAAACCCGACCGTGCGGGAAAACACAAGCACGCGAAAATGCACTCCATCTTCCGCCGGGGCTGCCGCCTCGGCCACACCAGGAAGGGTGCAAATCCCAACGTAGAGTAAACACCAAAGCGTCAGCACGCCGGTTGCCTGGCCACGCCTGGCGGAAAAAACTATCTGTCTTGCAATCGAGGTCTTACTTCTTAACATCGCTTCACCTCCCTGGGTTAGCCGCCATACCGTTCAATGAATCGTTTCGTATCAGTAATTTCAGGCGATACTAGCGGGCTCGCCTGGTAGGCTGCAACCGTAAGCGTTCACGGCATAAGACCGTTATTTCCCGTTCTTAATCTTACTCTTAATCTTACTCTTAATCTTAATCTTAATCTTAATCCCCGACCGCGCATTGTCCATGGAGGTCCCAGGGCTACCGACTAGGATCACCCATGCAGGGTGGAGCATCCGGAATTCCGCTCACTCCGGCAGTAGCCGGGGTGGCCCGCCGCCTGAGAGCTCGGCAGCGACCGATTCGTGAAGAAAGTGGAAGAAGCTGCGTCCCTGCTTACCGCAAGAGGCAATTGCGGTCCACATCCGTTCGTGATAACGCTGGCCCACTTCGCTGCGAGTCCCCTGAGTAATGCGGCGGTCGATCACACAGTGACGCACCTGCTGTTCGCTATGGTTGTTGGTCGGCGGGAATTCGATCCAATTCTCCTAGCCGCGATGCGTGACATGGATATACGGGTGATTGAGGCCGTATTGGATTAAGATTAAGATTAAGATTAAGAATAGCCTAACACGACCTCCGGCCGTGAGCGGCTACCTGCAACCTACCCGAACGTCGACTTGCTCCGCAACTCACCCAACCAGCCAGCAGCAGCAAACCCAGAGCAGTCGGTTCGGGGACCGGCAGCCCCGCAAAAGGGCCCGTATCGTATTTGTAAAGGTTGCCGGTCCCGCCCGGCAAGATGACCGTCAGTCGATGATCCTTCAGCGGCACGACTTCGGCCAATCCGGTCAACCGGTTGAGCATCAGCAACTGGTCGATCGTGTCGTCAAAATCGATGAAAAATGTCAGGCTGGTCGCCGCGGCCGACGCATCGATCCGCTGCGTTTCGTTGGTGATCATAAAATAGGCCTGATCCTGGTCGTCCCTGAAAAAACCGATCAATCCGTTCTTTTCCCGGCCAAGACTGTCCGGTGCCGAATGGTCGATCCCCACGGCCACCAGATGCGGATCACCGCCAGCCTGTTCCGACCAGGCCGTCAATACGCGCGGCGTGCGATTATCCAATTCGCCCCCCGGGTAGACGGCCCTGCCTGGCACGTAGCGCAAATCGGTACTCGTTAAAAAACGCAAGGACTGACCAAGCGACTCAATCTCCGGCCCAAGCCTGGCGGCATCTTCGTACAGTGCGGTGGGATGGCCCGCGGGATCGTGCATGCCGGTGAATTCGTCCGGACGAAATTGGTAGCCGAAGTAAGAGATACCCGTGTAGCCGGCCGTGAGACTCGTGAAGACCTGCATGCGCAATTCCGATTCACTCGGCAGGCGCCTACTGTTGTCTTCGAAGGCCTGAATGTAGGTCCAGTAGGGCATGTCATGGACCAACGCCTTGGCACGAATCGCCATCAGGGGCACGTAGTATTGAGTCAGCTTGACCGGCCGATCCTCCGTGAAGGGATAGCGATCGAACATCAGCAAATCGGGCCCGACGGTCTCGATGAGCCGATCGAGATAGAAGTTCGACCAGTTGTCGACATTCGTGTAGGCCAGCATGCCGGGATAGTTTTGCTTGACATAATCGATCGCCTCGGCAACCCGTGGCAACTCCTCAAGCGGAGGCTCATCCTGGATCAACCAGCCGGTCCCGCCCGCCGACTGGCCAATCTGATCGATCTTGTTCAGCGCCCTTGCCAGACCATATCGGGTTTCCACGTGCGCGTGCCACGGCAAGTCGCCCGCGGCGGCTATCGCTGTTTGGGCCGCCGTGCTATCCCACCAGGCCGACAACGTATTGAGTCCCGCCGCCCGGTATTCGTCGACGTCCAGATGGACCGCCCGCTGATTGAGACCCGAAATCATGAAGGGATGACTGCGCACCCACTGTTTGCCGAAATCCGCGGGCCGCGTTTGGGCCTCAGCCGCAGGGCCGGCTACGGCAAGCAGGACAAACATGCTGCCCAGGACAAAGCAGTGGACACCGAATCCGGGTTAGGCTTTTTTGAGACAATTCGTCACCTTAGTATCTTCCAATCCTATTAGATCTTCATTAGCGCAGATTAGCGCGGATTAGTGTTCTAAACCTTTTTTTAGTTTGCGCTCCGGTCGAAACACTGTACCGCTAACGTATTGTGGTGAATTGGGTTAGGTTCGATTTGGAACTCATGCAGTGGGACTATGAAGAACATGTTTCTTACCTGTACGATCAGTAAATTTATTGATTCTCTCAAGAGAAGTGATTTCTGCGTCCAAAAACGACAGCTATTGATTGACCGATCCTTACCTCCTCGCTGGAGATCCCATCTCTCCATGGGAGTTTCAGCCTCGATTGTACCATGCTTCGCTACAATTCAAAATTGAAGGTTCGGCTCAGGTAACGGTAAAGCCGGCTGGCCAGGGTGCGTGGGTCGGTTTTTACCCGCGCCTGGCCGATCAGCCCATTGCGGAGCAAGCCGGTTTGGTTATCCAGTCGCACGATGGCTTGATACGACGTACTGAGCGGCCGGACGACCCCATCGGGATCGGCCTGGGCGGGCAGCGGCCCGCCCGAAGTGCTGGCCAATTGGGGCGGGACCGATTGCATCGCATCGGATGCTTTGGATGCAATCCGGCTGATATAGACATGGTAAGGTGACTCGTCGAACATCATCCGCACTTCCTGCCCATCTTGCACCAGATTGATGTCGTTCTGATCGATCACCAATACCGCTTCCCACTCGTTGGGATTGCCAATCTGGCAGAACAGGCTGCCCGCCCCCTCCGGCAGCAACGTAGCGCCCAGGTTTTCCGGATCGAGCGGCGTGCCAGCCCAAGTCGGCAAATCGACTTGCGCATCGGTACCAGGAGCACGCACTTGAGGCGGCGCAATCACCTTGCCCGCCACGGGTGCCTTCAGCTTCAGTCGCTCCATGTCGTCCTGTTTTTGCCGTAGCTGCTCTTCGACCGATTCCAGTTGCTTCTGGAGAACCATGATTTGTGAACCCACTCCAGCTTGAGTGTCGCCAAAACGGCTATGCTGGAGGCTGTTTAACTGTGTCCGATAGGAATCCCGCTGGCCTTCCAGTTCGACCTGGGCAATTTCCAGGTCCAGATTGGACAGTCTTGCCAACAAGTCGCCCTGCTGGACCGTGTCGTTTTCTTTGACTTGGACCTCTTCCAGCACGCCTTCGACTTTGACATAGACCGAAGTCGCGTTGTGGGGTTGCAGCACAAACAGACACCACACAGAGGAGGGCAAGGGGATGAATAGCACGCCCCCCACCACGGCACCTAACAACAACAAAGTCATCACCATGCGCACGCGTTTCACTTTGCTCCACCTCCCCGGTACCCGGAAAAACTTGTACACCTTCCAGAATGGCATGACCACCAGGCCGTACAGTGAAGCGAGCGCGATCATTTGCCCGATCACCTTCAGACCATACGGCTCGAACACTTTGTTCAGGAAGTATAAGATCGACAATAGGATGAACCACCGGTAGAAGAAAGAGGCTACCGTGTAAAACGCAAAGAGCAACTGATGACGTTTGGGCAGGAAGGGATCTTCCTGCTCCTCCAAGCCCAGGCACCACCAGGCCAGTTTGCGGTTGAGAATCGAACTGGCCTTCTGGCGTAAATTGGGGATCTCCAAGATGTCGCTGAGGATGTAGTAGCCGTCGTAGCGCAACAACGGGTTGGCGTTGAACAGAATCGTGCTTACCGAACTGACGAACATCACGTTGAGGCAAATATAATTCAGCCACCCAGGTTCGCTGAACCACCACACAAACGTGCAGATCGAAGCGATGACCACTTCCACGTACATGCCCGCCGCGCCGATGGCCGCCCGGTGCCACCGATTGGGCAGCATCCAGGAGTCGGACACATTGCAGTAAAGACAGGGTGTCAGCACCAGGAACATGACGCCCATCTCATGGCACTCGCCGCCAAAATGCTTGCATGAAAGGCCATGGCCAAATTCGTGCACCACCTTGGTCACGCCCAGCACGGTCGCCAGCAGGAGCCAATTCTGGGCGGCAAAGAAATTCTGAAAGGAGGGCAATCGCGATTGAAATTCGTGGAACTGCACCATCACCAGGGTCAGCGCCGTGAGGGCCAACAAACAACAGATCAACAGGGCCGGCATGGTAAAAAACCAGCGGACATACGGGTAGAGCCCATTGAGAATCCGCTCCGGGTCGAACCCTTTGAAACGAAACGATAAGATGTTGCCCATCGCGCCGAGCAACTCCTTGCGGCGGCGCTCGTCTCGTTTCTTTTTTAACTGGACACCCTGCCCCGCCGTGTCGGAAAGGACCAGACCACTGCGGTGCAACATGCCGATAAAATTCTGCAATTCCTCGACTCGAATGGTTTGCGGTGGAAACTCCGCTTCAAACCGTTCGGCGATCTCTTCCAGGCTCGCATGGCCATCGAGCATCTGCAGGATCGCGTATTCCTCCTCCTCAAAACGAAAATACTGCAGGCCAACCGGTTCCTTGACGACCCAGTAAACACGGCCCTGATAACGTTGCTTGCGGCCCTGCAAGTCGGGCCGTTTGCGGATCGCCAGCCGACGGGCGGAACTGGAAACAATGCTGTCGGCCAGGGTAGACATAAGGGCGAGTTCAGGAGGGCGGGGTCTGGTACGATTTTCGGCCAACCGGGCATCTTAGCCGATTGGCCTGCAAGCCGAAAACTTGTACCTGACCCCTTCAGCACGGACAGGAGAGTACGAAGTGCAAAGAGACAAAGAGCGTGGGAGGGTATCAGGTCCTGGACTGAGCATGGTGTGATTCTTCGCTGGACTCTCAACTCTCAATTATTTCATATGGATGGTCATCGAGGTTTCCAGTCCCGGCCGGATGGCCCAGTGCTTGCCCTGCCGCCGGTTGGGCACCTCGGCCCGGATGAGGTAGCGACGATCGCCTTGCACCAGTTGACTGACGTAGACAATTTTGCCGGTCGCCGTGGAATCTTGCCCGCGGGCGCGAACCACTTGAATGGTGACGGGGCGCCCATCGATTTGCTCCGGATCGTACTGGGTGGAGTCGATGAAACCTTCCACGTAGAGCGTGTCGAACCGAACCAGCCGCAGGATGGGGTCCCCAGGGCTCAGCCACTCGGATTCGTCGCGATAGAGGGCGACAATCTCACCGTCGAAAGGCGCCATAATTTCACGCCGCTCCAATGCCAACTGGGCCGCTTTCATTTCGGCTTCTTTTGATTTTACGTCGTACTTGGCCAGGACCGCATCGTTTTGGGCTTTCTCGATTTGCAATTCCAGCCGCTCGTAGTCCAACTTTTTACGCCGCAAATCGGCCTCGGAAACCGCACCAGGAGTCCGCCGGTTGGCAGCCATATCCTGCTCCCAATCGGCCAGGGCTACCTTCGACGCTTTTTGTGCATAGCGAATCTCAATATCGGACTTGGCTCGTTCTTTCGCTGCCTGCAGACCAATTTCAGCCATCTCCAGGGCCGCTTTCGACTGCAGGTCATTGATGGCCGCCAACAGATCGCCCTTTTTGACCACGGCTCCTTCTTTCCAGGGCAGTTTCACCAGCACCCCAGCTTCCTTGGCGGGGATACGAATATCCTCCCGCGCCTTGATCTCGCACGGTTCCAGCACGGGGTCGTCGGCTCGAGCACCGCCCCTCTGGCCCAAGACTGCAGCCAGCATGAGAAGCCACGGTGCAAACTTGCCTGTCGCAGTCCTGGTCCATGCCTGACCGCGGCTCGTAGGGTACTCTGGCATTCCAATCATGCTCCCGAAGATTAAAAACGAAAGAGAATACGCGATTGCACAAACTCGAACAAATCGTGAAACCAGACATAGCCGATCGCCCGCCGGCCACAGTGGATTTTTGCCTTCGCATCCGCCCCGACCTTCAACTCTTCGGCCGGATTCGCGACCAGCCGAGTCAGCGCGGTCTGGTCGAAAGAAACCCGCATCTGCACCGTGTTGCCATCTTCCCCGTGCAACCGCGCGCTATGATCGATCTCTTCCACAACCCCATCGAGATGTTCCGACGGATGGGTCGCCAGGATGAAGGTCACCCGCAACTTGTATTGGGGATCCTTCTCTTGTTGCTGGCGAAAATATTGTGCCACGTGGCCCATCTTGGATTCCGGTACGTATATTTTCAATTCCCAATTGCTGGACGGATCGGCGATTTCCATCAACCGCTGCCCCCGGCGCACAGGCCGGTTGAGAATCATGTCATTCACTTTCCAGGTTACCACCTTGCCGGAAATGGGACTGGTAATCTCAAGCCGCTTCGTTTTCTTTTCCAGCAAATCCCGTTGCAGCATCAGGCTCTTGAGCTGCGCTCGCAATTGGGCCAACTGGCCCGTCAATTCATCCAGGTCCGCATCGCGGGCCGGGCGCGATTCGAGGAGCATCCGCTGACGCTGGATCGAGGCGATCTGTCGTCCGGTTCTATCGTATTCCCCCTGCAGGCGGATCATCTCCGCTTCCAGGTCCATGCTCCGAAGCCGAGCCAGTGGACTACCTTGCTCCACATGCTTGCCATGATGCACGGGCACTTCGACCACCAATCCGTCCATGCCGGCAAATACGTTGCGGCGCAACTCGGGCACCAGGTTGCCTTCCGCGGTAACCGTGAAATCGTACGGTACCAGGCAGAGGGCGGCGATGGCGCCGACAATCAACGTGGCCACCGCCAGCGTTTTTGGCAAAGTCCGGGCCGTGACCAGCCATTTCGCTTTGCCGAGCATGCGCCAGAGAGGTAATAAAAACAGGCCCTCATGTTCCTGGGCATTGGTGAGTGAAGTGCTGCTATGCCGCCGCACCACATCGACTCGCTGGATCATCCCATCCGGCGATCGCGCGTCGACCAATTGTTCAATCACCAATGCCCCGAGCACATTGACCTTATGCTTCTTTGCCTCCTCTTGTTCCGGTTCCTCCGCGGGGTCACTCGCTTCTTGCAACGGCAAGACCGCCAACTGCTTGGTATGCGCTTCGTCGACATAGGCATTCACGGCTTTTTCAACCTGAGGCGCCAGGTCGGAAGTGTCGCCGTCAAACCACAAATCCTCGCCCGTTTTGGCAACCGTCCTGGCCAGATTCCGTAGCAACCGCACAACGTTGGAACGTTTGTCAAACGTATCCTGACCGCTGATCGCCTCCACCTGGTAACTGCTCCCTTTGCGCAGCACCACCGTCACCCGATCGCAGCCAATCAACCGGCGGCCTTCATTGGCGATGGTATAAGCCGTTTCGCGAGAATTGAGCCGCTGGTGCACCAGGGCGGTAAAACTCTCCAACTGCTCCCAAAGGCTTTGCTTGGTCGCGTAGTGACGCAGCCGCCGGCTTTTGACATATTCTCCGGCCAGTTCGCAAATTTGCATCAGGAAACGTTGATAGCCCCGCTGCGTGGTGGGACGTGCCCCATCCCGCTGAAATATCTCGACCAATCCCTCCACGCCCCGATCGCTGGTGATGGGCGCCAGCACCAGCAAGTAACTCGTCGGATTGGCCGCAATTTCGGCATCCCCCAAATCGATGGGGTGATGCTCAACGGCCAACTCCGACCCTGCTCCGGAACCCGAGTGGGGAGCTACCAAGGCGGGTTCGCCCTTGGCGATCACCTGCTGCAGTAAACGACCATGCTGTAATTGAGACGTCTTGCTCTCGGTCAATCCGGTCTGCTGAAGGTTGATCTGAAACTGCAAGCCGGGCACACCCTGCTCATCCAGAATCCAGACCACGCCACCAATGGCGGCCAGCGCGGAGACTGATTTATTGAGCAACGCCTCGTAAAATTCGTTCGGTTCCACCTCGGACTTGGAAAGCTCCACCAACTCCTGAACGAGGCCTTGGATCTCTTGTTTGGCGCGCAGCACCGCCTCGTCGTCCGGGCTTGGCGACTGGCCCGAGGAAGGTGGATTGGTGTAAGTGCTCACGACAAAATCCTGTATCTTTTTGCTGAAATCCTATCCAGCGGAGCATGGGTCCTCTGTCGAACTTATTCTTGCAGCGTCGTCGTACGGATCGGGATCGGGATCGAAGTCCTAACGTCCAATTGTCGTTCCGTTTCGATAGCGATCCCGATCCCGATCCCGATCCCGATGAAACAACAAAGACTAGCGACACTATAATATAGCCGTTGTTTACCGGGACGGGGCCAGATTGGCTATGCCAAAGTTCCTCTAAAACTCATGAAAACCGCTTGAACCGAGGAAAACACCGGAGAAATTCGCCATTTTTAGGACCACCTTGCAGCAACCCCCCCCGACCGCGGAGACCGGTCATTCCCTCATCCCATGCAACTCCCACCCATGTCGAAGCCAAGCTAGAACCGGTAAAATCGTCTCCCTGGAACCCGATTGTGGCCAGATGCGCTTGGATCGATCCCTGGGAGGTGCTAATATATCCGGGGGTTTTATCAGGCCAGTACTCAATATTGGAGACCGTATGACGAAGCAAAAGGAAGAGGCCCTGGAAGTTGAAGGGGTCGTAACCCAGGCGTTGGCAAATACCCGCTTTCGCGTGGAAATCGACGGTGGACATATCGTCAATGCGCACGTTGCCGGGCGGATGCGAAAGCATTTTATCCGCATAGTGCCGGGCGACAAAGTACGTGTGGAACTCTCACCCTACGATCTGACCAAAGGCCGTATCACCTATCGTGAGCGCTGACCAGTCCGCGACAGAGAGCGCCTCATGGAATGAAGGGGCTCCACGCGCGGAGCTACGAAACCTCCGTTTCTCAATCTCCCCATAACGCAACGCACCTCCCACGAGTGTCTGGTCAAATTCTATGCTGAGGGCTGCCGCATCCCCGGCTGCTGGTAATGAAGGTCTGAAACTCAGGGCAATTGCGACAAATTACGAGTCCACTCATGACAGGAGCATCGAACGTGAAATTTTCTCTCAACCACCTGTTTGTCCAGGCAGCCGTTTGGCTGGCTGCTATCAGCGCCTGCTGTGAGGTCACCACGGTGGCTGCCCAGTCGGCAGGCGCCATGAAGCCGTTGGCGATCGTCACCCTCAGTGGTTACGACGAAATTCTCAAGGATGTCAATTTCGTAGGGAGTATGGCGGGTCAGCCGCAAGCAGCCCAACAACTGGAGATGATGCTCCAGATGTTCACTCAGAACAAAGGGCTGGCCGGCCTGGACAAAACACGACCCTTGGGAGCGATTGTGCTCTCGAACGGGGCGGAATTCCAGGGAGCCCTGTGTATCCCGGTCACCGACACCAATGCACTGCTCGAAGTACTCGAACCGTTTGGGGTGACGACGGAAGACCAAGGCGATGGCACGCGAACCGTCTCGATGGGAGGCACCCAGCTCTATCTGCGCTCTCAAGGCCCTTGGGCCTTTCTCTCGCCCATGCCACAATCGCTGCAGAATCTGCCCGACGATCCGGGCGCCTACTTTGCCACCCTGGCCAAGCAGTACGACATCGGCGTTCAGGTCATGGTACAGAATGTACCCGAGAATCTTCGCCAGTTGGCCATCGGCCAACTCTCGCAAAGCATGGAATCCGGCCTGAAGCAGCTCCCCGAAGAAGACGATCAGGCGTATGCTCTCCGGAAAAGCGTGGCGGAAGCGCAATTGCAACAAGTCACCCGAATGATCCAGGAAATCGACCGACTCACGGTGGGCGTTCAGCTCGATGGCAACGGCGAGCGGGCCCTGTTCGACCTGGCCTTTACCGCGATCGAAGGGTCGGACCTGGCGGAGCAGATTGACGGCTACGGCGACGCTAAGACCAATTACGCCGGTTTTTTCCAGCCTGACGCAGCCATGATGCTTTCGACTGCTTCCAAGATCACCAAGGAGGAATCGGCCCAGTTCAACCAAATGTTCGGGGCGATTCGCAAGCAGGTAATGCAATCGATCGACGACCATAAGGACTTGCCCACCGACGAAGTCCGCGACGCCGTCAAATCAGCCATCGGAGATTTCCTCGACGCTCTGAAAGAAACGGTTGAGGCCGGCATGATGGATGGGGGAGCCGTGCTGAACTTGACCCCCGATTCGCTCACCCTGGTTGCCGGCGGATTTGTCAGTAACCCCGCCAAGGTCGAAAGCGGATTGAAAAAATTGGTCGAGTTGGCCAAGGACGAACCGAAGTTTCCAGGCATCCAATGGAACGACGACAGCCACGAGGATGTCCAGTTTCACACCATGCGTCTGCCGGTCCCCGCCGACCAGGCCCAACCGCGACAATTGTTTGGTGAAACGCTCGAGGTGGCCATTGGGATCGGTGTCCAGTCGGTCTACGTGGCCCTGGGGAAAAACTGCCTCGATGCCGTCAAGCAGGTGATCGATGTCTCCAAGGCCAACCCTGGCAAAGCGATCGCCCCAGTGGAAATGACCATTTCGTTGGGTCAAATCATGACCATGGCCAGTGCTTTTGCCAAGGAGAAAGACAAGGCCCAAATGGAGATGATCGCCAGCGCGCTGGAAGGCGAAAGTAGTGGCCGCGACCACTTACGTCTGGTCCTGCAGCCGATCGACGGCGGCCTGCGTTACCGACTGGAAGCCGAAGAGGGTGTCCTCCGAGCCATCGGCATCGCGGCGATGGCCGCCCAGTCGAAGGGAGCCGGATTCTAGAACGGAAGGGTAAAAGGCTGGCTATGTCTAGGTTCAGACTAGTTGGCGATATCACGACTTCTATGTCTCCATGGAGTTTTTTTCTGCCGCCCGGAAGCTGGCCCGGCATTCGCTGATCTGTGGTAAGATAGGAGCATGATTCACCACGCTCCTCTTGCCACGGCCTGCGCGCTTTTCATCTTCATCGGTCTACTTGTCGGGTTTGGTCTACCAGGTGGGTTGGAGCCGGCGTGTGCGCAGCCGGCCACGGCTAAACTTCCCGATACCGTACAGTTCGATCTGCACATCCGGCCGCTCCTTTCGGATCGCTGCTACACGTGCCATGGCCCTGACGGCGACAATCGCCAGGCCGGGCTGCGCCTCGATACGCGGGCAGGCATGCAGGCGCCGCCGGAGTCCGGCGCGGACAAC
The DNA here is from genome assembly GCA_024276705.1 of Planctomycetota bacterium. Lineage (GTDB taxonomy): Bacteria > Planctomycetota > Planctomycetia > Pirellulales > Lacipirellulaceae > JAJRWS01. Next base: position 18,209 of record JAJRWS010000095.1, on the reverse strand, counting down.
CCAGTCCTCACGCCGGAGGAGCCCTTGAAAAGCGAACTCTACCTGCGCATCGCCTCCACCGACGAAGATTTGCGCATGCCTCCGGCCGACTCCAACATGGCGCTCACAGCTCAGGAAATCGGCCTGATCCGTCAATGGATCGAGCAGGGTGCTGCCTGGAGTTCGCACTGGTCCTTGCAACCCGTTGGCCGGCAAGCCGCCCCCCGAACGGCCAACACGACTTGGGCACGCGGTGACATCGATCGGTTCATTCTGGCCCGGCTCGAACAGGAGGGGCTTTCGCCCGCTGCCGAGGCAAGCCGGGAAAAACTGATCCGCCGGCTAAGCTACGACCTGACCGGCCTGCCTCCGACCCTGGCAGAAATCGACGCTTTCCTGGCGGACGATTCCCGGGAAGCTTACCCGCATCTGGTCGATCGTCTGCTTGCCTCTCCCCGCTATGGCGAACGGCTGGCCGTCGAGTGGCTCGATCTGGCCCGCTATGCCGACACCTATGGCTACCAGGCCGACGTCTACCGGCCTGTCTGGCCATGGCGCGACTGGGTGGTTGAAGCCTTCAACCAGAACTTGCCTTACGATCGGTTCGTCACCTGGCAACTGGCTGGCGACCTGCTGCCGGGCAGCACTCGCCAGCAAACGCTGGCCACCGCGTTCAACCGCCTGCACCGACAGACCAACGAGGGGGGAAGCATCGAAGAAGAATTCCGCAGCGAATACAGCATGGATCGAACGAACACCTTCGGCACCGCTTTTCTCGGCTTGACCCTGGGTTGCGCCCGCTGCCACGACCACAAGTACGATCCAATCACGCAGCAGGAGTATTACCAACTGTTCGCCTACTTCAACAGCATCGATGAAAGCGGTCTTTATTCGCACTTCACCAAGGCGACCCCAACTCCCGCGCTGCTGCTGGCCAGCCCGGACCAACAGCGACGGATCGATGCGCTGGCCTCACGGATCCAGTCGCAGGAAGCTCGACTGGAACAGATCGCCAGCGCCCAGCAACCGGCCTGGGAAGCATGGCTGGCGCAAGGGGATTCTCCTCGACCGTCAGGCCCGCCCTCCGAACCTAGCGTGGGGCTCCTGGGCCACTACGCGATGGAAACGATCGACGCTGGAAAAGTGGCCAATCGAATCGATCCGCAAAAGCCGGGCCAGGTCGCCGACCAGCCTCTGCAAGTGCCGGGCAAGTTCGGCCAGGGTCTCAAGCTCAGCGGTGAAAATAATTTCACCACGCCGGTGGGTGGCCAATTCACTCGGCACGATCCGTTCACCATCAGTCTCTGGCTGCAAACACCTGACCTGAAGGAGCGGGCCGTCGTCTGGCACCGATCGCGGGCCTGGACCGACGCCGGCAGCCGGGGTTACCAGTTGCTCATCGAGCAGGGCCATCTCAGTGCCTCGCTGATCCACTTCTGGCCGGGCAACGCCCTGCGCATCCGCACCGAATCCCCGTTGCCGATCGGCCGCTGGGTCCAGGCGGTCGTCACCTACGATGGCTCCAGCCACGCCGCGGGCCTGGCCATCTACCTGGATGGCGTGCGGCAACCTTGCGCGGTGGTCCGCGACCATCTGACCAGAACCATCGGCTACCCTGACGGCAGTGTCAAGCAGTTGACGCTCGGCCAGCGATTCCGGGATCGAGGTTTCCAGAATGGCCTGGTCGACGAGCTGAAGGTGTTTGATCGCCAACTGACCCGTCTCGAAGTCCAGCTGCTGCACGATGGGGTCGCCCTAACCGCACGCCCGACCACCCTCGCCGCAGCATGGACCGACTCGCAGCGCGACGCTTTGCGCAGGACCTACCTGCACCAGCACAATCGGGCCTATCGGGCGGCACTCGAAGCGGTACGGAAACTGCGCCGGCAACATGGCGATCTGGTCGATTCGATTGCCGAATTGATGGTGATGGGCGAACTGCCCCAGCCCCGGCCAACGTTCCTGCTCCAGCGCGGCGCCTACGACGCACCCGGCGTGCGAGTCAAGCGTGGCACGCCCGCCAGTCTCCCTCCCATGCCGGATGACTATCCGCCCAATCGTCTCGGCCTGGCCCGCTGGCTCACCCATCCGGATCATCCACTTACCGCCCGCGTTGCGGTCAACCGTTACTGGCAAATGCTGCTGGGCCGGGGCCTGGTTGCGACGCCCGACGATTTTGGCAGCCAGGGAGAGATACCTACCCACCCCGAGTTGCTCGATTGGCTGGCCCGCTCGCTGCTCGATTCCGGCTGGGACGTCAAAGGGCTGATCCGGCGGATTGTCCTCTCCGCCACCTATCGCCAACGGGCCGACTGCAAGCCGGAACAACGGGCTCGCGATCCGGAAAACCGCCTGTTGTCCCGTGGCCCCCATGGGCGTCTGACCGCCGAAATGCTCCGGGACGGCGCGTTGCTGGCAAGCGGCCTGCTGGTGGAAAAGCAGGGCGGACCACCGGTGAAACCGTATCAACCGCCGGGGCTCTGGAAAGAAAAGGGGACCGCCACCTACCAGCGCGATCCGGACGAGGGCAGCCATCGCCGCAGCCTGTACACCTATTGGAAACGAACTTCACCCCCTCCGGCCATGCTCACGCTCGACGCGGCCAAACGGGACGTCTGCCTTGTTCGCCGCCAGTCTACTTCGACGCCCCTGCAAGCCCTGGTGTTATTGAACGACCCGCAATACACCGAAGCGGCCCGAGGCCTGGCCGCGCGGGCGCTGACCAAGAGCGAACAAACGCTGGCAACCCAAGTCGCCACGATCTTTCGCGCACTCACCAGCCGCCAGCCCACCGGTGAAGAACAGCAGCTTCTGGCAGCAACCTTCCACGAGCAGCGGCAACTGTTTCAAGATCAACCAAAGAGCGTCGAGCCCTTCCTGGCCATCGGCGATCACCGGCCCGATAACAAAATCGACCCAACAGATCTGGCCGCCCTGACCGTAGTCGCGGCCATGGTATTAAACTACGAAGAAGCGGCAACAAAGTGAGCGGAGAGCGGAGAGCGGAGAGCGAAACGACGTAGAGCGAAAGTGGGCGGGGTCTGGTCTAATTTTCGGCCAACCTGGTCTCCTAACCGACAGACGCGCAAGCCGAAAACTTAGACCTGACCCCTTCGCCCGGTAGCCCCTACAAGCCCCGTATGACATCAAGCCCGGACTAGCAAGGTACAAATCACAATAGACGCAGAGCGCAAGCAGGCGGGTCTGGCCCGGTAGCCCTACAAGGCCCGTATGACATCAAGCCCGGATGTGTAACCACCATGAACCAATCCTTCAAATTCTCAGGCTCGACCACACAACTGACGCGGCGCCACTTTTTCTCTCGGGCAAGCACCGGTCTGGGGACCGCGGCGCTGGCCCATATGCTGGGTACCTACCCAGCGCAAGCTGGCGGCCCAGCCGGATCGCCGGCAGGAGTTCTGTCTGGATTCCACCTCCCTCCGCGGGCGAAACGGGTCATCTACCTGTTCATGAGTGGCGGTCCCTCGCAGATCGATCTGTGGGATTACAAGCCGATGCTGAGCGAAAAACAGGGCGAGCAGCTGCCTGACTCGGTTCGCCAGGGCCAGCGGCTGACCGGCATGTCGGCCAACCAGGCCAGCCTGCCGCTGGCCGGGTCGACCTTCAAGTTCCGCCAGCATGGCCGCGCTGGAACGTGGGTCAGCGAACTGTTGCCGCATACGGCCAAGGTGGTCGACCAGTTATGCGTCCTCCGCTCGATGCATACCGAAGCGATCAACCACGATCCGGCGATCACCTTTTTTCAAACCGGTTCGCAAATCGCCGGTCGACCCTCGATCGGCTCGTGGCTGAGCTATGGCCTCGGTTCGGCCAACAAGAACTTGCCCGATTTCTGCGTGCTCCTGACCAAGAACAAGGGTGGCCAACCCCTCTACGCGCGGCTCTGGGGCAGCGGCTTCCTCGCCTCGGGCCATCAGGGGGTCGAATTTCGCGCCGGCCGGGACCCGGTCCTTTACCTGAATAACCCGGCCGGCATCTCCGCCACGGCCCGGCGTAAAATGCTCGATCGCCTGGGCCAGTTGCACCAACTCGAGTATCAACGCTCCCTCGACCCATCCGTGGAGGCCCGCATCGCCCAATACGAGATGGCCTTTCGGATGCAAAGCTCCGTGCCCGCGGTAACCGACTTGACGAACGAACCGGATCACATCTTCGACCTCTATGGGCCCGATGCCCGCAATCCGGGTACATTCGCCGCCAACTGCCTGCTGGCCCGCCGCCTGGCGGAACAGGATGTGCGTTTCATTCAACTCTTTCACCGCGGCTGGGACCAGCATGGCAACCTGCCCGCCGGCATCGCGACCCAGTGCCGGGAAACCGACCAGCCCGCGGCGGCCCTGATCCAAGATCTCCAGCAACGCGGCATGCTGGACGAAACGCTGGTGGTCTGGGGTGGCGAATTCGGCCGAACCTGCTACAGCCAGGGCAAACTGACCGCCGACAACTACGGTCGCGACCACCATCCGCGCTGCTTCACGATGTGGCTGGCCGGCGGCGGTGTCCGGCCGGGGCTCGTCCACGGCGCGACCGATCCGTTTGGCTACAACCTGACCGAAAATCCGGTCCACGTGCACGACCTGCACGCAACGATGCTCCACCTGCTGGGCATCGATCATGAAAAATTGACCTACAAATTCCAAGGCCGCCGCTACCGCTTGACCGACGTGTTCGGCAACGTGGTCCACGACCTGCTCGCGTGAGAAGCGGATTGGGCAAAAATTTGGAGTGCTACGGCGCAGCCGCAGCTTTGGATTTGGATCCTCGTCGTAATCTGTGGGGCAAGAGGTACACCTAGGATCGGTGATCATGCAAGGGGGAATCGCGCGCACGAGTCGTTGACGGTGTTCTTTAACAAAACACTCGGCACCGGCTTCGGGCTTGGCGACGGTGGGGGCATCTTTGCGTATTTAAGAACGGAAACGAGCTTCCGGCGAGTTTTCATACAGCCCGGGGTTGACCCATCCCCAAGCCATCGGCCGAGATGACCGGGGTACCGATATGCGGGCGTGGCCGCGGCCCCTGGTTTCCCGAGTTTATGGTAACCGAGGCTTGCCGCGGCTCATTTCGGCCTCGGCCATCCGCCGATCGCACTCATCACAACCCGCTCGGCCGACAATGGTTATTGCCACCTAACCCCGCATCAGCGGTCAGGCTCGTTGAACTCGCCTACCCTCGCCCGGGGCTAATCGCTGACGCTCCTACGGAGCTGTTATTTTAACACCGTCCGTTTCCGCTCCGTGGCTTACCCCAAAACGATTCCACTACTGGTCCGAATCATTGCTCCCGAATCATCCTTCGATGTTTCAGAAGCAGCACAATTCCGCAAGTTCCCAGGAGTGAGATTGTCGACGGTTCAGGGATGATGTGTCCTTCAACAACAAAATAGTGGTTCACAAAAGATGAACTCATTTCAAACCACCCGACTCCAGGTTGCCAAGCAATGTATGACTGCAATCCATCGTCTATGCCATTACGTATCGCTGATCCGACTGCTGAAGTCCCGAAGAGGCCGCTACCGAATACCATAGCATACCAGCCCGGATCTAGCATTGCTGTAAGATCACCAAACACGACACCAGAAGTTTCAGGGAATGTTATAGTTGTAACGCCCAGAACATCGGCTGTAGAAAGATTACCAGAATCTGGAAAATCCGTTTTATTTTCAAGTTGAATTAGGGCCCCGAAAAATCCATTCGACGGATTAAGAGGATGTCCAATAAAATGGCCTCCAATTTTTGTCACCAGAATCGGCTTTTCTATTTCAAACCGAACACCAGAAAACACATTCGATTCGACGCCCGTACTGAACACTATCTCGTCAAGAAGTGCTTGCCAAGAGATACCAGTTTCTCCGAATGATCCACTCTGGTAGATAACTTCCGCATATACATGACCTGAAGAAAAAATTGCCATTCCTAACGCGACGGCGAATTTCGAAATACACATTTCACTCGCTCCTCAAGGGTAAGATAAATTTGCGAATCTTTTTTATTCTGCCTACTTGACGAAGTATACGCCCCCCCCCCTAGAGTGACGCAATATCAATTTAGTCAAACCTCCGGACCGTATTAGACTGCTATTTTTGCAGAAATGGTGATGATGATGTTACGACACTCGAGGAACAACAATCGTCAGCTTTGTTATGAATCGCTTGAAGATCGCCGAATGCTGGCGCCGTTGGTTGTGGACAGCGTAAGTGATACTTTTGCTCCTGGAACGCTCAGGACAGCGATAAGAGATTCAAATCTTAACACCACCATTAAAGATGAAATCACTTTCGATGTTGGCCTGTTCTCTTCGGGTATACCAGTTTTTAATTTAGGCTCTTCGATTTCAGTGACCGTGCCTGTCAAGATACACAGTCAGTTTGGCAATGTCGTCATACAGCCAAGCATTGGGTCCAGTGCCGAAGAAGCACTGTTGCTAACTCCCAATCTTTCGCAGGGTATCGGCCAGGATTTCGAGATCAGCAATCTTTTCATCCAAGGCTTCACCTACGGGATTCGTGTCACCGATAGTGGAGGCATCCCTGATTCATCCGTGGAAGGCGTGAACATCGTCAACAACGTGTTTGTCGACAACGAACGCGGCATCTTCTTCGATCGATCGCTTACGCCATTCGAAATCCGTGATAATCAGATTTTTGGTATTCAAGGCTCCGTCACGCCCGGCAACCCCAACAGAGCGGGCATCTGGATTGAAAACACCACCACGCAAACCAACACGTTCTCCCCTGTCATTGACAACAACATCATTGTCGACAACGAGGACTATGGCATCATCGTACTCGATGCGAAGCTCCCGAATCTGGATATCACGGGGAACCGCATCGGTGCGGATGGGGCCCTTATCCCAAAACGACAACTTCGGCATGACCGGCGCGACCTGGGCCGACGGGGATCTCGACGGCGACGGGGTGGTCGGCATCGAGGATCTCGATCTGGCCTTTGCCCAGTTCGGACTGGGGCTCCTGGTGGCGAGTTAGACGACCGGCCGCTAAGGATTTTCGGCCGAACCTGCTACAGCCAGGGCAAACTGACCGCCGACAACTACACGGCCGCGACCACCATCCGCGTTGCTTCACGATGTGGCTGGCCGGCGGCGGGGTCCGGCCGGGACTCGTCCACGGCGCGACCGATCCGTTCGGACATGCTACGAACTTAGCACCGAACCTCTCCCCTCCGAACGGTCACCCTGCACTGAAGGACTCCGTTACGGATCAGGCTGTTTTCGGTGGGCTAACTTATGCGTAAATCCAAAGCGACAGCTGCGCTGTCGCACTCCATAATATGGAGTGCTGCGGCGTAGCCGTAGCTTTGGATTTTTTACTACTCGCAAGCGTTGAATTCCTGCTCATCGATGGATTCCACCGGGAAGGGAATGCTTCATTCCGGCTTGCGGCGGCTGAGCCAGCGGGGCGGGAACGCCAGGTACAATCCCACCACCAGCAGGCCAAAGACCGTGTAGATGATGGCGAACGTGCCGGGCGAAACGTCGAAAAACAACAAGTCGTGCAACCAATGGCCGATAAAAGACCGCTCGTATCCCTGCATGCCGGCCTGGGCCCGCAAGCGGTTCTCCCACACGGTCAAGGGGCAGGTCACGCCGCACACCGACTGCACGACCACCACCGCAATCATCGCCAGATGAATATTGCGAAACCAGCTATTGCGGATCCACTCCGCGCCCAGCAATCCGCCCACCAGGACCACCGGCACCACCAGCACGACAAACGCGACATACGCCACATGCACGCCAACGACCACATCAGCCCAAAAAGCAGCATTCATTGGGCCTTCTCCTTCGATTTCAGCCGCTCCAGCTCTTCCCGCAATTTCCGCTGGTCTTCGCGCAAGCTTTGGAGTTGCTCTCGAAGTTGGCCGAGCGCTTCAGACGCATCGGGCTGACGCTGGTTGAGTGTTTTGAGCGCGTCGCGGGCCGCCTCGGCCAGGCGATCCGGCCGTTTTGAGTCGGCCAGCCCGGTCAGGGCCGCCCGGGCTCCTGCGTCGCCCAGTTGTCCCAACGCGCGGGCCGCCGCCATCCGGACCTGCTGCCGCGGATGCTGCAGGTAGGTGAGAAGCCGGTTGCGGACCGCGGCCGCCTCGGGCCGACCGCGGGCAATGGCCGCCAGGGCGTGGAAAGTCTGGCCGATGCCCTGGGAGGTCAAGTCGTCTTCACGCTTGTCGAGCAGCTCGGTCAAATCGTCCACGAATTCGGCCGACCGGCCGCCGGCGATGGCATCCACCGCCGCAACGGCCATTTCGTTGCGGAAGGAATCGCTCCGCAGGAAGTCGCGAAAGATCTGGTCGATTGCCTGCCCCTGATACTTGCCCAACGCCCGCAGGGTCGCACCGACGATGGCCGGGTTTTTTTCCGTCTGGGTAATGCGAACGAGCAAGTCCCGGGCACGATCGGAGTAAAATGTTCCGATTGCCTCCACCACGGCCAGCCGCACGCGGGCATCGTTCTGTTCAAGGCCCTCCTCCAGGGCAACTAGCGCCTGCTCGGTGCCAAGGGTCCGCAAGGCGGCAGCCGCCTCGTTACGAACCCCGTAGAACGGATCGCCCGTGAGCGCGGCCTGCAGTGCCTTGACCGCAGCCTTGGTTTTCCGCTGTCCCAAAGCCTCGGCTGCCAACAGGCGGCCGAGCAGGTCGTCGTGTCGCTGGAGCTGGGCCAACAGCATCGCATCGGGCTTTTTGAACTTAACCTTGGCGAGCACGGTGTATTCGGGGTCAAAACGGACCACTTCCGGTTTCGCTTCCAGGGCAAAATAAAAGTCCTGTTTCTTCTTCTGTATTTCCACCGGATGATCTTGCGAGACTCCATCCACCACCAGCCGTATCGCGGCCGGGAATTGGAATCGCAAGACCTTTTCATTCGTTTTCTGGGTCTGCTCGATGGTTACTCGAACCATTTTCTCCTTGGCCAGCCAGCGGCTCGCGACCGTCAATTCCGGAAAGCCGCCGTGGTAGACCCACTGATCAAAAAAACGATCCAACGGCCGGCCACTCAATTCCTCCAGGACCGTGCGTAGATCCTCGGTTTCGACAAACCCGAGCGCATGCCGCTGGAGGTAGGTTTGAATGCAGCGGCGAAAGAGGGCTTCGCCGAACTGGCTGCGCAGCATATGCAGCACCCAGCTCCCTTTGGGATAAGCGCGGAAGTCGAATTGATCTTGCGGTTTTTGATACTCTCGATAGGCGATCGGTCGCGTGTCGGCAGCCTGCGACAAGACCCGATCGCGGGCGTCCAAGAACAGGCCATACCGCAAGGCGTCGGAGCCAAACCGATGGTCTTCGTACAAATGGGTGTAATAGGTGGCGAAACCTTCATTGAGCCACAAATGGCTCCAATCCTTGCAGGTAACATAATCACCGAACCATTGATGGGCCATCTCATGCGCATTCAGCCGGCGCGTGGACCGGATATTTTCGGTCTCCGGGGCAAAGAGGGTTCGCTCGGTGAGTGCCGTCAGGGACGTGTTTTCCATCCCCCCCCACATGAAATCGAGAATCGTGACCTGGTCATATTTGTCCCAGGGAAAGGGGATGCCGATTTCCCGCTCGAAAAATTCCATGATGGGCCCCGTGTCGCGAAAGGAACTCTCGGCGAAACGGGCCAGCGAGGGTTGGGTGTGGAACCCGAGCGGGATATCCCGGTAATGCCCTTCGAGCGTGCTCAGGTGCCCCGCCACCAGACAGAGCAGGTAGCTGGCATGCGGTTTGGCCTGCAGCCAGTGCACCATTTTTAGACCGGTCTGAAGATCGACGCTTTCCGCCAGGCGACGGCCGTTGGACAAGACGGTCATGGCGGGTGGCACATGGCAAATCAGTTCGGTACTGGCCCGTTCGTTGGGAGAATCGAAGCAAGGAAACCAGTGCCTCGCCTCATACGGCTCGCCCTGGGACCAGACCTGCATGTCCTTTTTGGGGTAACCGTTGCGGGGCGTGCGAAAATAGAGCCCGCGGGCCGGTTCGGCCTGGTACTCGATGGCGACCTTCACCTGGGTGCCCAGCGGGATCGGCTTGCGGAAGAGGATCGTTAAATCGTTTTTGCCGCTGGTGGAATCTTCAATCGCCCAGGCGGAGCGAACCGAGTGAATCCGCAGATCGACCGCATCCAGTTTCAATTCGCGCAGCGGCTTCGCGATCGGTTCGAACGTAATCGTGGCGGACCCGGCGACCGTGTGTTGCTGGAAATCGGGAGTGACTTCCAAGCGGATATGCAGGATGTCCGCTAGCCGGTCTGGGGCATAGTGGCGAACCGTGCGGGACCCCGATTCAGCCGCGGACGCGCCCACTCGCCCCACCGTCTGCTGGCAGTAACGGCATACACCGGTCTGCTGCTCCGCCCAGGCCGGACTGGTAGCCCACGCGACCAGCGCGCAGCAGACAACCGTTAATAAAATTTTCTTGACCGTCCACATGGGTGAACCTCGGGTGTCGTATTCTTAGTAATGCGGTGGTTTTTCATGGGGCAGATCTTCTCCCCGGCTCAGATCGGAGAGTCGCTGGAGATGAGCCTGGAGTTTTTCGGCTTTGCCTTCCAGACGATCAAGCTGGGCCTGGGTCGCGGTGAGCACTCCTCCCAGATCGTCCAGGGTGTGCTCCATGAAGGTCAAACGCTCCTCAAGCACGCTCAGCCGCTTGTCGACGTCATTCGGTTGGGATGGACCCGGTTGAGAAAATTGATTTTTCTGCATGGTCACTCGTAACTCATTTGACGCGGGGACTCGGATAAGCGTAAAGTCATGAGAGCGGTTGGAGCGAACCGAGCGACAGGAGGCTCCACGGAGCACGCGCAAATCATGCTTGTCGCGATCTCGTTCGCATGGTGATTCCCGTATTCTGAAAGAGGACTTCATGTCAATCCAAACCGTCCGCGAACTTATCCAAAAAAAGTGTCTCCCTTGCGAGGGCGGAGTCGAGCCCTGTTCCTTGGAGCAGGCCAAGACACAACTGGAGCAACTGGAGGGCTGGGCTTTGACCCATGCGGGCCAACGGATACGCAAGCAGTGGCGTGCCAAGCATTTTATGGCAGCCATCGATTTTTTCAACCGGTGCGCCGAAGTCGCCGAAGCAGACGGCCACCATCCCGATTTGCATCTGGAGAGTTATCGTAACGTTTCGGTCGAACTGTGGACTCATGCGATTGGCGGACTGTCGGAAAACGATTTCATCCTGGCCGCGAAAATCGACCAGCTACCCATTGCCCTGCAGACCTGAGGGGAACCTCCCATCATGCCCCTTGCCCAGCCAACCGCCAAACCAGCTTCGGCCGAACCATTCCCCTGCATGATGGTACGGCGTGACGAGCAAACGGACCGTCGCACCCAAGCGACTTGCGCGGTGGAATCGATCCACACCGGCGATTTGCCCCCCGGTGAGGTATTGATCGCCACCGAGTGGTCGTCGCTCAACTACAAGGATGCCCTGGCCTGCCAGGCCCATCCGGGAGTGGTCCGCAAGTTGCCGCACGTGCCGGGCATCGACTGTGCGGGCACGGTCCTGGCAAGCGAAAGTCCCCAATTCACCGCCGGACAATCGGTCCTGGTGACCGGCTACGACCTGGGCTCCGGACGTTGGGGGGGCTGGTCCGCCCAGGTCCGCGTACCGGCCGCATGGGTCGTACCGATACCCGCGGGGCTGACGGCCGAAACGGCCATGCTCTACGGAACGGCCGGTTTCACGGCCGCCCAATCGGTCCACCGCCTGCGGCAGCATGGCGTCACGCCCGACCATGGCGATGTGGTGGTCACCGGCGCGACCGGTGGTGTCGGCTGCCTGGCGGTTGCCATCCTGGCCAAACTGGGCTACCAGGTCACCGCGGTCACCGGCAAGCCGGAGCGAGCTACCCTGCTGGAAGAACTGGGCGCAGCCCGAATTCTCGACCGCGACGCGGTCCACGACACCAGCGGCAAAACACTACTACCGGCCCGCTGGGCCGGGGCGGTCGACACCGTAGGGGGGAACACCCTGGCCACGCTGCTACGAGCGACGCAACATCGGGGCTGCGTGACCGCCTGTGGCCTGGTTGCCGGCGACCAGTTGCCGCTGACCGTTTATCCTTTCATCCTCCGTGGCGTCACTCTCTCCGGCATCGATTCGGCCCAATGCCCGCCCGCGTCGCGACTGCAAATCTGGCAACATCTGGCTGGCGACTGGAAACCGGACGGCCTGCAAGCGTTGGCTCAAAAAGTCGCTTTGCCCGAAGTACTCGACAAAGTCCAGGCCATGCTGGCTGGCCAGACCTGGGGCCGCATCCTCGTACGGCCGGTCGCATGAGGTAGAAACCGTGTCACGCCAGCGGCTTGCTCAGGAAACGGGTCGGCGTCGGGCCGGCAATTTCGAAATCGGCGAAACCAAAGTCGAGATAGAAGTCCCACGCCCGTCGATTGCTCTCCTGAACCTCCAGCGTAAGCTTGACGCAACCACCCTGCCGGGCCCGCGTTTCGACCGCCTCCAGCAACGCCCGGCCGACTCCCTGGCCCCGATGTTCCGGCACCACGGCCAGGTCATGGATATTCAGCAGCGGGCGGGCGTGGAAGGTGGAAAATGCCAGGAAGCAAATCGCCAGACCGACCGGCTGATCGCCGCGAAATGCCAGCACGATCCGGGCGGATGGAAGTTCTCGCAAGGCGGGAACCAACCGCTGCCGCACTTCGGCACTCAAGGGCTTGCCACCACCCACCGGACCGGAAGCGTACGAGTCGAGCACGCGTACCAGCCCCGCGCAATGAGCCGGATTGGCGAAATCCATGTCGCAAATTTCCAGATCCCCGGTGACCCGTTTATGGTCGTCCCGTTTCATGTTCCCCCGTTTCATGTTCCCCCGTTCCATGGTAACTGTTCCATGGTAACTGTTCCATGGTAACTGTTCCATGCCCTACTCGCCCAGACAGACAACCCGGCCATCGACCAGCGTGACCAGCGTCTGGCCATGGCGGTTGATGGCCATTCCCCAGGGCACCGGGGCGGCGGGCAAGTCGACCGACCAGAGCTGCCCACCTCCCGCCAGCGCATAGGCCGTCACCCGCTCATGGTCGGCTACGACCACCGCGTTGGCTCCCACGGCGAGTGCCTCACTACCGGGAACCTCGTGCCGCCACAATGGCTTCTGGTCGACTTCGAATTCACCCCAAGTCTGAGTGATATGTTTGGGAATTTTTTCATCGCTGACACATCGTGACAGGACCTGCGAATCGAGCGGCGCAAAACCCATCAGCCGGCGGTTGTCGAGCCAGACGACATCCTGCGAGCCGCTGCGGGCATGGAGGATCTTCTTCTTGACGGTGCGGTCGTACACCGGGTTCTCGGGACGCGCGTAGAGGGGCCGCCCGAAGGCAACCACCCGATCGCCGACCAGACTCAACTCCCAGCCCCGGGGACTGGTCGACTGGCATTCAGCCAATGGGGCCGGATCGTTCAGGCAGCGACCATCTTGCAAATCGTAAATGCCGGGCGACACCGCATTGCCACCCGCCAGATAGAGCCGGTCGCCAGCGATCAAGAGATGCCCCTGGACACTGACTCCCGTATTGGCCTTGGCATCGAGATGGCCCGAAGTGTCGTTGCACCAGCGGACCTGACCACTGGCCGCGTCGAGCGCGTAAACGTAGGTGCCGTCGTAATTGGCGAGCCCCGCCGCGACGTACGCGACACCATCCTCGCCCACCCGCACGCCACTGGCTGCGGGCCAGGTCGATTGGAGCCGCCCGTAGACGGGGATCAACCGCTCGGCCGGCGCCGCCCGAAAACGCCACGCCTCCCTGCCACTGTGGGCTTCGAATGCGTAGACCCAGCCATCGCCCGAGCCGACCAGCGCCCGGCCTTTCCATACGGTGGGCGGAAAACGGATCTCCGCTCCGGTGGAAACCTGCCATCTCCGCTTCCCGGTGGCCGCATCCAAAGCGCGAACCACGCCGTCGGAACCAGCCAGCAGGACCAGGTCGCCCACCGCCACCGGGGCGGTCGGCCGAACCCGAGTGCCACCATCCAGGCCGCCCCCAACCAAACTGGCGGTCCATTGCAAGTGGGCATGGGCGGGCACCCGCGCCGCGGTCGTGGCGGTCGCCCGATTGTTGGCCCGAAACGTGGGCCAGTCGGCCGGAGTGGCCGACAAATCCGCCACCTGCCGCACCAGCTCACGGTCCGCCTGAAGTCGAGCCGAAAAATCGTCTTTGGGAGTAAAATCGAAGTCGCCCGCGGAGCCCACGCAGGTCACTCCATACAACGAAAGCTGACAGTCGCAGACGTAGGGCCACCAGTAGAGCAGCCCGTTGGCCACGGTCACTCCATCGTGGCAGGATGGCCGCATCGGTGAAACCCAGCGGGGACGTTCATCATCCAGGTCGAATCGGATCGAACCGCCCATGGCCCGAAATAGGATGCTGCCAGCGGTGGCATTGGGCCGAGTGCAAGCCCGGCGCCCCACCGGCAATTCCGCCAGCACCTGGCCGGTGAGCGGATCGAATTTTTTACTGACATTAATGCCCCACGAACCGCTGATCCCGTACAGGCCCTTGGGGTGGAGAATCAACTGATAATTGTCGTACGGATCGGTCCAGAGCAGGCTCCCATCGGCGGTCGAAACGGCCACCGTCCGCTCCAATTGGGGCCCCGCGAAATAGAGCGCCTGGTCGCTACATTTCAGGTAAGCAATCGTCCGCCAGTTCGTCTGCCAGCCTTGCCGCTCCTGGTAGTTGCCCAGGGCCTCGAATAGTTTGGGCGCATTCGCGGGCGTTTTACGCCACACGACGCTCCCATCCGTCGTGTCGAGACAAGTTAGAAAGCGGCCGAACCGAAAGGCGAACAGGCGGCCAGCTCGCATGCAGACCGTCCGCCCATCGATCGGCTCGTCTTCGTGGTAGTGCCAAAGAACCTTTTGGGTCTTGGGATCGATGGCCAAGATATTTTGTCCAAACCCCCACGGATCGACCGGCTCGTTATATCCTTTGGAGATTTCATTCCAGGGCCAGCCATGTCCGCGCCGCCGCCACTTCATCTCCTGATCGCGGTTCTCCTGCCCGCCGGTCAGGGCAAAGAGCACGCCATCCTCCATTCCCATCCATTTCCAGAAGGTGCCTCCTGCCAGATCGACCGGTGGCTGAATCTGGCCGGTCATCTGACCGGTCTCGGTATCGATGAGCTTGCACGACCGATCGTCGCCCAGGTAGAGCGTCTCCTCGGTGGCGATGAAGGTACTCCGGTGCAGCATGAGCCCCTCCGGCAATTTTCGTCGCCAGAGCTCCGTGCCGTTGTAACCGCTGTAGGCAACCAGCGTATCAAGGAGCGGTTCCTCGCGCTGGTGCCAGGCGACGTGACCGAAGGCCTTGAACACCCGCCCGGCAGCGGCCACGGTTGCCTGCGGCGCCGGCCCATAACGCGGATTGGCGAGAAATTGAGTCAGGTAGGGCGCCTGGATAAGCTGATCGCGGGAAACTGGGTTGTTGTCCGGTCCATGGTACGGATGGGTCCAATCGTCTGTGCCCGCGGGGACCGGCTTGGTCAGTTGCCGCCAGGGATCGATGCCAGAGTAGTCCGCCAATCCAGGCGATCCCAATCCAGAAAGATCCAA
The DNA here is from genome assembly GCA_024276705.1 of Planctomycetota bacterium. GTDB lineage: Bacteria > Planctomycetota > Planctomycetia > Pirellulales > Lacipirellulaceae > JAJRWS01. The sequence continues at coordinate 2,633 of JAJRWS010000095.1, read as the reverse complement.
CCACGCCTTACCCCGAGGGCGCAGGATCCGCAATACCTCGGCCTCGGCAACTTGTCCGGCCGTCTTACCCAACACCACCACCACGTCCGCCAGGTTGCTGGCCAAATGAAGTTGTTCGAGCGGACCCACCGCCACGTAAAAACGGTCCCCGCCGAGCCCCACCGCGGCTGCGGCCACGCGAGCCCGCCGGGCCATGGTGGCGTCAGCCACTTGGACATAAACCAACAGCTCGCTGCGCTGAGCCACTTCCAACGCCAGTTCGTAGCTTGCATCTCCTTGATTGGCACCGTCTTGACCAGCACCCTCTTCACCCGCACTCTCTTCACCGGCCCCGTCTTGGCCAGCCCCGTTCAGGATGACACAAAGGCCCCGATCCAATGCAAGTCGCCGCAGTAGTTCATCGGCCTGCTCTCCCGCCTGGGCCGAAAACCCGAACAACATCGAGAGCGCCACCAACACCATGGCGAGTAGACCATTCATCGGTAGCCCATCCCGTTCGCGCAACCTGTTGCCTGTCATCGAAAGTTCCTTTCCCTTCGTGAGACCCATGTGAATCCGGTGCAATCGATTGGCTGGCCTTACGCACCACGCAAAACGACTCGGCTGCCGATGGAAGGATTGTATCAGAACGATCGGGCTGGACGCAAATAGCAGTAGCCGATCACGGATTCCAGCCATGATCGGCTACATGAGAAATCGACAAGTTATTATTGAGCCATGCCTTAACGACCCACTGGATCCCACCCGGATCGTCCCTGGCGATTCTGAAACATCCACATTGGCATGGAATCGTCCGACTCGCCACGGCCCATTTGCCCGCCACAGGAGCCGTCCTGGAGACGCTGCCGTTGTTGCGTCCCATTCTGACTTCCCCTGCCTGCCTGACCACCTCCCTGGCGACGCTGCATTCCTTGCCCCCGATTTCCTTGCCCCTGCATTCTTTGCCTCTGCATTCTTTGCCCCTGGCCTTGATATCCGTATTGCCCGAGCCCCGAACCGTCTCGCAAGCGTTGTTGCATCATGCCACTTGAGCTGTTTGAGCCCGATTGCATCCGCCGATACCGATACTGCATCCTCTGTTGCTGCGTGGCCGTATTTTGACTGCCAACGCCATAGGTGCCCGTCCCGGAACGATTCGTTCCGGAACGATTCATCCCGGAACGATTTCGCATCCCTTGCTGACCACCTCCTCCTCGACCACCACCGCCTCGTCCACCACCGCCACGTGCCATTGCTTCGCCAACCGCCATGCCTGCCACGACGATCAACATCAAACCGATTCCCATGAGCTTCTTCATCGTACCTGAACCTCCTCTTCACTGGTTTACCGACTCAAGAAGCCTCCATGCCACTTCTCCCTGTGCAAATTTTGCAGGGTGCATCCGTCCCCAATTGCTACATTTTTGCCCGCTTGTCACGGTGCCAGCCTCCGGTCATCCGCTCAACTTTCAGGCGATTTCCATGCCATGCCTGCCGCACCGACGGTCATGCGGGCTGTAGCCACTGCAACCATTGTGCAAATCCGAGGCCAAAATGAAGTTGCCTGGCAACGGAGTGCGCAGGTACGATACAACGATTCGATGAACCCGGCCCAACACCCCCATCGCGCCAAGAGAATGTCCCCCACCCAGCCCCGATCCGTGCAACCGAAGGCGTGGCGTGCAAAGTTGCATGAAGTCATCTTCGAAGCCGACACGCCCGCAGGGAAACTGTTTGATGTGGTGCTGCTGTTGGCGATCCTGCTGAGCGTCCTGGCGGTCGGCCTGAGTACGGTCGAGTCGTTCGACCGACGCTATCATCGATTGCTGCGCGGCACCGAATGGTTTTTTACCTTGCTTTTCACCGTGGAGTATGTGCTCCGCATCCTGTCGGTCGAGCAGCCTCGAAAGTACGTGCTGAGTTTTCTGGGGATCGTCGACCTGTTGTCGGTCGTTCCCACCTACCTGAGCGCGGTGATCGGCGGCGCGCAGTCGTTTGCTGTACTCCGGTCGCTGCGTCTGTTACGCGTGTTCCGCGTCTTCAAACTGGCCCATTTCCTGACCGAAGCCGCCTCGCTGCGCCAAGCCATCTGGGAAGCACGAGCCAAGATCGTCGTCTTTTTCTCGACCGTGCTGATCGCCGTGACGATCGCCGGCACGGCCATGTACGAGATCGAGGGCCGCGAACGGAAACTGCCGCAAACAGAAGGGCAAACGCCAGGCCAAGCACACAACCAGAAGTCGCAGTTCACCTCCATCCCGCAGTCCGTCTATTGGGCCATCGTGACGATGAGCACGGTCGGGTACGGCGATGTGGTACCGCAAACGGCAGCCGGAAAACTGCTCTCGGCTCTGCTGATCCTGCTCGGTTACAGCTTGATCATCGTGCCAACCGGTTTCGTTTCGGCCGAGTTGGTTGGCTCGAAACCGACCCACTCGATCACCACCCAGGTCTGCCCTCACTGCCTGGCCGAAGGCCACGACCGCGATGCGCTGCACTGCAAATATTGCGGTGGCAAACTCTGATCCGGGTACCTTGGCTCCCCACCCCCCACCCTCTTCTCTATTTGCGGGCCAGCTTGTCGAACCGTGAAAGGTCGAGATAGTCCTTCAGCTTCACATCGAGTTTTTCATCGGCGTACCGCTCGGGATCGG
>JAJRWS010000094.1 GCA_024276705.1 Planctomycetota bacterium | reverse complement strand
TTTCGATTTCGATTTCGATTTCGATTTCGATTTCGATTTCGATCCCGATCCCGATCCCGATCCCGATCCCGATCCCGATCCCGATCCCGATCCCGATCCCACCAGGTACTGAAACCCTGAAACCCTGAAACCCTCAACCCTCAACCTTCAACCTTCAACCCTCAACCACGACTTGCTCTTGACTCGATGCAATCGACTCCTCCATCAACTGCCGTGCTCTGGCCAGCATCCGCCTGGCATCATCGTCAGGTGCCACCGTCGCGACTCCCCATTGTATCTCCAGGGATAACGGCTCGTTTCCTAGTGGGATCGAACAACTGGCGATTGCCGCATGCACACGATTGCCGACCAGATTCGCTTCATTCTCAGAACTCCCCGGGAGCAATACGACAAAAGTGCCCAAATCGAGCTTGCCGAGTAAATCCATTTCTCGGAGCGATGACTTTGTAAATTGTGCCACCGATTCGAGCAGCATGGTCCCCACCGCGTTACCATACTCGTTTTCCAGTTCCTGGTAACCTTTAACCTGAAGATGAATCAGCGACAGGGGAACCCCAAATCGATGGCTTTCGGAGATGCGGCGCCGCAATTCGTCGGAAAAAACAGACTGATCCGGCAAATCGCCGAGACTCACCTCGGCGGCCTTGCCATCCGTTTTGAGATTCTCGTTCGTTGACGACAAGACCCGCGACTCGTTCGATTGCTTCACCCCAGACAAAGGGCCGGTACAGTCCATCGGCAGGCTCTGCTGGCCCGTGTGCCAATAACCGCAATTTCGTCCCGCTTCCTTCGCAACGTATACCGCATCGTCCGCGCGACGAATCAGTTTCGCCGAATCCTCACCCGCCGCCAATTCGGCCAGGCCAACGCTCGCGGACACTTTGAGCGTGCTGCCTTCAAATTGGACGCTCATCGATTCAATGGCTTTTCGAACGCGTTCGGCCACGACACGCCCATCCTCGATGCCGGTTCCACACATCACCACCGCGAACTCTTCTCCCCCATACCGACAAGGCAGGTCATTGGATTTCACGATACCTTTCATGGTATGCCCCACGCAACGAAGCACTTCGTCTCCAGCCTGGTGGCCATGGGTATCATTGAACTGCTTGAAATGATCCACGTCGAAAATCACTAGGCTACACGGCTCCTTCGCTGTTTGAAATTCATTCACCCCCTGGGCCAAAGCATCGTCGAACGCACGTCGATTGGCCAGGTGTGTCAAGGCATCGGTACGAGCCTCCGATTGCTGGGAACGAATCTCTTCGGCCTGTGCATGGATTTTGCTTTCCGCCTCCGCCAGCCTTGCCTGCAGCTTCGTATTGGCCTCTGCAATTTGTGCAATTGCCTCGACCACGGCCTTGCGGTTGTCTTGCTTTCCCTCATGCGGCAACGCAGCCAATTGGTCCGTGATCTGCTCGACCAGTTCGCTATGCTGACCCACATCCGTGGCCATATTATGGGCCAAATCCCGCAACTGGAGTGCCGCCATATCGGCCCGTTCCGCGTCGTTGATTTGTGCCTCTTTAGCCTGGCGGTCGGCAGCATCCACACCGTCCTCACGATCCGCGCCTTGGACGACCTTGACGTACCACAAAGCACTGACGAAACCGACAACCAGGGCAATCATGGCAAGAGTAACATCGATGAGCACACTGGTGAGTGCTGAGCCTATAAGTGCAAATCTCACTAAATCGACTCCAATTCGGGTTGAATCGGCGGCACTTGCCTGCAGCGATAGACTGCGCATGTACGGCTGATAATCACAATCCACATGGGACAGGTAGGTATTTGTGAAATCCTAGGTTACGGTGAACCACAGTCAAAGTATTTCGCCGGGCTACCGGACGGGGTACTCGTCGGCTACGCGACCTGGGTAGCAGAAAGTTCATGAAATATTCGGGCTAACCCGGTTGCAGGGATTGTGCCCCCTGGTTTCGGGCAGGGCCCAGGGCTTTTTACTAGCACCATCAAAACTATCGGGATCGGGATCGCTATCGGGATCGGAATCGAAATAACATGGGTCTGGGACACGAAAAATGAATGTTAACCGCCTCATTGTTGCCATACTCAGGCGTTTAGGCGGCAGAGGCTACTCGGTCAAGGAAGATTCCGCCCTTATGCATTCGAGGAATTCGATAGCGATCCCGATCCCGATCCCGATCCCGATCCCGATCCAGATCCCGATCCCGATGAGTAAGTACTCGTGCAGTCGAGGAAGGTTACCCCCGTTTTTCCGAAAATGCCGGATGTTGATAAACGCTAGTAAAAAGGACTGGGGCAGGGCCCTTATCCCATTCACTCGCCGGTCGTCGGTCCGTAGATTTGACGCCAGAGACGCCGTTGTACGTTCCCCGGTTGCAGGGCTAGTACATGCGAGCTCACTGGGTCCAAAATCAAAGCAGTCAAGCTGCGGGGCCGTTCCAGGGAACCTGGCACTTCGACCAACCTGTGCAACTGAGCCATTCGGGCTGAATTTTCGGCTTGAGCCAAGGGAGGCGTCCCCGGCCCCTGGAGGTTCCGTCCCTGAGGTTTCATGAAGGCCATGGGATAAAACTCCAGTTGAGCTACTTCTTGCGCTACTACGGCAGAAGTAATTTGAAGCGTGCGTCCATCCACGGCCCGCCAGGCAAGCCCCAGTGGCTCAAGCACGAGATCAAGTGCCTGTCCCCAGGGCCGTTCAGAAACTGCACAGGCGATACGTGTCGCCGGCCTGACCAACACCCCGTGAGGACCTCCTGGCTGCTCAATCCGGCCCCCAGATGCCCCTGGCTCTCCCAATGACTCTCCCAGCAAGGCGGACCAATCCACCAGCAACACCAATCCCAACTGCTGCTCCCAGTAGGAAAAAATTTCCTGCATGGGCGTGTAACGCGAATAGGTAAACCGTGCCGGTTTCTGCAGTCTGGCTGCCAATTGCTGCAATGCCGGCTCCACCGATAATCGTGCCAACGGATAGCGGCTACGGGGCTTTAACTCGCGAACGAGCCGCAAACGCTCTAGAAAACAAAGTATCTGGTACTGCACGCGCTGGGATTGGACAATGTGCAATGCCTCGCCTGCGACCCGCAGTTCACCCTCACCCCCGGCACCGCGCCAGGAAGTTGGGGCCACCAGCCGGCGGATCCACTCGGCCAGCCGCCGAACACTCGTTTCCTGTGTCACCAGATCCGCAATGGGGTAATCGATCGCACGCTGTTTCTCCGCTCCCGGCCAACGGACCACGACCAGAGGACCTGCCGTTCGGTAGTCCAGATGTAACGGCCGCAGCGCCTCATGCAATATTTCCGCCAAGGAAGCTTGCTCGCTTCGCACCGACACCGGCACCGCCGCGGACACGGCTGCCATCCGCAGCTCTTCAGGGCCCAATTGGATCGGTACATTTCCCAGGTCGGATATCATCCCCAGAAAAGCATGCAACGGCATGCGTTCAATCTCGACCGCCGGAAACTTCTGTGCCAATTGATTTTCCGCAGCGGGCATGCTTGCGGTTGGTGTATTCGTAGGATCCATTCGTACCACTTGGGTATTCAGATTTTCAGAGCCATGAGAATTGGCACCCACGACCTGATCCGTACGACTCGCAGCCGTAGTCGGAGTCACGTCAGACGACAAGTCGACTGCAGACTCTGCCGAATTCGCAGGGCTGGCACCTTGGTCCCGATCATCCCCACGACGCCCAATTCGCGGTTGCCCCAGACTGGCCATATCGATCCCTTCGGGATCCAGATCGAGAGGATCAAAACGGGGAAGCTGCCGCTGATCGGTAGAATCCGTCGACTTGATAACGGCTTTGTGCTCAGATGCCGCCCTCGGTTGGGCAGATTTCAAAGTTGCTTCAGCTCCCACGGGCAACGGGGGCAATGGGCTAGTAGCGACCTTATCCTTACCCTCGGCAAGGACGCTGGCTGCCGATTTCTCGCCTGGAGATTCAGCGTTTGCTCCAAGCAGGCGGTCCGAAGTCCGTGAACCGTCCGCCACCGGGCTCTCTTCCTCCACCGAATCGGCAGAGTCAAGGGGGGAGACTGTCCGTTTGGCCCCGGCCGGCAGAGAATCTGCAAATTCCTGCTGGTGATCGGTTTTCTGCTCGATTGTGGCAGAGCCAGAGACCGCCGGGCTGTCCACCGCCGGGCTGTCCGAAGACCAGCCGAGTGCCCACACCAGCCCGGCAACCAACATACTCGCGGCGACCGTTCCTGCAGCTCCCCAGGCGATCGTCTGGTGTTTGAATCCACCTGGCGCAACGCCAGGAACTGATTCCACAGGCACCTCCGGAGCAACCGGCACCTCTGGGGGAATCTCAGCCTGGAATGTCGAGCTGGGGGCTGGGGACTGGGGGCTGGAAACTGGGGGTTGGGGGTTGGGGGCTGGAAACTGAGGGTTCGGGGCTGAGGGCTGTGGGCTGGAAACTGAGGGTTCG
>JAJRWS010000093.1 GCA_024276705.1 Planctomycetota bacterium | reverse complement strand
TGGCCAAGGGGCTGCTGCACCAGCCGCGACTGTTGCTGCTGGATGAGCCGAGCACGGGGCTCGATCCCGGGGCAAGGAGTGATTTGTGGAAATACTTATTCAGTTTGCGGGAAAAGCAAGGGATGACCATCGTGTTGACGACGCATCTGCTGGAGGAAGCCGATCGGGCTGATCGGCTGGCGATCATGCATCATGGGCGGCTTGCTGCCCTCGATTCCCCCGCGGCATTGCAGGCATCGGTTGGCGGTGATTCGATTACGTTGCGCACCGACCAGCCAGAACGGTTGGTCGAGTTGATTCGTTCCCGGCTGCAGTGCGAGGCAACGGTGCTCGATGGTCGTGTGCGTCTGGAGCAACCGGAAGGGCACCGCTGGGTCAGTCGACTGATGGAGGCCTTTCCCGAGGAGATTCAGTCACTTACGCTCGGCAAGCCAACGTTGGAGGATGTCTTTATCGATCGTACGGGCCACCGATTTTTTGGTGATGGGAGTGAAAGCGAATGAGTTCTCAAGTGACCGAATCCACTCTCATGCCGCCTCCGGTCCGTTCCCCGGTCCCCGCCGGCCCGGTTATTGTCACCTTGGCTCAGCGCGAATTGGTCCGTTTTTTCCGCCAGCGCAATCGGGTGATGGGCGCTTTGGGACAACCGGTCCTGTTTTGGTGGCTGTTTAGTGCGGGCCTGGCGCCCAGCGGCCTGGGCTACGCCCACTTTTTCCCCGGCATTCTGGCGATGATCCTGTTGTTCACGGCCATTTTTACCACCATCTCGATCATTGAAGACCGGCGTGAAGGTTTTTTGCAATCGGTGTTGGTATCGCCAGCGCCGCCCTGGGCGATGGTGCTGGGGAAAATTCTGGGCGGAGCGGCAATCGCGTTACTGCAAGGTCTCTTGTTCTTGGCCCTGGGATGGTTGACGCTGGGGTTGACCAGTTCGCCGTGGGAGCTGTTGCTGGCGATTCTGATGATGGGAGTGCTGTCAGTCTCTCTGACCGGATTGGGATTTCTGATTGCCTGGCGGATGAATTCCACCCAGGGATTCCACGCGATCATGAGCCTGTTCCTGTTTCCCATGTGGCTTCTGTCGGGTGCTTTTTTCCCGGATGGTGGCAAGGGCCTTTTGGCCTGGGTGGTGACGATCAATCCACTTACCTACGGGGTGGCTGGACTGCGTCATTATTTGCAATTCGCGGATACCCAGTCGACAATGGCCCAATCAGAACTGGCCCAATCGCAGCTTGCCGGAGGGCCCGGCATGCTCTTATGCTGGACCGTATCGATTGGTTTTGCCTTGCTGATGTTATTGCTGTCATGGAAAATCGCCGGTACCCGCACCACCGGGGATTTGTTGTAAGGGGACAGTGGGCAGTGGGAGTTATCGCGGCATTCCAGAGTGTGTGAGCCGTAGGCGCTAGCCTCGGGTGCCTGCTGAAACTGGAATTGCCGGGACAAGCCCATCGTGTAGAGAGCGAAGGTAGCATGCCAGAGGGTGTGAGCGTAGACGCTAACCTCATGCCTGCGGGGAGCAACACGTGCGTATTTGGGCAGCAGGCTGGGGGCGGAATGATGGATGCGACGAACCATAATAATTCGATTGGCAATGCCTTGCCTTATTGGCTGACGCTGTTGGTGTTGGTGGGGGCCAGTTATGGCGGTTGGAAGTGGTGGCAGGTGGAGCAGTTTCGGGCCCGGGGAGGCACTCAGGGCGGCATTCAATTCGAAGGACCGCCTCTGCAAGAGTTCGAATTGACCGAACGGAGTGGCCAGCCGTTTCGTTCGCGCGACATGCTGGGCAAGGTCTGGGTCACGACGTTTTTCTTTACGACCTGTCCCGGTTCTTGTCCGCGGCTCAACGCCAATATTCGGCAGCTCAACAGCCTGGAGGAGCTGCACGACGTGGTCTGGGTCAGCATCACGGTCGATCCCGATACCGACACGTTGCCGGTGCTGCGGAGCTATGCGGAGCAGATGCAGGCCGATCCCGGGCGTTGGCTCTTTTGTCGAGGCGATCTCGACTACGTCAGCCGGATCGGCCACGACATCATGAAATTGCAACTTGGCTGGAAGGGGCATCAGGACTATGCGGTGGTGGTGGATCGCCAGGGAGAGGTCCGTGGCATGTTCGATGCGACCAGCCGCAGTCAGTCGCAGCGGTTGCGCACCTTGCTGCTGAAGTGTTTGGCGGAACAAGGCTCAGAGGTTGAGCCAGCCGGTGGAGCGGCGGGGGAAACGGCAACCCAGGGCTCGAGTGATGGGTCGTCCGCGCTTGTCGCGAAGCCGATCGTCCGACAACCTGAGCATGAGACGGGGGCTGAGCATGAGACGGGGGATTCCTCCCTGGAATAGCATGCTCTTTCAGTAGTTCTAAATTCCCCCGTAACCTTACATTCAGTACTTCCAAATTGCCGCTTAACCCCACGTGAAGCAGGGCGATAAGACGCCCGGAAACCGGCGTTTTTCGCAGCGAGCACTTTGCCCGGGTCGGCTTCATCGGCCATTTTTGGAACTACTGACATTGGGCAGGGCGATAAGCCGGTGCGAGAATCTATGTATTTTGCAGTTAGCACGTTACTCGGGTCGGCTTCATCGGCCATTCTCGGAGCACCTGTTATTGCTCACGGACATCCGCTCGTGCACCTGAACGCGATTCTCAATGTGTTGGCGACGGTTCTGTTGGTGGCGGGTTGGGTGCTTGCCCGGCGTGGTCGCGAGCAGGCCCATGGCCGGGTCATGTTGGCGGCTTTTTGCGTTTCCTGTCTGTTTTTGCTCAGCTACCTTACCTACCATGCCCTAGCCGGGAGTGTGAAATTCACGCATCCCGGGATGGTGCGTTATTTTTACTTTGCCATTTTGGCCTCGCATCTGCTGTTGGCCATGACGGTCCCCTTCCTGGCCTTGTGGACCCTGGGGGTTGGCCTGAAAGGGACAGGCTGGCGGCCTGGCCGAGGTTTCCCCGTCACCGAATCGTTGTCCCCGGAGAGGGCCCATGCCAGGCAAAAACACCGCCGTCTGGCTCGTTGGGCCTTGCCGATTTGGCTCTATGTGTCAATCACCGGCGTGATTGTCTACCTGATGCTTTACCATCTCTGGCCTCCGCGGGGGCCATGAAGTACAATTGGCGCTATGTTAAAACACCGGTCCCTGTCATGGCGAGCAAATGCCTGCCGCAGTTGCTCCTTGCTTCCCTTGGCCCTCGCCGGCCTCTTTTTCCTGCTGGTTTGTCTGGCGGGCGGCGAAGCGTGGGCCTGTCCCACGTGCAAGGAGGGGCTGGCGGAGAACGATCCGGCGGGCCAGGCGATGGCGGCGGGCTACTTCTATAGCATTCTGTTTATGATGTCGATGCCCTTTCTCATCCTGGGCACCTTTGGCAGTTGTGCCTATTGGTCGATTCGCCGCGCCCGCGGCCAGCAGCCGGACGATTGATATTTTCCGAATGAGATAAAGCCTAGCTTCGCCCCTTTGTATCTTTCGCTTCGTACAGCTTCCGGGCTTCCTCTTCATTCGGCCAGGGATCGAAGCGCTCGTCAAAAGCGATCCAGAGGGCGCGAGCGTAACGAAAGAACCAGATGGGGAACAACAGGGCGAAGGTGCCGAGCAAGCCAAGCAACCGGTTGCCCGACATGCCGGCACCGAAGTAGAGGCTGAAATAGGCGATCACCACCAGCAGTGAAGTGACTCCATAGTTGAAGTAGATGGAACCGAGCAGGTAGCCGGGAGCCCGATGGAATCGGCGGCCACAATAGGGGCACGGATCGTTCATCGCGAACCGGCCGCGGAAGAGATCTCCCCGCCCGCAGGCCGGGCAGCGCAGGCGCAAGGCGCGGCCCACGAGCGGGCCGAGTGTCGGACGTTGGTGGGTTGGGGCTGGGACGCTATCGGACATGCCCCCCATCGTAACACGCGTGGAAGGTTGCCACCACGGATCTTCAAGGGTTAGCCGATAAATAGCTATCCGGTTTTCTGTAGGGAACGTTCAAGAAAAAACTTCGGTAAATCGTGGTGTTCTGGTAATGCAACCATCGTACTCGTACTCGAATCGCATGGCGGGTAGCACACGGTCGTCGAGTACGAGTACCGCTTCGCTGAGTACGAGTACGAAGGGAAGCCGTTAAAATCAGGAAGTTATTTATCTGCCGCCTTCAAGTCTTTGGGCGAGAGTCGTACCGTTCTCTTCACGGGACAGTATCCATGCCGGGCTTGAAGGTCCGGATGTCCGGTTAGGGCGATTGAAAAAATTCTTGTGGCTTGGTCCAGAACACGATAGAATCACAGTCGGCTTTCTCCGCCGAGCTTGAATGGATTGGACAAGACTTATCTCACCGCGCGGCGGGCACGCGTCCGTTTGCAATCATCCGTCCCATTTCCCGTGGACGGCTGGAAATGAAAGGAACGCTGAACATGGGTATCCAAGGCCGCTTGTTTCTCGTCGCCGCGTTGCTATGCGGCATGCCACACGCCCTCGCCCTGAATATCATCTGGGAGCCGTTGAGCGCCTCAACCCACCCCGACAATCCGGCCGGCACGTTCGACGAGGAACCACCGGCATTCGATCCGGGCAGTGCCGGTCTCCGGAACATTCTGGAGGAGGTGGAACGGGAATACGAAGCAGCCTTCGAAGACGCCGCAACCATTCGTATCACTTACTGGTGGGATGACGACATGAGTTGTTGCGGGCAAAGCATCCCCTCGTGGATCGAGGAGAACAACGGCACCCTCACGCACGCGGTGGTTCGTTTCGATTCCACGGTCAACTATTTCATCGATTCCACGCCTGAGAACGATTCGGAATATGCGATGACGCAAGTTCTGTATAATTTTGGGCCCAACGCGCTGACGTCAGGGGAGCAGACAGCTCGTTTTACCGGAAACGTCCCGGATCTGTTCGAAGCCGGCTACAACGGAGCGGAGAACAGCAACTTGAGTCGCGATCTATTGACCTTGGCATTCCAGGAAGTGGGCCATTCGCTGGGCATGAATGCCGGATTCTCCGGTGTGACCAACGGCAATGGCACGGGCGAAGTCGACGACGGCGATTACGATGTGAACCCCGACTGGGTACGCGGCAATGTGATGGATATGCTGCCCCGCGGCGGCACGTCCGATCCGCTCGACCATCTGGTCGGCAGTGGTGCCAACGGAGACGCCGTGATGGCCCGGCTCAGTATCAGCAGCGAACGGACGCGGCCTTCGGCGGCTGATTTTTTCGCCATCGCCCTGACCCAGGGCTGGAACAACATCGATTTGCCGCGGCAAGACTTTTTGGGTGGTGTCGATTGGAACACGCCATTCAATTGGCTGGGCAACCAGGTGCCCCTTTCGCTCGATGCCGCGTACGTGCGGCACGGCGGTGGCGTGACGTTGAGCGGCAATGGCAATGTCGAATCGCTCCAGATCGATAACGCGAGCTCCGTCAATACACAAACTTCGACGCTCGTTGCCGACCTGGTCGATATTCAAAGGACAACAGGCGGCGGCACACCGCGATTGACGGTGGGCAATTTTGGCGATTTGATTTCGGAGATCGTCACCGTGGGCAACGGCACCCGGCTCGACATCCTGGGCGGTGACGTGGAGGCCGAAAGGCGTCTCTTCATTCGCACCGGAGGAGAGCTTCGAGGGCATGGGACGATCGACCTTTCCGGCCTTTTTGCCACGCTCACCAACGATGGGCGCATTGCCGCCACCGCGGGAAACACGCTGACCTTTCTGTCTGACAACAACCTTGCTCTCGACCTCGATGGCGACGATGAAAATGGCGAAGTCGAAGCGATCGACGGCAACTTGAATTTTCAAGCAGGGACCTCCGAGGATATCAACGACCGGGTGACCATCGGCGCCGGCCGGCAGATCGAATTCGGCGGCAGCTTTGGCGTTGGTTCCGGCGGACTCGTGCTCCTCGATGGCACGGCTAACAGCCCCGCCACGATCACCGGCGGCATCTTTTTTCTGAACTCGGGTGGTGTCGTGCGAGCCGACGGCCGCGGCGACGTGGACAATACGATCATGCTGTCGGGCATCGCTGAAACCCAAAACGCGAGCTCGGAACTCCGGCTCAATGGCATCACGTTTCTCGCCGGGGGCGGCATCTTCGGTAGCGGAATCGCCCGCCAGAACGGCGACGTTTTCGTCACGGACACGACCACGATCAGCATCGACACCTACGACATGGATGGAGTCTTGGGCAACACCACCTTGACCATCGAAGCCGAGCAGATGCTTGCCATCAACTCCCCCAACGTCGACACCTCCTCCGCCAACGATTTCGATGGCACCCTCAACATCAACAGCGGCACGCTCGCCGTGGCTCCCCATTGGCAGCTCGATGGTACGATCAACCTCAATAAGCCCGACACCAACGTGCCCGTGCTGACAGGCGACGGCATCCTCACGATTCGGTCCGGCGGGCGGCTTAATGTTTCCGGTTCGGGAAACATCGAGCAGCAAGTGGTGGTCGAGGGAACCGTCTTTGCCGGTAGCGAGGCGAATTTTAACCAAATCACGTCGTTCACGCCGACCGCCGTGGTCGAAACCGATGGGCCGGGCGACGCGATCGACCTCAATGGCCTCACCACCATGGCCGGCGGCAGTTACGTCGGCAATGGAGCCATCAAATTCGACAGCCAGCTCTTTGTTACGCAGGACACTTCGATCGGCATGGCCGATACCGACCTCGATGGCGACTCGGGCGCGAGCGAAATCAACATTCAACCCGACGTCACTTTTTCGATCGCTTCGATCAACCTGGAGCTTACGGCCAACGACGGATTTGATGGCGTGATGAACAACCAGGGAACTTTTTCCACGCTCGTCCCGTTCCGCCTCGACGGCCAGCTCAACATGGCGGAATTTGGCGGCGCGGCGGTCCCGAAACTCAATGGTCCGAGCGGCTTCACCATCTTTACCACCGGCACCATGAACACCGAGGGCGACGCGATGATCAATCGCGATACGACCGTCCAAGGCACCTTGAACATCGGCTCCGGGGTGACCCAGATCAACGGTGCCGCCAGCTTGGAATCGACGGCCGTGGTCATGGTTGCGGACGGAGGCGAGTTGGAACTCAACGGCGCGACCACATTCCTGGGTGGGAGCTACACGGGGGCGGGACGCATTCAGTTCAACGCCGCCACGATGGTCCAGGCCACAACCACGATTGCCACCGACCGCGTGGACCTGGACGGCGCCGGAGAAAATACGCAAACCACGATCACCGGCGCGGCCCTGGTATTGAATGTCGACCGCATCGATGAAACGAATAACCTCTTTGCCGGCACCATGAACGTTACCGGTAACCCGGCATTGCTGGAGGTCAATCTCAGCAGTCCCTTCCTCGCCTGGAGACTCGCTTCGGTGGGGACGTTGAATTTTGTCTCGACCACCAGGTCACCCAGCACGATGCTCGGCGGCAGCGACTTGTTCGCCGAAGGGAGGATCACGGCGACTGGCGTGGTTCGCCTGGCTGTGAACGTAGGCTTGAAGGGCAGCCTGCAGACGCTCGACGCATCGACCGACGTGCATTTTGGCGGCGCTGGGCGCACCTTCATTTATAACACGGCCACGGTGAGCGGTCCCGGCCAGATCACGATTGACAACGGCACGACCATGAATCTGGAGAGCGGCACCAACATCGGCCTCGGTGTTGAAAATGAAGGCCGGTTGGAGATCGGTTTTCTTGCCAGCGAGGTGAGCATCGACGTGATCGAGCCAGGGGCCGCTGCCATTCGCGGAAACTTTTCCCAAACCACCGAGGGGGAATTTTCGGTCGATTTGGGAGGATTGTCTCAGGGTACCGGGTACGATTGGCTCGACGTCCTGGGGCCGGCCCGACTGAATGGGACGATCGAAATTCAACGGGTCGACAACTTCATGCTCTCCGTGGGCCAGACGTTCCAAGTGCTCACCGCAACATCTGTGCTTGGCACGTTCGAAAAGATCGTAACGCTCGACGAATCGAATCTATTCGATTTCGAAGTTACCCCCATCTATTCCGCGACGGATGTCGTACTGCGAATCGACGACCTGTATCTCTCCGCGGATTTCGACCACGACGATGATGTGGATGGCGCGGACTTCATGATATGGCAACTTGGCCTGGGCCTGACGATGCAAAACGATAACAGCCAAGGCGATGCCAACGGGGATGGAATGGTGGGTGCCGAGGATTTGTCGATCTGGCAAACGCAGTTCGGGTCCACGTTCGCGGCCCTGGCCGCCACCGTCAGCGTACCCGCACCGTCCACCGCATGGCTCTTCGTTTTGGCGGCCATGCATGTCGCCCCTCTGGGTAAGCGTTCACGGCATGAAACCGTTATTTCCCGTTCTTAATCTTAATCCACTCTAAATCCACGGCCTCCGGCCGTGCGACCCTGACAGGCTTCGTGCGGTCCGGCGAGAGTTTTTCAAGGTCATCCATGGATTGAAAGTTCAGGCCTTGAATCGTACTC
>JAJRWS010000092.1 GCA_024276705.1 Planctomycetota bacterium | reverse complement strand
CGCCCGAGCCACCGCCTCGGCGGATGGTAGGAGCTGGCCAAGCACGGGATGCTCTTTTGGATAGTCGTACACCCCACGGGCAAGCCGACGAATGGTGCCGCTGCGTGTGAACCTGTGCAGGGCGATATCGATCGCCTCCCGGCTCCCCAGATGGAGGAAATCAGTCGGCACGAATACCGCCCCTCGCCCACGTCGGCGGATCAATGAAAGCACTTTGGAGTCAATGGACTCTCGCCCGCTCTTCTTATTCATGTAAGAAATACTACCCTGTTTTTCTTACAAAAACAAGTGCCATTTAGACCCATTGTGCTGATCCATCGAGTTTGTTCCCCCTTCACTGCGGGCCAGAAAGCATTGCGGACAACGACCTGTCAACGATTTTTAGACCCGTTTTTGCATTTTAGATTAACCATCCTCAATCCTCAACAAACAGACACCCACGCAGGTTCAGGCCTGGGCATCGGTCCGTAAGGAGGCACTTCAATCAGGGTAATACGCGCCAAACCGGGTTCCAGCCGACTGGCAAGCTGCTCATATTTCGGCAACGCCTCCTGGCACTTGGGACAAAGGCGAAGTTATTTTTGAGCCATCCCTTAGTGGCCGTTTGAGGTCAAGGATTGAACACGCCACCGCCGAGTTCCGGTGGCCATTCATCGAGGTCGTCTGGTGTGTCGTAGTTCTCATGAATCCAGGCCAGTTCCTTTTCTCGCTCGGCACGAGGAAGACGCGCCCAAGCCGCTTTTTCCGCGCCGAACTGCTGCTCCAGGAATTCATAATATTCTTCAGGATAAAGCGGATCGCCAGGATCGCGCTCCGTGGGATCGGGTGCGGAATTCATGGCAAGAGAACCTCCAGGGGTGGAGCAATCCGGGCGAGTTCTTCGTCGCTTGCCAGGAGTATTTCCGCCGCATCGGCCCGCGATTGGGCAAGTGCCTCTAGGCGCGCGGAATCCTTCAAGGGATCCATCGGGAGCTTGTATTTCCGGGCGGCCAAGCTCAGCATGTGATGCTGCTCGTCGAATGATGTTTTTGGCGGCCATCGAAAGTCAGCTTCGCGACGCCATTTGCGGAAGAAGTCTTTCCATGTCCGCTTATAGACACCGTACCGTTCGCGATTGATGGAGACCCAGAGCTGTTTTTCGATTGCGATTGCCCGCCGCAAGCGATGAGGTTCCGAGTCGATCGAGCCGAGCAAGGGCCGCCACCGAATTAATTCAGCACGTTCGTTTTCCGGGATCGTGTTCCAGGTTTCGACCAACCAGTCCGCATCCTGGCCGTGCAACACACCGCGAAAGTCTCCTTGGCTCACTGCCTGACGTCCCAGGGCGAATACAATCGGCCAGTCCTTCTCTCGGTCTGTTTTTTTCATCTGTGCGACCACGAGTCTGGAGGCGTAGTCAGGATCGTTCGCATCACGATCGAGTTCCGTGACGCGTGGAGCTTTCGAAAAAAAATCGAGATGATGCTCCTCGGAATCAGTGTCCGTAACCGCTATATGGCTGGTCCAGCCATTGCTCATCCAGGCTCGATCTAGCGGTGCCCCACAGATTGCCCGGTAGGAGACTTGTACGCTTTTTGAAGTATCCGCATCAACGAGCATCGCTTGAAGTCGAAATAGGTCCTCCGGTACGATAATCCAATCGCTATCCTTTGTGGTTTGCTGGATGCCGAAATAGACACATGCCTGGCCTGATGTGATTGCAAATCGTATGCCAACCGCATGCAACTCCTGCTGAAACTGACGCATGAATTTTTTCGCGGAGCCCATCCGATGGTCATCCTTTCGTTTTTATCAGCAAGCGAGCTCGATTGGTGAGTAATCATTTTTTCTATTCTTTCATCATAACGAGGATTCTTCGGTCGCCAAGACTCACTCGGAATGGAAAGCATTGGGATAATCCTTCGAACAAAGCAGGCAGAGGGGCGACCAACCAGCCAACGGGAGACAAAAAGACCAGGCTCGACTCAATTCGCAGAGACGAAGACCTGACGGGCATCGCCGGTGACGGTCCCAGTGAACGTGAAACGCTAAGTAGTACTGCAACACGGCAGGATGCTGCACGGTCCTACCGCGAACGCTATGCCACGTACCGAAAGCAAATGGAGGCGGCTCTCGACCGTGAGCCTCTCCCACTAGGGCACCGCGAAACGGTACGCAAGTACTTTGAATCGATCCGCCCAACCAACGAACAGATTGATCTCGTCGATCCGATTGACAAACGGCGGTAAACGAAGGCCTGCCAAAACCACCAGCAGGCGATACCAGGCCTTTGCCAAGGTACTCGATTTGGGACCGCCCCCTGTCGCGGATCGAGTGATGAACCTCCACCCCCCCTGCATTCGCCCGTTGTGCACTTCCAGGCTAGAATGTTAGGGTTACATCAGTTGCCCCTTGAGGAATCGTTTTATAACCAATTTGGTGTTCTCCCAGATGTCTCGCTCCCAACCGCCTTCGACCAAGCTCCTGCAGGAACTAATCCGCCTGGGGTTTGAACGCTTGTCACCTCGTTGGCTGCTGATCCTCGGAGTTGGACTGGTCGGCTGCCTGCTGCTTTTGCCCGTGTTGGAGCGTACCCTGGGCTGGGACCTGTCGGGGCTGTTCGATACGAACGGGGCTTCCTCCACACCTCAGGCCAGCCAGGCACCACACAGCGCGAAGCCTGCGCGGCCCGCGCAGCCCTCTCGACCGGCCCATGACCGGCCAACCACGGACCCACTCAGGGCCGCGGCGTTGGACCGAATCTTGCTGCAGGGCAGCCACGAAGTCTATGTCTCACCCGCCGGGCTTCGCTACTTACGCGGAAGCCAGCAAGGTCATCGGCTGAAACATCTCATGCGGCATGCCCGGGATGAACCCGATCGGCCCGGGCAACATGGTGTATTCGACTCCTCGGATCCCGCGGAAGCCGTTGCTTTGGTGGACCGTGCCTACCGTCAAGCACTGACCGGCACCCACACCGACACCGCGCGCGAAGGCCAGCGCACCATCTACACAGTCGACCTGCAGCGCCCAATCGGTTATGTCGGAGGCCAGGCAGGCCGCCGACAAAACCATCCCCCAGCTAGCCACCTGCGACTGGTCGTCGAGGGCCAAAAATTCATCACCGCTTTTCCGGTACGCCCCGGCGGCCTTCGGCCGAGAGCAGGAGAGGGGAGAAAGTGAACAGTAACAACCGCGGTCTTTCTACACCCTCCTGGGGTGCAGGAACGCACTTCGCGCCCAGCCTTGTGTGGCACGCCCTGAGGTACGAAGGGCGTGGTGCGTCAGCTCGGAGCGCTGCGCCGGAGTCCACTGCGCGCCGACCACGCCCTTCGCCAGGGGGCTCGCGCCTGTTGGTCTTCTCATCATCTCTTGCCCTGGCTCCAGAGCGTGCCACACAAGGGGGGG
>JAJRWS010000091.1 GCA_024276705.1 Planctomycetota bacterium | reverse complement strand
GGTCGCCGGTGGCCCGCACGGTCAGGTCGAACAGGCCGTGCACGGCGAGGTGGTGCAGCATGTGATCGAGAAAGCCGAGGCCGGTGGCCACGTCGGCCTGGCCGCTGCCGTCCAGCACCCAGCGCACCTCCACGTCCGTCTCCCCTGTACGCCGCTCTACCTTTCCCACACGTTTCTGGCCCATCACCCTCACCCTCTCGTTGCCCGTCTATATTGAAATGCCAACCCTTTTTGGTGTATCCCAATTTGGGTTATTTATCCCGAAGTGGGATAATCTGGACGTAGCGTTCGAGTAACATTCATGAGAAAGGAGCTCAGTTTGACCTCTCTACGAGACTATCCAGAACAGTATAAGAAGTTCCTGGAACGACTTCGACATGCTCGGATCAAAGCCAGACTGACACAGACTGAAGTGGCAAATGCTCTACAGAAACCACAATCGTTCGTGTCAAAGTGTGAAACCGGTGAACGACGGCTTGATGTCATTGAGCTGCAGGCTCTGGCCAATCTATACGGAGTGCCTTTGACCTATTTCGTGGAAGGGATAGTGAGGGAACAACATGAGTGATTGGAAAGAAATAGATGTGAGTCACCTCTCACTTTCACAGGGCTACGAGCGGCACGGGATTACTTTCGCGTCCCTTCGGGCTGCTGATCTGTATGATTTGATGAAGGATCTGCAATGGCACACGAAGGAAGAGATTCGAGCTCATTTAGGTCGTGAAGAAGATCGAGCGGCCCTGCGCGATTTGCGACAGAGTGGTTTTGTGATAGACCGTGCCTCGACCGGCAGGGGCGATAGCACAAACCAATGGCGATTACACTCTCTCACTCAAGACCCACGCTTGTTGAGATTGCGAAGCAGCATAACGGGTCAAATGGAGCGCAACATTCTCGAACGCGATGGATACAAGTGCGTTCTCTGTGACACTACTGCGGATACCGCGCGATTGGTTGTTGACCACCGAGTCCCCATTGATCGTAAGTCAGATCGCACCTACATTCGCAAACCAGGTTGGTCAGATCATCTTCAGACACTGTGTAAGCCGTGTAACGATGGTAAACGCCAGGAGTGCGCTTACTGCAAAATCGGCCCAGGAAAGTATCGGAAGCACTGCGAAGATTGCCACCTGGCATATCCCGAGCGTCATACGTTCATCAGCGCAGCCATTGACGCCGACCTGCGTGACGTTGTGCGTATGCTCGCTGATGAGTCAGGGGTGTCCGTTGATAAGATCGTCGAGCGCGCTCTGCTCGATTACTTCCGCTAAATGCCGCGCAGCTTCCTGAATACAAGCACATAATTATGTGCAAACTGCGAGAACAGCTTATGCGGATAGGGATATGATCCCATCAGTGGTTTGCCCCCGGATTTGCGAATTTTGGTTTCCCAGATGAAAATGTCCCAGGTAACAAATCCCCGCTCCTTCATCATCTGAATGAAATCAGAGTGAATGGTGAACAGTTGAGTAGTGCCATTGACCTTCCGCATGACATCACCAATGACAATGACAGCAACACGGTCAGGTTTGAGCACTCGCCTGAATTGATCAAAAACCTTCCCCATTTCATTCAAGAAATATTCATACTGATCATCGCCGACGTTACTGAGATCGTCATCCAGCTCACTGATCTGTACTGCATTCCAATATGGCGGATGCGTAACAATCAAGTCAACAGCGTTGTCTTCTACCGTTTGCATCTTTCTGGCATCATCGAGGCGTATTACAGGCTCGTAGTCGCGCAAATGGCTCCCATCAACGACATAACGTCTCCGCGCTTCAAGGAAAGACAGTTGCTCAAAGGCCCTTGACTCGCTACCATTACCGGTGGCCTGTTCCACGAGTGTTTCGTGTTCCAGTCGTTGTCTCGCCAACTCAAGAAACTCAGGATTTATATCCAGGCCAATGGAGTGACGGCCCAACTTACGTGCTTCCAGAAGCGTGGTACCTGTTCCCACAAACGGATCAAGAACAATCTCGTCCACATAGGAATACATTTTGATGGTGCGATATGGAATCACAGCCGAAAACTGGGCAGGATGAAGCCCTGTTTTGGCGGTACTCTCGGTATCCTTAAACGGCCATACACTGCGCGTCAATTCCAGCCACTCGTCATGATCCAAGCGAGAGAGTAGTTTCGCATACCGAGCTTCCAATCTCGCCAGGTCCTTGCACAGCTTCGACTGATGGACGACACCCTGTCGTCGCTCAGCCAACTCTAATTTGAGCGCATCACACTTCGCTCTCGCCAGACGCTTTTCTAATTCCCAAACGTAGTCCTTTGCTTCCTGCAATCTTGTCTTGTGCGCTTTGCGTTTGGAACCACGAAGAGCAAGATGCTGTTTCGTAACTTCTCGATACCTGACAGTGGCCGTTGACAGCATCTCCTCTATCAAACTTATTTCTCGTTGCAATTCCCCGCGCTTATTTGCCTTCATGATTTTCACTGCAGATAACGCCCCAACGCCGCCAACAGCGCCTCCGTCTGCTCCGGCCGGCCGACGCTGATGCGGATGCAATCGTCCAGCCCCGGCTGGCGGAAGTAGCGCACCAGAATGCCCTCGCGCTCCAGTGCTCGCTTGAGTTGGCCCGCGTCG
>JAJRWS010000090.1 GCA_024276705.1 Planctomycetota bacterium | reverse complement strand
TTGGGGATCAGAGGGCCGGTGAGGTCGTGGATGAATTGGCCGAACATGGAATCTTCCTGAGGCGGCCGACCCACGACCGTGAAAGGCCAGATGGCATCGGTTCGGTGCAGCACCTGCTCGACCCGCAGTACCGGATGGGGATGGGCCAGGCTGTAGTAACCGAGATGATCGCCAAAGGGACCTTCCGGTAGCAACCGGTCTGGGACAACGGTGCCGGTGATGCAAAAATCGGTGTCGGCATGGATGGGAAGACCTTCTGGACGGTCGATCATTCGTACTCGGCGCCGACCTAGCGCTCCGGCGAAACCGAGCTCGCTCATTCCCTCGGGCAACGGCATCACCGCCGCCACACACATGGCGGGAGGCCCTCCCACAAACAGATTGACCCGGAATGGTCGTCCCGCGCGGATCGCGGTTGAGTGATGCGTGCCGATCGAACGATGGAGTTGGTAATGCAGGCCGACTTCCTGTCCGGGAGTGTACCTGCCGCCGGCAAGCTGGACTCGATACATACCCAGGTTGGAATGTTGCAAGCCGGGTTGGAGTACATCCTCACTGTAAACCTGTGGCAAGGTGACAAAGGGTCCCCCGTCGGCCGGCCAGCTTTGTAATTGGGGCAATTGATCCAGGGTGGTTCGGCCCTCCAGGATGGGTCCTCGTTTCACTCGCCGTGGCCGCATGGCCCACGCCGAGCGAGCCGTGCCCAGGTAATGCCATGGGGTGCGGGCAAGGGACTGGGGGTCGCTCCGTAGCTCGATCAATTGACGCATGCCTTCCAGCGAGTCGCGGAAGAGGAATCGCATGCGGTCTATCGTGCCAAACAGGTTGCTGACCATCGGAAAAGGGCAACCGCATACCTGGGCATAGAAGATGGCCGGCCCTCCCGCCGCATGGACTCGGCGATGGATTGCCGCAGCTTCCAAATGAGCATCGATCGGCTGGTCGATCTGGACCAGCTGCCCAGTTCGCTGCAGATCGTCGACGCACTGTTTCAGGCTGCAATATCCCATACGGTACGGTTATGATGGGGTGCAAAGGGGCCAGGAAAAGATGAATCATAGCCGTTTTTGACCCGAGGCCGCAAACGGCAAAGGGCATGGCCACCTGCCGTCATGACCCTTCCAGATGGCACAATGAGTCGAGGGAATGCGATTATTTTGCCATCTGATGGGGAGGGGCCGCGGGCTTTTCCTTCCGGGTAGTTACGCTGGAAAGCATAGGCAAAGCGTGCCGGAAATCGTCCTAAGAGGCCATCTCCCAACAGGTGAGATACACTTTCATGATGTAAATCTGGCGGTTTTGGTTAAAATTTCCTACAATCAGTGGTTCCAAGAATGGCCGATGAAGCCGACCCGAGCAAAGTGCTAGCCGCCAAAAGCGTCGGTTCTCGGGCGGCTTATCGCCCTGCTCCACGTAGCGCTAAGCGGCAATTTGGAAGTACGGACAATCGAATTCTTAGCGAACCATGTTTTCCCCCTCATTAAGAGCAAAACGAAGATGAACCAGGACTCGAATAGCCCGATTCCCGAATTGGCGATTGTTGGCGATCTCACCGAGAATGAGTCGGAACTGACAGGGCAATTACTTGATGTGGAACCAGGCGGTCGATGTACGATTTATTTTGACTCACCGGGCGGGAGCCCCTATTGTGCGATGTCGTTGATGACACTCATACGTTTGCGGGGTTTGCAGGCGACGGGGATCGTAACGGGCGAATGTTCGTCTGCCGCGCTGTGGCCCTTTGCCGCCTGTGAACGGCGGCTGGTGACTCCTTGCAGTGTATTACTTTTCCATCCCATGCGTTGGCAGAGCGAGGAGAATGTTGGCCTGGCGGAGGCCGCGGAATGGGCCCGCCACTTTGGCCAGCTGGAAAAAGACATGGACAATCTACTGGCCGACCTTCTTGGCGTTTCGCAACAAACCATGCAAGAGTGGATCAACCCGGGCCGTTACGTCTGTGGTCCAGAATTGGTAAAAGCGGGTATCGCCGAAATGCTGGATTTGGCCCAGATTAAAAACTCTGCGTGCAAACCGTTGTTTCCTGACAGCACGCCTCCGGCAAACGGAGCCGCGGAGTCGAAAGAGAAGACAAGCCCGATAAAAAGTACGGCTGCGACCAGGCATTCGCGTTGATTTCAACTCGTGAGTCGCGGCTTTTCCAGGGCAAATTTTTCCAAAGCGCGACGCGCGTGAGACAGATCGTTTTGTCTGGGGAGAAGCAGCGCACGCAGTTGCTGGCGGCGGATGACACCTTTTTCCAGCAGCCCATTGCTCAAGTCCCAGCGCGAGATCCAGCCGCGACCGCCAGGGTCCTCATGGCTACGTATACGAGTGGTCTGAATTCCCTGCCAGTGGCCGAAATCCGCTGGATAAACCATTTCGGCATAGCTCCAGGGTAGATCTCGCAATCGGTAAACCGCACCGCCTGGACAATCCGCATCTTGTATTCGTTCCGGTGGTCCGACCGAAGATTGCTGGGCCCGATCGGGAGAATCTCGCAATGTCTGGTCAGCTGTAGTTTTAGACCGGATGGTGTCCGGTACGTCGACCTGCGGGACGACTACGTATTGCAACAGGTCGCACGTCAGTTCTGTTTTGGCGGTGAGACGTGGAAAAGATTCTAGCGATTCGGTATGCATGGAAATGACGACATTCATTTGCAGGAGCGACTCGCCGGCGACTGCGGGAGAAATTTGCCAATTCAACTGCAGAGTATTCTGGGGGCAGGCCTCGTTTTGATAGGTTGCCAGCAGGTCGTTGCCGCGCGAGTAGGCCATTTGCAGGACCCAATTGTGATCCTCATCTTCGGCCCGGACGCGGATTCCCAGCATGCTGCCTGGCAGCATCATCCCCTGGTAGCAAAGCGGGCCAATTCCCTGCTGCGGCTTGTCGATCTCTATTCGTGTTTCCAGAGACGCTGCCTTCCAGAGTGCCTGGGAACCTTTGATTTGCCAAGGTGAATCTGCCGGCGATTGCGATGTGAGGCACATGAGATGGCCCTGTGGTACAAAAACCCCCCTGTGATACAAAAAAGCCAGGGTACAAAAAAACCCCGCCGAACACCAAAGTGTTACGGCGGGGCCGGAACAGAGAAGAGGCCAAGTGTCTACAGTGGGGGGGATAATAGATATCAGGCAACCACCTGCTGCAATCGCAACCGGTACTGTCTGGTAGCCACGAGGCACCCAAACTCCCATCCAACCATGATAATACTCATTCCAGCGAAAATGTCCAGTAAATTGTGAAATTCTTTTTTCCATGGGTCGCTGCCCTGAGCCCAGGAGGAAGCCGGGAAGTTGGCGTTATTGGTTGCCTGGTAACAGGTTATGGCGGCAATGGAATGGTATCGCACCTGCCATTTTCTGACGAAAAAGTGCCGGAGAATTTGGAGTAACTTGACACTCCTGGAATTCTGCGCCGATTGATTGCCGTAACGCTTTCAGCCGTGTCGATTGCTGTTTAAAATAGCAAGTGTGGGCTCACCCGCAATTCTTACCCAGTTGTTTGCGGAGCGGGGCTGCTTGGGCGGGTTGTGAGCGAGACAGACCTTTTCGCTGCGTGCTTTTTCTGCCGTGGGTGTTCCATGTGACGGTAAGTCGCTCCAGAGCCCCCCAGGTGTCGCAAGTGCCAGGGTTTTCCCAGGTGGTAGACTTTTTGCCATGTTGGTACCCCCTTACTTTCAATTGAGAAGCAACGTGTTGCGGCATTTTTTCCCAGGGTTGGTTTTGTGGTCATGCCTGCTCGGGGTCTGTCGCGCCGGCGATTTCGATTTCGGCAAACTCAAGTCGGATGCCAGGTCAGGAGAAGCTCACCCGGCAGCCATCTCGGGTCCGGATGTTTATCTATTACCGGATCAAACAGGTAAATTGCGGAAAGTATTGGGTTTTCAGTACGAAGATTTTCTTGCTGCATGGCGAGCGCGTCAGTTGGGGGTAAGCCCCGCTTTGCCACCCGCCTATGCCGTGCAATCCGTAAGTCTCGAGGGCCAGGTGGTTCGGCCCGCATCGCAGGACGCCTATGCACGGTTGCGAATTACCGTGCAATTGCAAGTGCAAAGCAAGCAACCTTTTGAGGTGCTGCTGCAGCTGGGGACACTCATTCTGGAACGTTACAGCTTGCGGGGCGACGAATCGAATCGGGAAGATGATGCTGCTGTTCGGAATCGGCGTGAACTGCTGATGTTCGATTCCGATCGCAAGGGCTACGTGGCCTGGTTCCAGGGCCTGCAAGAGGAACCGGGTCATCGGGGGAAAGATCGTACGATACGAATCGAAGGAGTCGTCCCCTTGACGCTGGTCGGTGGAGATTTTCGTTTGCAGTTGGCATTGCCCGGAGCGGTAAAATCCACACTCAAGCTGCATGTCCCCGAGTCCCAGGCCCGAGGGCAAGTGCCTCACGGCCATTTGCTGACGACCAAAGTTTTACCAGCGGGCGGTACCGAATTTCTGGTGGCGGGAATGCTGGGAGAGTGCGATTTGCATTGGCGCACGCCTGTGCCGCTGGCGCAAGGAACTCGATCGCTGGCACTGGTCAAAGACGAAGTTACGGTGAAAGTCGACTTGCAAGGAGTGCGGTACGATGCCCTTCTGCATTTGGAACATCTGTTGGCATCGAGTCGACCGAGGGCGGAGATTCATGCTGAAATGGATCGTTTCCTGATCCGTTTGCCTCCTGGTTGCCAACTGGTGAATGAGACTTCATCTCCCGATTATGAGCTGGTTCCTTTCATGGATAATACGATCCATGATTCGATCAATAGTACTCTGAGTAGTCTGTTCATGCATGCCTTGGCGCGGGAAGAGGCCCCGTTGCGAGAAGGGGCCCTGTCGCGGGAAGAGGCCCTGTCGCGGGAAGAGGCTTTGCCACTGGAAAGAAAAGTGGTGGAAGTGCGTCTTCGCCCGGGGCGCCAGAGGCCGGCTGCTATCCGTCTGGTTGCGGAACGATTTTTTGACGGCGACCATTCGGAGAGGTCGGTGGATCTTTCAGGATTTGAGTTGGTGGGAGCTGTGCGCCAATCAGGGTATGTGTCGCTGAATTTGGATGAGCAGTTGCAAGGATATTTTGATTTGGAGGGCCCGATACGTCAAATTGATGTCAAGGATTTACCGGAAAGCATGCGCCAGCAGACACTCATGGCAGCCTTTTCTCATGCCCGTTCACGTTGGCAACTGCGACTGCACACGGTTGTCCAGGAATCTCAGATACGTGTAAAGCCAAATTACGAACTGGAACTGGCGGAGGGAAACTCGACGTTACGCGTGCAATTGGATTATCAGTATACCGGAGCCAGACCGTATCGATTACGAATTGACATGCGGGGTTGGAAATTGACCGACGAACCACTCGAATCGGGAGGGGCTGTCGATCGGAACCGCTCTTTTGAAACCAATCAGGGGCTTCTTGTCCTGCGCGTGTTGAAATCCGATTCACGGCAAATCAAAATTCACTTCAGCGCTCGACGGCAGGCAAAGCAGGGGGCATCGCGTTGGCCGCTTCCGGTGCCACTGGGAGCTTTTGTGTTACCAGGGAATTTTAGCGTACGAGCCAGGCCATCCTTGCTGGTGGCTCCACAAAGTAACCAATTGATAGGCTTGGTGCCTCGGTCGACCGTTCCCCGTGATTACGCATTCGCGAATCTGTCCACGGGTGGCGACGAGGCGGATGACGCCGGTTCCGCGATAAGTCCGGCAGGACTTCAGTCCGCGCCCTTGTTTTTTCGACTGTTCAAGCCACGTGCTGAGTTTCGTGCTGAAGTAACCGTACGCGAACGACAAGTGGCGATTGAAATGGAAGCTCAGGTGCGGATCGATCAAGCGATGACGGAGGTGACCCAAAAATTACGTTATCGGGTCGACTACCAACCGATCACGGAGTTAGTCTTGAAGGTTCCACCGGCTCTGCAGAAGGAGAAGCCGTCCTTTACGTTCCAAGGCAAACCATTAAACGTTCTTCCCACTCCAGGTGAGCCAGCCAATGAGATGAATGCTTCCCAGCAATCCGGGAATATTTTGTTGGAATTGCCACATGCCATGGAAGGGCATTTTGAGGTGGTGGCGACTTACCGTCTCGCTTCCGGGCCCTGGCAAGTCGAAACTCCAGTACCGCTGCAAGTGCCGCTGGTGGAACCAAGGGAAGCAGTGACGACCTGCCGAATTCAAGTGATTACGTCGGCAGGTTTACGCGCCTCCCTGCGGCCGAATCTGGATAACGTCCCATTTTCCCTCTCTCCGGAAGGGAATTCCACGGAGATTGCAGAAGAAGGTTCCGGCCATGGAACCGCATCGGCAGGTACCGAATCCCACCTCATGCTGACCTGCCGCGAAGCGGTACCGTGGCTGCCTCTGGTCGTGCAGATCGACCCGCCGCGGCAACAAGATCAAACGATCCTCGAGCGTGTCTGGTTGCAAACCTGGTTGCTAGGCTCGATTCGGCAGGAGAGGGCCGTTTTCTGTTTTCGTACGAAGCAACCGAAAGTTCAGATAAGCTTGCCAGACTTGGGCTCCCAGCCGCGTAT
>JAJRWS010000089.1 GCA_024276705.1 Planctomycetota bacterium | reverse complement strand
TCAGCCGCCCACGATTGTGTTGTTTTGCAACAACCCTCAATCTTTAACCCGGCCTTATCAGCGTTATCTGCTGGGGGCAGTTCGCGACCAGTTGCATTTCGAAGAGGTGCCCATCAAGCTCTACTTGCGTCGGCGCAAGTCCGGTGATTCACGGGACGAAATTGGCAACGAGTAAAGGCACCAGAGTCTTGCGCACCTGTGCCCAGCGCGATCAGCCCGCACTCGTGATAGTTTCGGGATGAGCGGCGTTGATTCCAAGGCAGTGATTATTCCAAGGCAGTATGCCCATTGGAAAAATCGCCCACGGTGGGGCTATTGGTTGCCGCCAGGTTGTTCCCTGGCACCAATTCGGCAACTCTACCATCTGCAAAAACTACCACCAGACCAACGATCCAGGCCAGCAGAAAGCAGAGCAGCTCACCGTAAGTAACAAATTGCCGACTAATTATCCGCATCGGAAGGCCTAACTGAATGGATGCATGCTCCGTCAACGCATCGCGTACGCGGACCAGATTGCCGGAGCAAGGAAATCTCCACGTTATTCCACTGGGGGGGGGGTCCTGGTAGTGAACCTATAGCGAGAATAGAACGCAAACCGCACGATCTTACAAGCCGGAGAAGGCCATAGAATTGACATTTTTTATTTCTGCGTTTTTGAGTGCCAGCACTTCTTGCTCGTCCCCTGCGGCTCATTCATCTGTCTGTTGGGGGCAAGAGGTAATCTGGGAGCGACGCGAAGATGGCAATGGGTTGCAAATCCCCTTTCTAGGCTACCTAAACTGCCTTGTTTTAATCGCCGTCCGTAAACCACCAGCACGGATGGAAATTTATCATGCTATGGGTGTTTCCTGCGTGATTCGGGAATGATGGAATATTGGAATATTGGAATATTGGAAAGCAGGCAAATGTACACAAGTAACGCATCATTCCATCATTCCATTTTTCCAATATCCCCCTATAGCGAGATTGTATTTTCACGTTATTTTGTCCCCCCATCGCCGAAAACGGCCCCCTACCAAAAGTGCCTGGCGTTTGATAGACTGGGGGGCTTACGCTTAGCGTCCTGGGTTATTGGCCTCTGACGGTTCGATAGCTCGCTGGTACTTGCCCGCGCATGCATAGCAGCGCGCGTCACGGCAATGAGAAAGGCAGTCCGGACGCGGTAAGCGAAGAGGGCGATTAGCTCAGTTGGTTAGAGCACTAGCTCGACAAGCTAGGGGTCACAGGTTCGAGTCCCGTATCGCCCACTGGTTTATTGATTTTCAAGGTGGTTTTCTCGTGTTCGTTTTGTGGTAGTGCGCGAGGTCACGCCGCTTTCAGGTTTCTGTATGGGCTTACCAAAGTGTTGACCCATAGCGATTTAAGTCGGAGGAAGGGTTGCTGCCCGAAATGCAATGAACACTAGCGTCACCGGCTAGGAATCACAGCTGTTTTCCATTGCTGCAGGGTCGGGACGGTTAATAAGCGACCGTTGATGGCTTGACCGTCGTGGCTATGACCTCATGGTTCCTCGTGCATGATATAATCAGCATTGGTATTGGCCAAAATGCGGCGAAATACGGCAATGCCGACAATGTGGCCTGCTTCCGTAAATCGAATCGTAATAGTATGTTACGATCATTCGGGCAGTGCAGATGCGGCAAAAACTGCGGGGGAATGCGGCGGAATGCGGCAATAGATTCACCTATTCCTCACAAACGAACCAACGGCTGGCCGGCCCCTTGCCCTGCAAACGGACAATCTCTGCTTCTCTCAGTTCTCTTAACAAATGACGAATCTGATCATCTGATAAGTTGGGTAACACCTGTTTCAGTTCACGAAGTGGCGTTCCATGGGAACTACCTCGACGTATGTGGTTAAGCAGTAGCGTTTTGTTCTGATCTCGATCAAGGCCAAGCTTTCGCGTGTGCTCACCGGTTTCACCTCTCAATTCATAGAACTTGCGAGATATCAAATAACGGACGCCCCGACCACGGCCAATCCGCTCGACAATTCCCTCGTCAACAAGCAACCGCACATGATCCCGCAATTCCTCCGGTATGGATTGTTCACGATGCACCAAGTCCAAAACCACCAAGTCTTCGGTCGTGAAATCTGCGTCCCGCTCAGGACTGACTCGTTTCAAAAAACGTAAAAATTCCGGAGCCTGGATTTGCCCATGAAACGTTAGCGACACCTGGTGCTGGTCCGTGTGTTTGAAGTCTGGCAGACGTTTTCCCTGTCGGATGGTCTCTTCGAACATCCGATTTGCGCCCTGGCCGGCTCGTTCAACCAGGCCGCAACGACCGAATGTCTCGGCAATACGTCGATTGCGCGGATTCTGGCGGTAGAGAATGTTGTCGATTGTGATGCCGGGAGGAAATCCGCCGGGACTGACAATCTCGATACGCTGTGAAAACTGGCGAATGAAGATCGAACCGGGATGGCGATAGTCGCGGTGGCTGACCGCGTTCAGAATCGCCTCCCGCATAGCTCCTTCGCTGAACGTGGGCACGTCCAGCATGAACAGGCCATCCTGGTAATGCTGGAGGTCGTTGCGCAGGTTGATTGTCTCCCATAGTCGGTCATAGAAGAGAAAAAAACCCTCCCGAAACTCGTCGCGCTGGTTGGCTGGTCCAGCGGTCTCCGTTCCGCGGTACTCGAATACCATTTCTGATTGAGCCAGATGGCGGCCCAAGGCACAATGCTCTCCCAAGAGGATCAAAGCCGCAAAGGTAACGCCCCTATTGTCGATCAACTCGGCATCGCGTAGTAGTTGTTCTTGAGAGAGTCCGGCTAACGACTGATTGCCAGATTTCGCAATCCAGCGACAGCGGAAGTCCTCGATCGCAGCTGGATCGAGTTCGGCCAACGTCGCCTTTTCGCAGATCTCCGCCGAATAATCGGGGCTGGCCTCGTCAAAGATGCGTTGGAGCATGTCATTCGTCATCGGCACCAGGTCCTGGTCACGACGCATCCAGTTGGCTCCCCGGTAAGCGACCGGAACACCGAGAGGACGGGATGGCACGGAAAATACCAGGACGCGCCCGTCGGGGTGTGCGATTTCGTCGACGTCGACTCGGAGCCGAAGTCTTTCGATGATGCCGGCTTTGGTGCGGCGAAGCTGCGAGAAAGCTTGGCTGCCGACGACCCTTCGAGGTTTCTTGTCCGTGACGCCGAGAATCATATGACCGCCACCCTCGTTGGCCAAAGCGGCACAATACTTGACCAACGTTTCAAAGTGGAAGTTCTGCTTTGCTTCCTTGAACTCCAGGTGCTCGCCTTCGTCGGAGTTGATCAACGTGTCGAGTTGTGGAAGCGAAATGCTCATGCCGGATTCTTAGTGCGCGAGGAGTTGGTCGGGGTAGGCTTGGTCGTTCAGTCGGCCATGGTGTAAAGAGTGAAGAAGCACCCGTAGCTTGCCGGTGGCCTCCCAATTGCGGAGGATATTTTGGCAAATACACAGGTACTCAGCTCTGTTTTTAATCCGTAGCTACTCGTTTAGTTTGGGTACGTGGTTTCCCCATTTCAGGGAGCTGGAGTGGACGAATTTCGCACGGTATGAGTCTACCAAACCCCACCATAGCTGCGAAGTGGGTGGAAAATTCATAACCCTCTTTACTACTGAGAGAGTTTGCAGATTGGGCCGGTAATATGTGTGATTGCAGGTCAGTTCATGCCCGTACCCCCTGCCGGGGAAGGACTAGCAGGACTGTGGTAAAATAGTAACAATATCTCTGATACTACTCGATGAGCCAACGCACAGATGCACGCGCAGCTTCCTTTCGTTTTGTGATGTTCGAACTCCTCAGTCCGGCAAGGTACTTGCGTCCCTTACGCCCAGTGGCATACCCGTGCCTTACTGTCTCTTCATGAAATCGCGAGAGCCATTCAAACAACCTGTTGTACCGCACTTTCAGATCGTGGCAAGCGGAATCGACTTCCATCCGTTCGAGTGCGAACCGCCGTGATATTGCTGGGCCCGACTCCCCATAGACAACGGACAACAGGAACTCGTCATGACCCAACCCCTTCATTGTGGCGTGTTTCGTCATAAACTTGTTGCCGCGTTGTCCGCATCGGTCTGACTTGAGATGTCCGTCTTTGCTCTCAGCTTCGAGACAATCCATCGCCATTTTCCGGTCGGGAAAGAAGTCTCGCAACACGGCACCGATACAAGTTTTCAGTGAGCCCAGCCCATCCTCCTCAAACAGATTTGGACCCGACGACGAGAGGCGACCGGACAATGATCTCACCTGGTTGAACAAGGGGTACACCTTGTTGCCCTTCACACCTACGGCAATAGCCTCCATACGTTTCAACTGTTTACACAGTCTCTTGTACTCGACGATCACCGCCGGAAGGCACACCACTGTCAATCCTCAAGACGGCTTGACCATCACAGAATTGATAGCCCGATATTGGACATTACTCTAAAGGCTACTACGTCAAGAACGGCCAGCCTACTGGGACCACCGACAGCATCAAGGCAGCCTGTAGGTTCCTCAAGGATCGTTACGGTAGAACACCCGCTGTGGAGTTCGGACCGCTAGCCTTGAAGGCGGTACGGCAACGCATGGTTGATACCGGGCTGAGCCGCGACTATGTGAATAAACTGGTGGCGATAATCTGCCGCATGTACAAGTGGGCCGTTGCAGAGGAGCTGGTCCCCGAAACAGTCTCACGAACCTTGGCAACTGTTACAGGGTTGCGGAAGGGCCGCTCTGAGGCCCGAGAAACAGCCCCTGTACATCCAGTGGACAACGCCACTGTTGAACACCTGCCCGCCATCCCCGCCGATATGATCCAATTCCAGCGGCTGACAGGGTGCCGACCTGCCGAAGTTTGTAGCCTACGATCATGCGACTTGGATCGCACTGGAGACGTGTGGCGGTACTGTCCAGATTCTCACAAGACCGAACATCACAACCGGGATCGGACAATCTTAGCCGGACCCAAGGCTCAGGGGGTGCTACTGCGATATTTGGCACGAGACGCCCAATCACACTGCTTCCGGCCCTGCGACTCGGAAGCCAAGCGGCTGGCTGAACAGGAAGCCAACCGCAAAACACCCCTTTCCTGCGGCAATGTCCGGGGTCCAACGTGAAGCGAAAGCCCAAGAAGAAGCCGGGCTCCAAGTACACCACCAACAGCTATCGCCGGGCCATCCACCGCGCCTGTGACAAGGCCTTCCTACACCCCGAGTTGTCGAAGCTGAAGGCAAGAGAGTGGACTGTCCAGCAGAAAGCTGAGCTGCGCCAGTGGCAATCGGAGCACCGCTGGAGCCCCAACCGACTTCGGCACACGGCAGCCACCGAGATCCGTCGTGAGTTCGGCCTGGAAGCAGCTCAGGTGATCCTCGGCCATTCCCAAGCCAACGTCACCCAGGTCTACGCGGAGCGGGACATCGCCAAGGGAATTGAGGTGGCCAAGCGGATCGGGTAGCCGCGGACCGAGAGACCCACCGCCTGGCGTTGGTGGTGGGTCTCTTGCTCAGGCGTACTCTTGAATCCGATCTCACCTTTTTTACGACTGGGACCAGGAGGCTCGCCTTTTCATCATGGCCCCTGCGCATGCTGCCGGTGCACGGCGACTTGTAAAAAACGAACCTGCTCTACACCCCAAGCTAAACCCGACGGTTCAAAGTGCTGATTATTGCAAAATGCTCCCATTCCCTTTCAGTACGGTGGCTGGCTGGCAATCCCTATTTCAAGTCCTGACCGAATGCAACCCTGCGACGAATACGCTTTGCAACGATCGCCCTCCGCAAGCGGCCACAAGCCAGCCTGGCGTACACCTGGAC
>JAJRWS010000088.1 GCA_024276705.1 Planctomycetota bacterium | reverse complement strand
TGGCTCCGAAGTCATCGGTGAGCTCGACCCAATCGGGGCCCGGGGCACCCTTTACAAGGATGCCATCTACCAGCACTTGGGCTGCCGCTACATGTCGCTGGAATTGGACCTGGAAAAAAAGCTTTGCCGAGTCGAACCGGTTGAGGTCGATTATTACACCGAGGCGGTCTGGGAGAGCCGGGTTGCGCTGACCGATTCGCTCGACCAGGCAACGCTGCACGACGCCGCGCTCGAATTTGGCTATGTCAATGTCAACCGGCAGCCAAAGCTCTACAAAAAGATTCGTGAGCGGACGCTCGAGAATATCGGCTATGGGCCCATTACGCTGGAACCGTTCGTGTACGACACGACCGGCTTCAGCCTGCATCTGCCCCTGACGTGGCGCGACACGGTCGCGGAGCAAGATAAGCGGCATGTGGGCGCGGCCCTGCACGGGCTCGGTTACCTGCTGCGGCGAACTGCTCCGAGCCTTTGCCTGGGCGACGTTCGGGACATCGAAACCGATGTCGCCCTGCACGAGCAGGCCGACGACGGCTGGGAGAGCGCCCTCTATTTGTACGACACGGTGGAGGGCGGAGTGGGCTACGCCGAGAAAATTTTCGAAGTTCTGGGTGACGCGCTCAGGCTTTGCCTGGAGGTTATCGACGGGTGTGCATGCGAGGCGGGTTGCCCGGCGTGCGTAACCGCCCTCCCCTCGGGCATCGAAGACCAGCAGCTCGAACAACTGCTGGTTGAGTCGAATGCAGCGGTTGCCTGCACGCGAAGCTTGTTGATAGCCTTGATCCATGGCCGGATCGAACCCCCCGAGGTTACTTCGTACGAACTGATGTCGCCACCCGCGCTGGTCCCTCCCGCGGTCGATGCCGAGCGGGAACGCCTGCAGCAACGCCTGGCGAAAGCAGGCCGGATCCTCAAGGAAAAGCGAGCACGAATCCATTGATCACCGAGGCACTGCAGCACTGCCCGGGCATTGGCCCGGCGCGCCTGGCCATGTTACACGCTGAAGGCATGCGGACCTGGTCGGATGTGTTGGCCTCTCAGGACCGGATCCCCGCCGCTTGCCGTACCGAATTGATCGCGGAATGCGGCCGTTGCCAGGCCGCTCTGGCGGAAGATAACCTCGACTATTTTCTTGCCTGTTTCACCCCACGGGACCGGTGGCGGATATTGCACCACTATTTCGACCAGGCCACGTTCTTCGACATCGAAACCGAAGGGCTCCACCACGGCGCGCCGATCACGACGATCGTCTGTTGGCATCAGGGCCGTCTGCGGACTTTCGTCGAGCATGAAAACCTGGATGACTTCCTGACGTTGCTCGAAGAGGTCACGCTGCTGGTCTCTTTCAATGGCAGCACGTTCGATGTGCCCCGGGTGCTCGACGCGTTTCATATCCCGGCGCTCGGTTGCGGGCATCTCGATTTACGCTGGAGTTGCTACCACCAGGGCTATCGGGGTGGCTTGAAGGAAATCGCCAGCCAGATGGCCATCCACCGCCCGGCCGATTTGGCGGACGCCGACGGCCAGTTCGCGGTCGAGTTGTGGTTGGCCTGGCAGGCCAACCACGATCGGGCTGCCCGCGATCAGTTGATCCGTTATTGCGCCGCGGATGTGCTGTTGCTGGTGATCCTGGCCGGACGGTTGACCGGTCGTGGCGAGGAGCCGGCCGAGCGCTGGTGGCGCCAGCTCCCTCCCCGCCCCCCAGCGCTCTCTCTGCCGGCCAGCGCCGTTGCCAATACTAGCAACAACAACGGTCCCGAGAAGACGGCCCAGCGGGTACAGGGAGCCCTATTCGGCAGCAGCAGCCCCAGCCAACTTCGCGGCCGTCGAGCACGGATTGCCGCGGCGAATCCGCAGCCCGAGCATGCAGGCTCATGACCACGGCCATGCTTCTGTCTCCAATTGCTTCGTGCCCAATTACTCCTCTTGAATCGTCAGTACTCATCAACGAGGTCTTCGGCGCTACGGGTTGTCAGGGCATGGAACGTTTTTTCATCGATCGATTCTGAAATCAGCTTTACGGAGCCGTCTCCCAAAAGAAAGTTGGTTCCGACCGGATGGAAACTGCTGAAATTGTGGAAATACTCAATGGGAGTTTCCTCAGAATTTGGGGGGTAGCTGGCAACGCCGGCAACCCGGGCGACAGCGTGCTGGCCTCCTGTTACCACGCCGACCCAGGTCGAGGGGGCCCACTTGGAACTCCGCTCACCCACGATCAGGGTGTTGCTCAGTCCGTCT
This sequence comes from Planctomycetota bacterium, assembly GCA_024276705.1. Taxonomy (GTDB): domain Bacteria; phylum Planctomycetota; class Planctomycetia; order Pirellulales; family Lacipirellulaceae; genus JAJRWS01. The sequence continues at coordinate 3,261 of JAJRWS010000088.1, read as the reverse complement.
TGAATATCAGAGAATCGAATCGGACGATTGAGAAAGAAGGTGCCATTTCCTTCGCAGCCGTTAAAGTCCGGGCTGCTGGGATTGCAGAGATGGTGGAAATCGACCGTACCGAAAACGCCGATGTAGTTGCCGGTGGCTATCGTGATCGGGAAGGTCACGCCGGCGCCAACCGCAGGGCCACCTCCCTGAAGATTGAAAGTCGGTTCCCCAATATCCGTCGGGCAGCGAAAGATTGGAATCCCGGCCACCCGAACCTCGTCGTTAACGGGGTCCGCAATAGCGTGGTCGAAATGAATCAGATTGTCGTGGACCGCGGTCTGCTCCATGTAAGGAAGGATGCTTGCACTCCAGGCCCATCCCGGCAAGCCAAACCAGTGCGGCTGGCCGTTGCTCGGGTCGTAACCTTGCCAACCCGCGGGGAGCGTCTTGAAGGTGTCGTGGTACATGTGCAAACTGAGTCCGATCTGCTTCATGTTATTGGTGCAGGACATTCGCCTCGCCGCCTCGCGGGCCGCTTGCACGGCCGGCAGTAAGAGTGCGATCAGCATTCCAATGATCGCGATGACCACCAGGAGCTCAACCAGGGTAAAGGCTTTGCGTCGCATGGAACTTTCTTTCTCTTGCAAAGAAATGGTGGATGCCTGGAAGTGATGATGGGGCAGGTATTTGCCCGTCGACTTCAGGGCTCGTTCGTCTGCTCAAGGACGGACTGGGAGCCTGGGGCAAGATGCTGACGAAAACGCACGCCAGTAGATGCATGCGGCAAGGTGTACGGGACAGGTCGGCAGCGGCCAGTCGGCTTCCGTGACGAGGGCCAAGGATGCATGAAACGCATCGTGATCCTTGGCGCACTGCAGCGGTTACATGCCGGACGTACATCACGGGCATTGGGTCGGGGCCGTTTCGAGTCGCCAACAGAACTTGCCGGCGGGCGTACCCATGGCGATGGAGATTCGCGAATTGGGTCAGATCGTCAGGCCTCTTCCGGAATGCTCAGACGATCGGAGGCGGTCCCCGGCTCCAAGTTGCAGAGAAGGGCTTTTCAACGCGATCGAGGGCTCTTGCATGCACAAGAGCCTGGGCCAGGTACGTGCAGTTTGCCTCAACTGCCGGAGTGGTCTGCACGGGTTTCTGAGCGAGAAATGCGCAGACCGCACACTCACCCCCATGCAAGCAAGTCCCTAAAGGGTGAGCGTCGAAGACCCTCGCATCACAACAATCCTCCTCGAGCGAGCTGCCGGCTGGATTGTCGTGATCGTGAGCCAGGCACGAAGATTCTTGAGCATGGTCTCCCTGACCCGCCGTGCAGCATGAGTGACCCGCCGTGCAGTATGGGTGTGCGGGGAGTGGGTGCGAATGAAATGCGCCGCTGACCGAAACGACCAGACCGTAAATGCCCAAGAGGAGGACAGCGGTGATGTGCTGTAAATGGCGGTTCATCGTTGCAACATACATGAGACGCAGGAAACACCCTCACGGTATGCTACTCCCGGTGTCCTGAGCAGTCAACTGCACCCTTCGGGCGAAAGTGCATGCAGATGGAGACAAACAAAGGGTGCCGTGCCAATCATTTTCTGCTTCGACGTTTCACGCCGACGCGTCTCCAACTGCCGTTGGATATGCTATTAACGTAGCATCGTATCTACGGCCTGTGAACGATTACCTCTTGAGACATTCAGAATTTGGGGGACCCGTCCAGCTCTTGTAAACAGTACACTACAGGACGATTGTTCTCAAATTTCACATTGAGGCTGGATTAATGAAGACACTCAATCCCCTGCCCTTGGTTACCGTGCTTGTTTTCGCGTCGTGGTTTTCGTCATGCGAGCTGCTGGCTCACGCAAACCAAATTACGTATTTATGGGAAGGTCATTTAGAGCCGTCTGGGACAGAAGACCCGTGGCAACTCGGGGCTGACGGCGAGCCGTTTGAAATGCAAATTACGGTTTTAAGAAATGCCACAGACCTACAACCTGATCCAGATGTGCAGTTTGCAGTGTTTCAGGTTGAGCAAGTGCGACTCCTACTCAACGGCCAAGATGCTACTTACATCGATGAAGGAGTGCTTGATTTTACAGATGACGGCATCATTCCATTAGATTTCCTGTTCTTCGGCGGCAACTTCGAGCGTTTTGGTGCTACTATTGAAATCAGTTCGTCAGTAGCTGTACCACAAGATACTTTTCAATTCGCAAGTCTCATTGAATTACCCCCTATTTTTGGTCCAACGACCAATAATTCCAAGATAGGTACTGGGTCAGGTGGTCCGTACAACTCAGTTGTAGAAGCAAACGCTCCCGTGCAAGTTGTGCCGGAGCCTGTTTCTTTGGTGCTATTCGCACTTGGATTGCCTGTGATTTTGGGCCACGTAACGGGACTTATCCACCTGCGGTTGGAGATGGAGGTGTGACACACCGACGGATTGAACGGCAGCTCCGAAATTGCGTCGAATTCATCGTCTGGCGCACAGAAAGGTTAGAGGTCAACTCCCTTCGCAAGCCATGGTAGAACGGGTATTTCTAGTTTGAATAAATATCATGCACAGAGGAATTCGTGCTGCCGGAAGCCGGGTCGTTGGAAATATCCAGGTTCTTTTCCGTGACTCGGATCTGGACCATCAGCCCGCAGTGAGCACAAGAGGCATTCTCCAGTGGCATTTTTTGTTTCTTGCCACATTTTGGGCAGTAGACGGTCAGGCTGTCGATCTCGTGAACCGCACAGTCCGTTGCACCAAGGCGGTTGAGTATGGCAAGGACAACGATTGCAAGCGTACCACAGGAGGCCAGGATCCCCGTTGCCAGGGCAATGCGGCCGACCAGGCTGATTTCGTGACTGGATAATTGCCACAGCAGATCAATGTCCAGGTAAAAAACCGTTAAAGCAACCATGAAAATGGTTGCGCTTCGCAGCCAGGTTTGGTTCCGCTTCAAAGGCAGATAGAGAATAGCCCAAACATCTGCAGATCGGCAGTCCACAGCAAGACGAGACTGACCAGCACGCCGCCAAGCGTGCCGAGTAGTATGCCGAGCGTGTCACGCTCGATCATCCGTGAATGCCTAGGTAAAGCGGGGACTTTGCCGGTTTTCGCCTGCGCCCCACTAAAAAGTTGACTGAATTTCATCCTCGCCGTCGCCTCGGCATAGTTTCTCTGGAACAGATTTCTTTGGTTAATTATACACGGGATTTAGGGGACAAGGGATTTAGTACGACTGCGCTAAGTCAAGTCACAAAGGGAACCGCGAATAAACGCTAATAGAGTAG
>JAJRWS010000087.1 GCA_024276705.1 Planctomycetota bacterium | reverse complement strand
TCGTACTCAGCAAAGCGGTACTCGTACTCGAACCCAACTGGAAGGCAAGATCGGTCATCATCAATACCCATGGCCTCTTGTTTCTGTTGCATGCAATGATTCCATTCGAGTACGAGTACGAACAATATCACTACGGAACCGTCAAACTCTGCCAGTCCCCCGGCAAAGCCGGGGGTTTTCTCGATGGAAATAAATGCGACAGTTAATAATGCGCAGCCCCTAAAGCCACAGATGCCGTGCCGAACAGTATCAGGACACCCCCGTTTTTTTCCATGCCTTTCACGCTACAATGACTATACTGGTGAATCCCCTATTCCACTCCTGTGCATGAGGCTTTCCATGAATCATTCGACTCGTAGGCATTTCTTGAAATCGGTAGGTGGAGCAGCCGCCCTTTCGGCAGCCAGCCACAGAACCCTGCTGCATGCGGCCCCTGCGTCGAAACAAGAGGGCAAGACAACGCAAAAAGGCATGCGAATCGGCCTGGTCACCTACCAGTGGGGTCGAGATTGGGATTTACCCACACTGATTGCCAATTGCCAGCAGAGCGGCGTCCTGGGACTGGAACTGCGCACCGAACATGCCCATGGCGTGGAGCCGTCCTTAAGCCCTGCTGCACGACGGGAAATCAAAAAACGATTTACCGACTCGCCGGTGACTCTGGTCGGCTACGGGTCGAACGCTCAGTTTCACGACAAGGAGCCGGACAAGCTGAAGCACAACATCGAGCTCGCCAAATCGTACATCCGGCTGATGCACGATTGTGGCGGTTCGGGCGTTAAGGTCAAACCAAACGGATTTCCCGAGGGCATCCCCCACGCACGGACCATCGAACAAATAGGGACCGCCCTCAACGAAGTGGCCGCCTATGGGGCTCAGTACGGGCAAAAGATCCGCGTGGAAGTCCATGGTCATGAAACGCAGTTGCTACCCAACATGAAAGCCATTTTCGATGTGGCCGATCATCCGAACGCAGGCATCTGCTGGAACAGCAACTCCACCGATCTGGCAGGCCGGGGACTCGAATACAATTTCAATCTGGTCAAGGATCGCCTGGGCGATACGGTCCATGTCCGAGAGATGAACCTGGGCGACTACCCATATCCTGAACTGATGCGATTGTTTAAAAGCAGCCACTATTCGGGCTGGATTCTGCTGGAATGCCGCACCGAGCCAAAGGATCGAGTCGCGGCCCTGGTGGAGCAACGCGAAGTTTTCCAACGGCTTACCCTACTGTAAGTGAAAAGAGAAACCACGAAATAAACGAAAATTCAGCGGTGTATACACGAAATGCAAGTCTGAACAGTTCGCTGATAAATTTGCCAAAAATCCCTTCTTTCGTGTCCTTTCGTTTCTTTCGTGGTTCAAAATATTTTCAGTTTGAGTTACCTACTGATGCAAGATCGTTGCATCGCATTGACCCCCGGCATCTGCTAATGGCGTTACGTTGGCCTGACCCCGCTCATGGCGGCCCCACCAGGCATCCGCGTCATCGACCGACCACTCAGCAGCCGCCGGACAGCGAACCAACCGATTGGCCAGCTCTCGGGCCGTTTGCGGCCGCTTGGAGCGGTTCTTTTCCAGACAAGCCAGGATGGCATTCTCCAGTGCCGGAGGAACCGGGTTTCCCAACCGGACCGAGGGTGGCTTCGGCGGCTCCGAAGTATGCAGCCGGCAGAGTTCGGCCAGATCGTCCGCTTCGAATACCGGATGGCCGGTCAGGAGAAAATAGCCCACCGCGCCCAACGCATACAGATCGCTGCACGCATCGACCGACCCTGGCAACTGGATGGCCTCAGGCGACATGTAGAGCGGCGTACCCGCCAGGGATTGGTCTTCTTGCTCGTTGGCGTCCTCTCCTTCGCGCGCTTTTACCAGACCGAAGTCGAGCACCTTGACCACATCTCCCTCGCCTCCACGCCGGTTGAGCATGATGTTGGCCGGTTTGATGTCGCGATGCACCAGCCCCGTCGAGTGGGCTTCGTAAAGGGAGCCGCAGATCTGGTGCAAGATGTAGATCACACGCCCCGCCGGCTGGGGCCCATACGTGTTGACTAACTTCTGCAAGTCCAAGCCATCGAGGTATTCCATGGCATAGTAAAAGACCCCTTCGGGAGTCCGGCCATAATCGTAAATGGCAATCGTGTTGGGGTGGTTCAAATGGCTGGTAATCTGGACTTCGCGTTCAAATCGGCTGATGGAGAGGTCGGTCACCTTGTCAGCATCCAACAGTTTGATGGCGGTGGGACGACGCAACATCGCGTGGCGTCCTTTGTAGACCACGCCCATCGCTCCCGCCCCCAATTTTTCTTCGAGTTTGTACTGTCCAAGCTGACGCGCTTCAATAGCCGCCTCACGAGCCTGACGCTGTAAGCGAGCTACCATGACGGTGAATATGAAAATGGCCAGCGAACTGGCCGCCAACAACCCCAACAAACCCCAGAACGTGCGTTTCAAGATGGTCATCGGCCGGTAAGCTTCGGCAAAGTCAATTTCCGTCGCCACGCCAAATCCATAATCGTCCAACCAGGTCCACGCCCCAACGACCTTGACGCCACGGTAGTCACTGTAGCCCATCACATCAACTCCCGCCTGTCCACTGACCGCGGCTTCCGCCATGCGTGTCAGGGGCATCTCACTGCGCCGCACCTTGGGGCGAAAACCGCGGGTCATATCTCCGCCCGGATCGCGAGCCAGCAGATAGAGTATCGATTGGGAACCTTCCACGTCCGGAAGCAAGCCTAACAAAATCAGATCACGGTCGAACCGGCTGTTGGAAAGAAACAATCCTTCGCGGTTGAAGGCATACGTTTCCCCGGTGGCGCCAAGCTGGCCCAACTGCAAAATGCGAGTGAACTCCTTCTCCGGGCGTATCAGCAGCCCCAGCACGGCCACCGGTTGCAGATGATCGTCGACAATGGGCGCAAGCACACTCATCATCGGCACGCCCGTCCGCATTTTTCCTGACTGATCCCGCTGTGGCAACACGCTTGGGAAAGGAGGGATGACCGCAGTCTGGCCATCGAACACCCGTGCCAAAGTCTCACGTAGCATCTCGGGAACTTCCATGCCGACCGCCTCGGGCTGCATCGCGGCGACCACCGTCTCACGCGTCGCAATAAAGAAGGAATCGTAATCGTGCGCGCTCATCGAAGGCCCCAATTGCTTGACCAGTTGCCTGGCAAGCATTCTGGAGTTGTCCGTCGGAATGATTTTCGTTTTGGTTTTCTCAGCCCGAGGTTTCTCCCGCTGGGCAGTTTCTTCCGATCGAGCTTCCAGCAACGACACGGTCAGTCGGCGAACCTCCGAATCTCCCGCGCCACTCGCCGCGTTCTGCTGGTGGCTGACAATCCAAGTGCGGAGCATGGCAACTTCCACATCGCGCAGTGTCTCCAATTGGGAACGCAGATTGGCCTGCATGGTATGTGCGATCGCGCCATGGACGGCCCAGCCGATCACCAGCAGCAGCGTCACGGCAATAATCGGCCATGCCCAAAGTTGCCGGCTTAAAAAACGCCGTGTTTTGGCCACCGTCCCCGCCATGGTGCGAGACGCCCAGGTCATGTGGGCGGCCGGAATTTGAGCCTTGGCATGGGAACGCTGAAAGAAACTGCGCAGGTTCATTGGGATTTAAACGGTGAGGGTGCGGAGTCGAAGGTACTGATTCCCATTATAGTTACCCTGAAACGCGTGTGGGGCAATAAGCACCAGCCTATTTCCTGTCACTCAGCATGGGTGTGCCGCGAATGGGCCGTTTTGTCGACAAAATTGCTCCAGACCAATCCGGTTCTTCGTGGCCTGTCCACGCTCAATAGCAGAATCGAAAGATGCCAAAGGGCGTGGGAGGTCAACCAGGGTGCTTGTATTGTGTCCCACCGGCCGCACGCCAACCACGCCATTCGTACTCCTGGGCGCGGGCACCTGGAACCAAAAGGACCAGGTTTTAAAACCACAACGCCGCGTAACGGCAACATCGAACAAGGAACCATGCCCATGGAAAAATTGATGCCACCGCTACGCGGTTCGGAGGCTTTGGTACACGGAACTCGCGGGTTAGGGATGGCTCAAAAATAACTTCGCCTTAATCCCCTCTCCCATGGGGAGAGGGCAGGGTGAGGGGACATGAGAATATGGAAGCTATTTTTGAGTCATCCCTTAGCACCCACGGCTAGACTCCAAAAGGAGTCACCGGTCGCGATTCACGATGTCGCTGCAATAGAGATTTTAGTCGGTACTTAGCCCACCATCCCAACGAAGTCCCTTCGACCACCACTGTTTCCAAAGCCGGCAATACTTTGGCCACCGAAACCGCACGGCGCGAGATGGGAGTTCGGCTCAAATCCAGGAACTGGAGCCGCTGGAACATGACCAATTGCAACACGGTTTCGTCCGAAAGCTGGCATCCAGGCAATTCCAAACGTTCGAGCGGTGTGAGCGGGGCCGGTTCGGTGACCATGAAGTGGATCATCTCATCAACGGCTGGAGAGTCGACCAGGCGCACGGCGACAATGGCCTCGGTGAGCTGGGCAAAATCGCCCAGCGATTTTGCCAACCAGTCGTTGGAATGGGTGGTCACCTCGGCTCCGTACTCCTGAAGTCGCTGGACCACATTCTGCACTTCGATGTACTCGTTCATCCTGGCGGCGATCCAACTGCGTCGATCTTTATGGAACTCGGTGTACTGCCGAGCCTTCTCAAAAGCTTCCTGCAATTGGCGAAAACGCTCGACCGTGCCACCGCGATCTGGATGCACCTTTTTAGCCTTGTCCAGATAAGCTCGCTTGACATCCTCCAACGTGTAGGGAGGCAACAGGCCCAACACTACCATAAAATCAGGCCGTGTTTCGAGTCGCTCATTTAATGAATATTTAGTCACTCGAGTACCTCCAAGTCAGCTACCATCGGCGACACCGGCCGCCCGTTCCAGACGTTCCAGACGCTCATCCAATTGTTGCAGGTGATCCAGGATCAGGGCATGCACATAAACGGCATCCATTCCGACCGGGCTGTCAGGACTGGCGATTTTCGCGATCAACTCTTCGAGCTGCTGTTTCTCTTTCATCACTTTTCCTTTTATGGACAGGCTAGTAGATTCCAACGCACGCTTCCGGTCGACTTCGGTCAATTCGAGTAAGCGTCTACCAATTTTTTGCATTTCATCACGACGGATCACCTCGGGGGCATGCACCGGGTCGTTCGTCACGATCAGGGCGATTGACCGGTTGCCTTCGACGAGCGGTCGCTCTTTCAGGCCACGATGCCAAACTTCTATTTTGATGGCTTGAGCTTGCTGGTCGCCTTCGACAAAGACCAGGTCCGTATCGGCCATCAGCGCGTCGAATTGTTCGTAGGGCGATGCTGGAGCAAGTGCCTCCCTTGAAACTTCCTTCGACTCAACCGTTTCATTTCTCTCTTCTCTCGTTTCATGGTTTGGGGCAGGCCAGAATATCGCATTCATTGCTGGCGCTACAATGCCTACGGCCATGGCTCCCGCCTGACGATGCCGGTAGGAATCCTTACCGGGCGTATCGAGCTCATGGTGATGGTGCGTATGCTTGATCGTCCCCACTCGATATCCGAGTGCGCGAAAGTGGCGTACCAGATCGACCACCAAGGTCGTCTTACCACTGTTTTTACGACCAATGATATGTATGCGGTTCATGGGGACTGAGAGACTGGGGGGTTAGGGACTGGGGACACCCAAAAGTGTTCGGCACGATATTTGAGCGTCCCCTTTTGGTTCTTTTTGATTATTCCTACTTGGGTAGCCGCGCAGCGGCGATATCGTCATAGCCGTGGGCGTAAGCCCACGGAATCCGTGTGTCCTACCCTCTTAACCGCGTAGCGGTGACATCGGCTTCTCCTGATACATCGCGACCTGTTCGATGTCGCCGCTGCGCGGCTTTGTGATTTCCATAACCCAATCCGTGGGCTCACGCCCACGGCTAAATGCTGCCGCCGCTACGCGGCTATGTCAATTTCACCAAAAAAAGCTAAAGTCCCTTCCTCATGGCCTGGGGCACATTCCGTGCCGAACACTTTTGGGGGACACACCCCTTTTTACTAGTGCTTATCAACATCCGGCATTTTCGGATAAACGAGGTGGCCTTTCTCGGCTACGAGTAATTAATCATCGGGACTCGGAATCGGGATCGGGACTCGGGATCGCTCTCGAAATCCGCGAATGTATAAAGTAACGGAACCTTCTTTGACCGAGTAGCCTCTGCCGCCTAACCTCACAGCGCTAGGTAAATCTGACAAGGAACAAAGAAAAAACCGCGAATGGACACGAATGGACGCGAATCCTTGGAGATATAAAGTTGCAATACTGGGAGGAAGAGCCACTGCCCCCATCGAACTTAACCACACTCTGATGCAAGGCGTATTGTTGATCTTACTCTTAATCTTAATCCAAGATAAGATCGCTCCCGCCATAGTACCATGCATCTTCACGATAGCGAAACTTTGACGATCTGGCAAAGATTTGCAATTACTACCAATCTGAGGAATCGGTTCGGAACGTTTTCAAAAACATCCCCCCCTTACCGCACGCTTCCATGCGGACAATGTGGTACGGTTAAACGCTCCCTTCCCTTTCCCTACCTCCCAGGTCAGGCCACCTGCCTCGCCTCCCACCCTGGCCCCCATCCTTCACCAACCCGGCACCGGCGTGCCGCGACCGTCGGCTACGAAATCGGGTGACGTATTCAGGCTAATGTTTCAAACCGCGACAAGGATCGCTCCGTGCCAAGTCGGGCTACCCAAATCCGCCATTTCTCCGCAACCTTCTGCCTTTCCATCTTGTTGGTTGGGCTGACCGGTTGTCTAATGGGCAACCGTCCCTATTGGCATCCTCCCACGGTGGTCCTTCCCGCCGAACCGGCCGATACACAGGAGAATACCGCGGAAGGAGCCGCCGAGCGAAGTTATGCCATGGCATTCCAGCTCGAAGATGAAGGCGATGCTGGCTGTGTTGACCACTATTTCCAGGCAACCACATGGGCCTGGACCTCGATCGAGCCATCACTGGCCACCGCCTCGCCCCCCCCCGCGCGGGCCTGGTCTTTATACCACTCGGCACTGACGAAGTTGTTGGTTACCGCCCAGCGGTTTGGCCGCTGGCGTCCCGGCCAAGGCCTGCTGGTTACTGGCCCGGCAGGCCCTGCAACCATACCATCCAGCTATCACGGATTTACCTGGGTCCCGGCCGATTTCAATGACCTGCACCCGGTCGGTGATTACCGGTCACCTTACCTTAACCGGAGCTTCCGCGCCTCAGGATTGGGTGTCCCGATCGTGGCCGTGCATCGCAACCATCCCGCACGTCCCTTTACCCAGGCGAAACAATCCTTCCCAGCCACCGTTGTGTTAAGACCGTTTCGTTCCACTCGCTCAAGCCAGGGCCCGGCGCGCCTTCCCGACAGCTTCGCTTCCTCCCACGCACAACGACAAAACTGTAGATTCCACTTGGAGTTTTACGACCCGCTGCGTCAACGGGCCATCTCGCTGGCCGACTCTCCGGTCGCGATCGCATACGATTTGACCGCATCTTTTGCCTATGCCAGTCGGAAAAACGATGAAGTCTGGCTGCGTAACTTCCTCCAGCCCGGAACCACGAACAATGGAAACGGCCTGTTCTTGCTCGAACCTTACCAGCGCGGTAAAATCCCGCTCATTTTTGTGCACGGCCTGCTTTCCGATCCAAAGACCTGGGCCGACATGGCAAACGAACTGCGTGGACAGCAGGAAATCGTGAATCGTTACCAATTGATGGCTTTCCGGTACGCGACCGGCGATCCATTTTTTGGTAGCGCGGCAAAACTACGCCAACAGTTGCAGAAATTCCATGAAACATACGATCCGCAAAGAACGGATCCGGCCCTTTCTCGTGTGGTGATGGTCGGACACAGCATGGGAGGTCTGATTGCCAAACTGCAAATAACCTACAGCGGTGATCGGCTCTGGCAGGCAGTGGCCAATACGCCGCTGAATCAAATCAAGACTTCTTACCTGGCACGCGATAGATTGACCAATTCTTTTTTCTTCGATCCCAATCCTGACATCCGTCGTGTTGTCTTTATCGGCACGCCACACCGGGGCTCCCGCTGGGCACGCCGCCCGCTGGGCAGGCTCGGTTCGATGTTGGTAAGACCCGGTGCGGAACAGCAACAACTGCATGCGCAACTGCTCCAGGATAACCCGGGAGTCTTTAGCCAGGAAGCGTCGCGCCGTTTCCCAACAAGCATCGATCTACTGGAACCAAGCAGCCCGCTGCTCAATGCGACCCTGACACTTCCATACCGACCGGGAATCATACTTCACACGATCGCCGGCGATACGCATACGAAACTGCGCGATGGCCCCACGGATGGGGTTGTGCCCCTCTCCAGCGCGCGTCTCCGAGGGGTAACCAGCGAGAAGATCGTCGCCGCAAGCCACACCCGGCTCAATCACGATTCGGCCACAGTCGCGGAAATTATTCGCATACTGCACGAACATTTACGCCTGCCTGAGCACGGGCCTTGCGTGACAGCCCAGCCATGCAAACGAACCGATTTGGCTGCCAACCCAGAAGCCATGCTTGCCCGGTAAGAAACCCTCATGACGAATCCTTATTTTATCGCGGTAGCCGTGGCACGTCGATACAGCCGGGATCGGCTCGATGGCGCCAGTGCCCAGGCTGCCCATTATGCACTGCTTGTACTGGCTCCCCTGCTGGTGCTGCTGGTTGCCCTGGCGGCCCGTTTGCCCCTGTCCGGCATGCTGGAAAACCTGCTGGAAAACACCGACGACGCACTGCCCGCCAGCGCCTACCAGGTCATTCTGGAGCAAGTCGAGGATATCCAACGCAGTACTCAGCCCCACTTGCTCCTGATGGCCGCTGGAATCTTTTGCTATGCCGGCATGAGACTGTTCAATACGATCGTACGCGGACTGAACGTTGCCTTTGAGGTTCATGAAAACCGTGGCTGGCTGCACACCTACGGCCTGGCCCTGCTGATGGCCCTGGGAGCATTTGTCCTGTTACTCGCGGCGGAAATTCTACTACTCCTGGGACCACACATCCAAAACTGGCTAGTACACCCTGATACTCCGCCTCTGATTACATTCTTGCTCAGCGCCGGTACCCGCTGGACCATAATCTGCCTGGCGATACTGCTTTCCACATCGCTGATCTACTGGCTGGCACCGAACGTACCGTGGGGCTGGTCGCCCGTAACGCCAGGAACCCTCGTAGCCCTCTTGGGCTGGATCGTGGTAAGTTTCGCCTTTCAGATCTATGTCGACAACCTGGCCAATTACAATGAGACGTACGGCGCGCTGGCCGGAGTGATCGTATTGATTCTGTGGCTCCATCTCATTGGCATGATTCTATTCCTGGGCGCTCTGGTCGACTGCGAAGTGCGCAAAGGACGTCTCAAAAATAACTTGCCAATTTCCAAATGAGGGTTCTTCAGATTTTCTAGTGACTACGATGAGTAACAATCACCACGAAGGAGAGGTGTCAGCGTCGGTGTGTGCGGCACGTCGTGAGAGGAACGAAGGGCCGGTTGCATTGCCGAGAGACTAATATCCAAACACTGGCGGGAATAAATACATCTCACACCACGCCCATCGCCGGAAGCTCAGGGACGCGGGCACACGAACTCTGCGGTTTCTGAAATCCCAAAGTTATTTGTGAGCCATGGCTTAGCATCGTCTAAGCATTTAATGTCTTGTTTGTGTCATATGCTCCGAACACGTTTCTTGCCCGTACAAATCAGTAATTTTTTGCAACCACGAAAGAAACGAAATTACACGAAATATTCTATGAACCCGTCTTTCCCGCTCTAGCTTCGGATGGTGGCCGAAGTTTACGAGTAATCTCTGTTATCGGCCTGTCTTGTCTTAAATTTCGTGTCATTTCGTGTTTTTCGTGGTTGTAATTGAATCTCCTAAAGAGAAGTGATTTCTGCGTCAAAAAACGACAGCTATTGATTGACCGAATCCTAATTGGACAGCGCCACATTGATACCCAATACAGCTACAAATGTAACGTGCACGAAACTGCCAAACTGAACGCGGCACTAACCGGCCAGCCTTCGCATCGTTTCCATGCTGATGCGGGCGATCTCTTCAGGACTCGGTTCGTATTTGAAAACTTCCACCGAGACCCAGCCCTGGTAATCGATTTCCTTGAGTGCCGCGAAGATCGGCTCGAAGTCCGTATCGCCCATTCCCGGGCCAAGCAAGTTAGGGTCGTTGGCGTGAAAATGCTCAATCCAAGCCCGATATTTGCGCAAGATCTCGGGAATCGGCGTTGGCTCGCTGCTCATCGCCTTCACGTCCAGATGCAATCGACAGTGGGACGAATCGACCATGGTGGCTAACTTCACGGCTGATTCGGCCGTCGGCAGAAAGTCGCCTTCCGACGGTCCCAACGGCTCCAGGGCAATGGTCACACCGCAATCGGCACAGGCAGGCATCGCGTTTCGCAAAACCTCGGCTGCGTACTGTTCGGCCTCGGCATAGGAGACTCCCGGCAACAAGTTACGTTGCAACGGAGATCCCAGCACCATGACGGTGCCACCCAAATCTTGACACAATTGGGCCAAGGCGCGGAAGTAGTCGGTGGTCTTTTCACGAATTTCCTGGTCGGGACTGGTCAGGTAATAGCCCTCGGTTTTAGCCAACAACCAATGCAGCCCAACCATTTCCAGACCGGCATCCGCCGCCTGCTGGCGCACAGCGGCTCGCTGGGCAGCCGTCACCTCGCGTACGTCGACGATGGCACCGGGCTCTTCGCCCCCAGGCAGCAGTGTAAACGGGGCAATCTCTATCCCCGTATAGCCAAGTTCACGGACGTTGGCAAACATTTTTTCAAATGGCCAGCCAACATACATCTCGTTGCAGAGAGCAAATTTCATCTTTCGCGGGGCTCCGGTGTTTCGGTGTTTCGGTGTTTCGGTGTTTCGGTGTTTCGGTGTTTCGGTGTTTCGGTGTTTCGGTGTTTCGGTGTTTCGGTGTTTCGGTGTTACCGAAACACCGCCTTACCGAATCACCGGATCAACGGTGCCGTCTGCTGCGTACCCGCAACTCCAGGCGGTAATTCAAGTATGCTAATCTTGCGGAAGTGGATTTCGGCTCCTTCAGACTCCAAACAGAGATAACCTTTTTTCACGGTGGACTGCCGGACACCGTTCACAAACTTGCCATTGACCGCCAGCTTGACGGTACCATCCACGCAAACAACGTCGTAAATGTTCCATTCACCTTTTCCCAAGCAACGATTCTCGATCGACTTGCTGCGACTACCACGTGGGTTGTCGGGGATCAGCTTCAAACCATTCGCGCCAAAAAGTTCACCATGGACGTAAGCGATCGGCGGCAGGCTGCCGTCCGGTTTTTTATGCTGATTCACCCAGTCGAGCTCCAGCATCTGGACTTCGAGCCCCTTGGGAAGATTTTTTCCCGCAGGCACCGTCCCTTCGCTCCAGATAAAGATGCCCGAATTCCCTCCAGCTTCCATGTGTCTCCATTCGATGTGCAAGAGAAAATTTTCGTACTGACGTGCGCTGCGCATCACCCCAATCGGCTGTCCACTGCAAACCAGCAGGCCATCATGCACGGTCCACGTTTTGGGTGAGGTATTGACATCGACCCAGCCGGTCAGATCACGACCATTGAACAGATCACGATACGACAAAGTTTCGGCGCCACGCAACCACGGGCAGCCGCAGCAACAGGCGATCAAGATCACTCGCATCAACACCATTTTTTTCCTCTTGGTTTTCCTCTTGGATTCAAGCCGTTTCCAACTCCCGACAATCAAGACTCCAATGGGCAGCGCACCAATGTACCCCGAAATGACGTCCTGGGCAATTCGCCAACCGGTCTCAAACCGTTAATCTCCGCTTGGACCGGTGGTGCAACGGGCAAACATTCTGCTACAATCTCATGACATTCGAACAGCCTATTCTCACCCTTGTATTCTCACTCCACGCATTGGACCCTGCATCATGAAGGCGATAGCAGCTCTCCCGAGTTTCTTTCTTCTTGGGACCGGCTTCCTCTGGGCCGTGTCCGCCGAAGCCGCCCAGCGCCCCAATGTGCTGGTAATTCTGGCCGACGACCTGGGCTTCTCCGACCTGGGCTGTTATGGCAGCGAGATTAATACCCCGAACCTCGATAACCTGGCCAGGGGTGGCCTGCGGTACACTCAATTTCACAATACGGCTCGCTGCTGGCCCACCCGCGCGGCCCTGATGACCGGTTTTTATGCCCAGCAGGTTCGCCGCGACACGCTACCGGGAATCCCCAGCGGCGGTGGCGGCAAACGACCGGCTTGGGCCCGTTTGCTGCCCGACATGCTCCGGCCGCTGGGCTACCGCTCGTACCATTCGGGCAAATGGCACATCGACGGCAAGCCCTTGGCAGGGGGCTTTGACCGATCGTACTGGCTGGCCGATCATAACCGGCATTTCCACCCACAGCGTCACTTCCTCGACGATCACCCTCTGCCACCGGTCAAAGAGAATGCCGGGTACTACTCGAGCAGTGCCATCGCCGAACATGCCATCGAATCGCTCCGCGACCATGCCAACGAACACGCGGAAGAACCCTTTTTTCTTTACCTGGCCTTCACCGCACCCCATTTCCCCTTGCAGGCTTTGCCCGAAGATATTGCCCGCTACGCCGGCAAATACCAGCACGGTTGGAATATGATCCGCAACCAGCGCTGGCAACGTATCCAGGATCTGGGCCTGGTCGAGGGCCCCCTTTCGAAGGTGGAACTCGATGTGGGGCCCCCCTACGATTTCCCAAAGTCGTTGAAAATCCTCGGTCCGTGTGAAGTGAACCGACCACTGCCCTGGGATTCCTTGACCGCCGAGCAGCAGCAGTTCCAGGCCGCGAAGATGGAAATCCACGCCGCCATGATCGATCGGATGGACCGCGAGATTGGCCACGTTCTCGAACAACTCCGCACGATGAAGGCAATGGAAAACACACTCATCTTTTTCCTTTCCGACAATGGAGCCAGCGCCGAGATCATGGTCCGTGGCGACGGCCACGATCCGCAAGCGCCGCCTGGCTCGGCTGCCTCTTACCTGTGCCTTGGCCCAGGCTGGTCCACCTCATCCAATACGCCTTTCCGGCGGCACAAAACGTGGACGCACGAGGGGGGCATCGCCACGCCCTTGATCGTCCATTGGCCACAAGGATTCGCCGCCCGTAACACGTTACGGCACGCCGTGGGGCATGTAATCGACCTGGTCCCAACTATTCTGGAGGCCGTTGGCGGTAAGCGGCTGACGACCTGGCAGGGCCAACCGATACCGACACCGCCGGGGCACAGTCTGCTGGACACTTTTGCTTCCGACAGGCCTGTTGAGCGAGCCGGCTTATGGTGGCTTCATGAGGGCAACCGGGCTTTGCGCGTCGGCAACCAAAAGTTGGTGGCTGCCGGCGCACAGGGTCCCTGGGAACTCTACGACCTGGCCACCGATCCGAGCGAAACGAGAGACCTGGCGGACCAGCAAGCCGAAAAAGTTCGCAAGTTCCAGCAGCAATGGCTGCAGCTCCAGGCTGAAATCCGGGCAACCGCTACTGCGGACCTGAATGCCAGTAGTAAGGCTCCGGCAGAGCCGGAGGCTTCTATTGTTAACCGCCGGGAGCGGTAGTTTAGATCAACTCCGAAAAGGAGGCCCGGCATGATTCCATGGTTACATTACAAATATCGAAATCGGGATCGAAATCCAGTCCGTTTCGATTTCGATTTCGATGACATCAAATCTGCTATGGAACTATCAAATTCTGCCAGTCCCCCGGCTTTGCCAACGATTTTTTTAGACATAATAAATAATAATTTGCCTGCTAGCAACCATGAGTCACGAGGTACAAACATATCCCATCACTATTTCTACATCGCCACATAGGCATCTGACAGCACTCTCAACCCATTTCATTAACACCGCTTATGTTTGTCCTACCTATTTAAGCAGCTAAAGTCACTGAGCGATTTGAGTTATTAGCGTTCATTAGCGTCTATTAGCGGTTTAACGGTATTAAAGAAACCGCTAATGAACACTAATAAACGCTAATAGTTTTGTAAACTACGCGGAGCAATGCTCACTGGAGGTGAAATTGGTCAAATTAATTACCCGCTGAAAAAGGTTGGCTCTGCCGGGGGTTTTCTCAGGAGAATAAGCCGCGGAAGTAAAGTCGAAGTAAGGTTATGGATCCATGACTAACAATTGCTTTCATTCCAACTCCCATGGTTCATCAATCATAAATCATAAATCATAAATCATAAATCTTTATGGATGCACTCATCGAACTCGAAGGCATCTCCAAGGATTACGGTTCGCTGCGCGCGCTCGACGATGTATCGCTGCGGATCGAAGGGGGGATAACCGGCCTGCTCGGCCCGAATGGCGCAGGCAAAAGCACGCTGATCAAGGTGCTCCTGGGGTTGCTGCGGGCCACGCGAGGCCACGGCCGACTGCTGAACTACGAATTGGGCCGCCAGAATCGAGCCATCCGCGCCAAAGTGGGATACATGCCCGAGGATGACTGTTTCCTGTGCGGATTGTCAGGGGTCGAGTCGGTTCAGCTCCTGGCTCAACTTTCCTGCCTGCCACGGACCGAGGCACTGCGGCGGGCACACGAGATTCTTGATTTCTGTGGGATCCAACAGGAACGCTACCGGTTGGTCGAAACGTATTCCACCGGAATGCGGCAAAAACTACGATTCGCCCAGGCCATTGTCCACGATCCGCCCATCCTGATTCTCGACGAACCGACTTCCGGTCTTGACCCGCACCAACGCGATGCGATGCTGAGCCGGCTCACCCTGCTTGCCCACGAACAAGGAAAAACCATCTTGCTCTGCACACATATCCTGCCCGATGTGCAGGCGGTTAGCGATGCGGTCATCATCCTGGCAGGAGGCCGTGTGCGGGTGGCCGATCGACTGGAAGTGCTTAATCATCCGACAACTCCTTCGGTGGAAGTGAAATTGCACGGCGACACGCATCGCTTTGCGGAGACGCTACGCGAGGCAGGCATGACCGTGAAGCCTGCTGGGCAGAGCATGCTTATCTCGGGCCCCCCTGCCAAACTCCTCACGGAAAAGATTTGGCGGAGCGCTCAGCAGGCAGGCGTCGGCATCCGCTCCCTGGTCCCCTCACGGACCTCGCTGGAGGAGATTTTCTTGAGCGCTGTTCGGGAGGCACCCGATGGCCATTCATGACCTGGGATATCGCCCCTGGACAGGTTCCCGAGCATCGGCAGCCACGCGTCCCCTGATCATCTCAAATATCGGCATCCGCAGAGCCTGGCAGAGCCGCTGGCTGCGCCGCTTGATGCTTTTTGCCTGGCTGCCTGCCGTCTGGTTTGGGCTCGGATTTTTTTTCTGGGAGCAATGGCTGCTCCACCCGGAGTGGCACGAAAAAGTACACCGTTTTTTACAAAACATACCCAACGCCAACCAACTGACGGCCATCATGCAAAGTTCGGAAGACCCCACCGAGTTGCGTCACGCGATCTGGGCATGGTTGTTACAAGCTTTTTTTCGTTACCCACAGGGCGTAATCATGGTCTTGGTGGTTGGCCTGATTGCACCACCACTGATTTCTCAAGATGTTCGCTCCCGGGCATTTCTGCTCTATTTTTCGCGCCCCCTTTCAAGGTTCGAATACTCCTTGGGAAAGATTATCACGGTCTGGTTCTACCTGGCCATGATTGCCACCTTGCCTGCTTTGCTGCTTTACGTCTTGGGCATCTTTCTATCCCCCACCATCGATGTCGTGCAGGCAACATGGGATCTGCCGCTGCGCATCCTCGGCGCGTCGGCCGTATTGATGATCCCAACCGCCTCCCTCGCCCTCTGCATCTCTTCGCTGACCCAGGAAAGCCGCTATGCGAGTTTTGCCTGGTTCTCCACCTGGATCTTGGGGTGGTTTACGTACGGAGTTCTCTCTTCCCTTGAAACATACTCCGAGCACCAGGCTTCCGACCACATCACTGGCTGGGCCCACCTGTCGCTCTACCACACACTGGGCCAGGTCCAACGCTGGGTCTTTGGCTTTGCCAGTTTCCGCGATAGCCAAACATCCGCCGCGGTACTGGTCATGATTACCATCGTCTCCATCATCATCTTGATGCGACGTATAGGGGCCCCGATGCGAGCCTGAAGAAAACCACCATGCTCACCTTAAAAAACGTCACCAAACTTTATGGAACTGTCATCGGTGTGAACGACATCACCTTGTCGCTCCAGCCAGGTGCGTATGGGCTGTTGGGCCCCAATGGGTCGGGGAAATCGACGCTCTTGAATCTGATTACCGGACAACTCAAACCGACCATAGGCTCACTCCGAGTTTTAGGCCGTAACCCTTGGGGCAACGCAGCCCTTTATCGCCAAATCGGCTACTGCCCTGGAGGTGAAGGGCTCTATAGCAATGTCTCCGGCTATCAATGGGTGCGTTACTTGTTGCAACTGCATGGCCTGCCCTTGTCCGCTTCCGGAGAAATGGCAACGCGGTCCCTGAAAGTCGTTGGAATGCTTGAGGCAATGCACCGGCCGATTGCCAACTATTCGCGTGGCATGCGGCAACGCGTCAAGCTGGCTCAGGCCATCGCCCACGAGCCAGAGTTTCTCATTCTCGACGAACCATTCAATGGCCTCGATCCGGTGGGCCGCCATGAAATGACCCGCCTGTTGCAGGACTGGATCGCGGCCGGTAAAAGCCTGCTGCTGGCGAGCCACATACTACACGAAATCGAGTCGGTAACTCGCTCCTTCCTGCTGATTTCAGGCGGACGATTACTGGCCTCGGGAACGGCCCAGGAGGTCAGCCGCATGCTGGCCAACATACCGGGCGACGTCACTTTTTGCTGTAATCAACCCCAGCGCCTGGCCCAGCTGCTGATGGAACATAATATTGTAGATTCACTCAAACTGACCGACCAGGCCGTGATCGTGACAACCGACCGTCCCAACCACCTCTTTGCCCAACTTCCCACCTGGCTTGCCGGCACGAGTATCGAAATATTTGAAATGCGTTCGCCCGACCAATCGTTGCAGTCGCTTTTTGACGCTCTGTTAAAAATTCACCAGGGGCAACTGGCATGAACCCAGGAAATTTTAGCGCCGTCTTTTTCTTCGAGTGGCAACGGGCACTGACCATCCCGCGGATGGCGTGGTGGCTCGTCCTGACTCTGTTTCCGGTATTCATCGTAACCTTGATCCGGATCGGCCCGATCACCCAACCGCCACGCGAACTATGGTTCTTCTTCCTGTTTGCCCTGATTCCGATGCTGGTGAGCATGCTGGGCTCACTGCTCTGGACGTCCCCCGCCGTTTCGTCGGAACTGGAACATCATAGCTGGCCCTACCTGGCAGTCCGCCCCCACGGCAAAACGGCACTCCTGCTGGGAAAATATCTGGCCGCCGTAACCTGGGTTCTCTCCGCGGCCCTACTGGGACTCTCCATCTCCGTCGCCATCACGCAAACAGAAGATCCCTGGCATCTCTGGAGCACCATCGCGAAGCTCGCATGCATTGCCTGCCCCGCTTACGCGGCCCTTTACCTGGCCATCGGCACTCTCTTTCCGCAGCGGGCAATGGCCATTGCGGTGGCCTATACGCTAATATTTGAACTGGTGGTCGGTTTCGTCCCCGCCCTGATCAACAACCTGACCGTGCAATACCGGTTGCGCACGCTATGGGTCGACTGGGGGGCAATTCCTTTCGGGCACCAGGACGCATCGTGGATCATGACCATGATCGGCATCGGACCAGCCTGGCACCACGTACTCATCCTGGCGGGCTACACGGCAGGCCTGCTCATTCTAGCCGTCGTCGTGGTGCACCTGCGCGAGTTCACCTCCGAAACCGTCGCGGACGCTTAGAGCCTAAGAACCTGTCCCAGAACCTTTCAAACCTACACGGTTGCAAAGCCAACCAGAGGTTCTGGGATAGGTTCTAAACCAGAACCGGCTGAATCGACAAGATCGCGGTGCGTACACGAATAGCAAGGTAAGTTACACACCTCTCGCATAGCAGGTGGCTTGAGGAAACCCTCTCAAAGAGAGTGGCCAAGTTACCTGACATTCAGGCATGCGCCACTTTTATATGGAAACGCTGCTGCTTGTCGGATGCAGTCCCGAAGGGACGTCCCTAAACCAGCCCGGGGTGGAGCAAACGTGAGCTCCGCGAACGTCTGCTCCACCCCGGAAAACACCCCACCCACCTCCGAAACCCCACAGGGGTGGCCCTATGAACCTTCATTCTACTTACGCATCTTCCTTAAAGTTGGACTTACAAGGATTAGGGTCATTCCTTTGGGGAGTCGCGAATATTTCGTTTTCTTTTATTTCAACCGATGCGGATCATTTCTGCG
>JAJRWS010000086.1 GCA_024276705.1 Planctomycetota bacterium | reverse complement strand
TCGACCTGCCGGACCGCATCGAACAAGGCGCGCATGTGCGCGGCGACAACGATCACACCATCGGCATCTGCTACGAGGGCGGGGTGACGCTCGACGACCCGGACGCCGGCTTCGACACCCGCACCACTTCCCAGACCGACGCGCTGATCGCGTTGATCGACACCCTGCACATCCGCTTCCCCGGCATCGCGATCATCGGCCACCGGGACATGCCAAGCGCCGCCACCCAATGCCCCGGCTTTGACGCGGGCGAGTGGTGGAGAAACGTAGATATTGAGCGCGGCCGGACATGGCTGACCCGCTTCATCGCGGGGCTTGCGCAACTGGTCGGAAGGAGAACCGCATGAACACCACAATTGCACCCATCGTCAGGATCGCCCTGCGCTACGGCATCGGCTTTGCCCTGGGGCCGGCCATCGGTATGAAATTGGCCGCCGACCCGGACGTGGTGATCGCCGGCAGCGTCGCGTTGGCGGCAGCGGTGGAAGGCGCCTACGCGCTGGCCCGCCGCAAGGGGTGGGCACAGTGAGCGAACTTGTGATCGGGCTGGTCCTCGCCGCTCTTGCGTTTCTGGCCGGGACAGTCACCGGCAAGGCGCGGGAGAAGAACAAGGGTGCCGCCCGGGCCGTTTCCGCGCGCAGGGAAAAGGACGCCCTCATCAGAAAGGTGACGAGCGATGCTGAAATCATCGAGCTTCTTGTTGATCCTGACGATCGTCGCTAACTGCGCGAAGGTGGGGGATTTCTGCGCGGTCTATGACCCGGTTTATCCGGGTGCGGAGGCGGCGCAGGTCTGGGCGAAGTCGGCACCCGATGCGGCGAAAACGTCGGCGGCGAACAATGCGTGGTTCGAGCGGGAGTGCAAATAGAGACATTTTGAATGCGCAATTTTTGGAGAGGATTCTTCTTAACATGTGCTCCGAACAATGCAGAATAGGCCATATTCTCCGATTGACAGAGATTCGAATCGTTACAATTCGCGGTCAACGGCGAGCACCAAGGGGGCTGGTTCATGGGAAAAAAGGGAAAATTCTCGGTATTTCAGGATATCGCAGGTAACTTGATCGCGGAAGGCGTTGCAGGCGACCCGCTGTTTAGTGGACCCGCAGTCGGCATTGTCTCCGGCAAGAGCGTGCCGAACCATGTGGTTGAAGACAGCATCGATGCGATAAAGGCTCATGACGGCAGTTCGGACCACGTCACTGTTCGCCTGGCGGTGGCAACCGAAACAGAGCACGAACCAGCCGTTCATTCGGGTCTGGTGGTAGATCACAGCGCGTCTGCCAATCACGACATCGCGACGATCTCCGATGTCGCCGGAAACCCGCTCTCAGGCCATGCTCTGGTGAATGACGCACCTGTCTTCGTATCGTCCTCGTCGTTGATTTCAGAGCTGGCGGTCGGTTCGAAAATGCTGGCAACGGGCGGAACGGAATCCGACGTTGTGGGCGACGCTAACGCCGCCATCCAAGTGAGCGCGACAACAACTGGGCTCTCCGAAGGATCCGCCGTCGAAGCCGGAATGTTTCTTGCCCGCGTTGTCTACGGCGATTGGGCTATCCCCGATGCGTACAACGGTGCCGACAATGACGACAACGGCTATGATGACGACTACGAGGGCTATATCAGCTTCGCGACCGGGGGCTCGTGGAACGTATTGACTACTCAAGAATTGGGCTCGGATGGTTTTGATGGGTCCCACGGATTTACGTCGGGTGGGCTTTACCTGGGGACGGAAGCCGGCATCGACACGAACTATGCCGAAGCGCTTGCCGTCGAAGCCGTAATCGACGGCCAGAATACGATCATACTCAGCTTTCGCGGAAGCGATGGCAAGGATGCCGGATACGAAGGGCAGACATGGACGAGTAGGGGGTCTGCAAATTACTACACGGACCTGCAACCCCTCATTTGGGAAATCCTCGAATATGCGTCCGACCCTGCCAACAATATTGATCAGGTGATCGTGGCGGGGCATAGCCTCGGTGGCGCGATGGCTGATATTTTTGCCATCACCGATGCTCAGCTTTTTGTCGATGCCGGGATTGACCTTACCGTGGTTTCGGTTGCGTCCGCAGGAATTGATCCGTTGTTGCCCAATAAATTGGATTTGGACGAGAGTATCACCGAAATCAACACGGTCTATGACGGTCTCGATATTGCCGGACAACCTGTTACGCACTTGGAACTCGTTGGCGTTACCGAACCGACCGACTTCAACTACGTGAGCTTCAATCATTCTCTGGACCCCGTGAGATACCCGGAACTGGTCAGCCAAGCCAAAGGCTCCGTCTTAGAAGAAAACATCAATTTCGGCAGTGACTACGAAATCAACCTGCCCAATATCGATTTCAAGGACACCAGAGGCACCTTCGGGGCGCAGCACAATGGCGGAATTTACTGGGTCAATGTTCAGGCGCTGTTCAATGATGCCTTGTTCACGGAATATACCGATCAGAACATCATCATGGGTATCTCCGACTACAGCAACGCGACCGATTACAACGGCACGCCCATCGCGCTGGTCCCGGACTGGAGGGGGCCAACGGACAATGACATTAATGGACTTGGTACCTCGCTCGTAGGGACCGCAAGCGACGACTACATTCTCGGGTTGACCGGAATTGACTCGCTTTCTGGCAAAAGGGGTAATGATCTGCTGTCCGGTGGGGATGGAGACGACTTCATCAAAGGCGGCGGGGGCAGCGATTATCTGGATGGCGGCGAAGGCATTGATCGGATGAGTGGCGGCGCCAGTGGCGACTTTCTGATCAGTCTGGGCGACGGCGATTTGCTCACCGGTGGGCAGGGCGCGGATGTTTTCGAGTTCTCCGCGATGGCCCAGGGGGCGACGATCACCGATTTCGAAACGGGCGCCGACAAGATCGATCTGGAGGCCCTTGGCGTGACTTTCGCCGATCTGGGGTTCGCCAGCACGGTCGATGGCGCGGTGATCTACGTGGCCGGAGGGGAGATTCTGGTCTCGGGCGTGCCCGACCTGACCGAGGATGATTTCATTCTGGGGGTGCCGTCGTGGCCATCGGGAGAGTTCTCGATTCCTGAAACAACTCAAGGAAACCAGACCGGTGCGTTCTCGGTGCTTCTCGGCAACGGCAATGTTGTCGTCGCTTGGAATGACTATAGCGAAACTTCCGCCGACAATGACGGTGCCTCTGTGCATTTCCGGGTGTACTCTTCTGACTCTTCTCCAGTTACTGGCGAACTGCTGGTAAATGAAAGTTATTCAGGAGACCAAGTGGTTTTTCGAGTCACACCGACATCCGACGGTGGGTTTTGGGTTTTCTGGCGTGAAGAGAACGATAACGGAACTACGCCAAAAGTAGATACTGCCTACGCTCGTCTATACGACTCCGCTGGACTTGCCTTGACGAGCGAACTACCAATATCCGAAGGGTTTGACCGAGATTATATTGCCCTAGTTGATGTTGTTAAAATTCCAGATGCTGGATTTGTCACAATTTGGCAAGGCCGGTATAGCACAGATTTGACCCCATATTTCCAATTGGTGGATGCTGATGGAAATGTACAATCCGAGTTGCTTCCGCTCGATGGAATATCGAATAGCCAAGTGCCGCGCGACTTGATAGTTTCTCCGATAGATAGTGGATTTGTGGTTTCTTATGTCGATGATGGGATCAAACTTGGCTTCTTCTCCTTTGATGCAGAGGCTACTTCTGAGATTATTTCTGCTGATGTCTCCTACTGGGCAAACAGCCATCAAAGTGTCATCGATGTCCTGCCCAACGGAAATATTGTAGTAGCCAGCTACTATGTTGCAGAGACGGTGGATGGAAGTCTTCGACTATCTATTGAGGCGGAGGTCATTTCTCCAGATGGGGGGTGGACCAGTGGTGTGTTCCAAGTTGATACGAGGACAATGGGGAGTCTTGAAGGCGCAGATAACCCTGAAATCCTTGCTCTGAGCGATGGAACATTTGTTGTTTTCTGGGGGGAGCGCGAAACGGATGATCTTCTTTCCCGCCATTTTGATGGCGAAGGAAATGCCCTTTCGGACCCTCTTAAGGTCAATACGACGGAATGGTCGTATGGACCCGGGGGGATTGAAGCCACAGAGTTGGAAGATGGTTCGATTCTCATTAACTGGAATCAGTACATGCCGAGTTATGATGTTGTTTCAACTGTTGTTCGATTCAACGCTGCAGGCGACGATTTTGTGATGAGCAGCTCTGGTGAAATGGCAAACAATGGAATGAACGAGGCGATCGACGCAATGGATGGGTGCAACCTTGGCGGGTACGCCTTAGTCAATGAGATTGATATCAATTCGGATACCCCTGTATTTGAAGCGGCGGTCGCCGAAACAGAAATTTCAACCGATATTGAAACCTATTTTTTAACTTCAGTCGAACTAGATTATAGCGGTTGGGGTGACTATTGAGCAGCAGAGTTTAGCATGATGGCGGGTCATTTGGCTCGCAGGAATCATGCATTGGCTGAGAAACATACGTGGGCAGGGTACGGCGGTTGGACGGAAAAATGGGCTCGTCGTCAATAGTGAGCTTTGCTGCTAGCTGTCACATCCCGGACGGTAGTATGGCTGTTTCTTGAACAGTTCCGGTTTGAGTTTGTGGCAGTCTTTCATCGCCTGCAAGGGCGTCTTGCTGCCCAAGGCTGATTGCGGGAGTTGCTGGTTATAGAGCCAGACGTAGCGATGCAGCGTGGCTTCCAGTTCCTCGCCGGATCGGAAGTGGTGGCTTTGAAGCACATCCTCGATGCGACCATTGAACCGCTCGACCATCCCATTGGTTCGCTGACCGGCAGGTGAATGGCACATTCACTGAGAGGTTGCGGCGACCTTGGCGGGGTCAGGCGGTGCTCGATGTCCAGATCGCCGCAAAAGCCTGTCGAACTCATGCTTCCCACTCTGCGCCCGCTTACGCAGGCCAAAGAGGCGGTCCGTGAACTCCTTGCCGTTATCCGTCAATATGGTGCGTATCCGCATTGGGCAGGCGCGCTCCAAATCACGCAGGAAGCGGCGCGCGTTCGCCGCCGTCTTGCTGTTGTAAACGCGGATAAAGACCCACCGGGTGGCACGATCAATTGCGACGAACAGATAGCGGCGGGAGGTTTGATCGGCCATTCACTGCCTGACAGGTGAATGCCTGCATTCGCCGAGAAGGTGCGGTAGATATTTTACGTCGATGTGGATGTATCCGGGCTCGTAAGCCTTGAAGCCGCTGTGCTTGGGGCGGGCGGCCTTTGCCTTCAGATCGCGCAGGTTACCCACGCCATGCCGGCGCAGGCAGCGGTCCAGCCCTGAGCGCGAGACATCCGGGTTCAGGAACTCGCGTACCACGGCCAGCAGATCATCCAACGACACAAGCAGCGTCTTGCGCAGGGCGACCGCGACGGCCTCCTGTGCAGGGGTCAGTGTCGTTTGTAGTCGATGCGCTGTGTGGCTGCGATCAGGCACGCCCTCGCGCTTACGCCACTTCCAAACCGTCTGCTCGGTCGTGCCAAACCGCTCCGCCAGAACCCAGGCAGGTTCATCACTGGCTTGAATTTCTGCTCGCACCTTGGGCGTCCCCTCTCGGCAGATTGCTACGCAATCGCCTGTCGGTCAGCGGTACGTCGCCTGGCTATGAAGATTGATCAGCATGCAACGCCCTCCAGAATGTCCCTCAGTACCGACACTGCCATGAAAAATGCAGAGCGGCGAGGGTCTATGTGATCGTCCGGGATGGAACAGCTAGCAAAGGAACCAAAGACATATGCTGCCGCGAGGACGCTTAAAACCAACCCAAGTGCCGGCGAGGCCAAGAACGCAGCACCCAACACGAAGCCTGCCGAGAAGGCAAGCGCGTGGCTACGGATTACGTGTAAAACTTCAGACTTGATCTGACGGTCACCTCAGCGAGCGTCGCTGAGAATTGGCTGACGGCTGTCCGACGGATCGAAAGCCGAGATCGTTTTGTCCACAGCGATGTGTAGCGTTTCGCGGAAGGTCTGCATAGGT
>JAJRWS010000085.1 GCA_024276705.1 Planctomycetota bacterium | reverse complement strand
CACGGAGCTTTCGTAGTGTGGCAAAGTTGTCCGCCGCGATCGTGGTTCCTCCCAGACGGGCTGCCATTGTCATCAAACCTCGAACTTCGACGTGCGGGTACTCGGTGAGCCGAGGTATCAGGTCCAACAGTTCCTTTTGGCAAAAACCGCCTTTTTCGGTATCACCGGAACAGTTGACTTCCAATAGCAGACGAGCCGTAAGCGATAATTCTCCCGCCACGCGATCGATCGCCCGTAGCAGGCGCTCACTATCGACGCTATGGATGAGCGATACCAGCGGCAAGGTGCGACGCACCTTGTTTCGTTGCAGAGGGCCTATCAAATGCCAGGTGGCATGAGCCAACTCGGGCGAGGAGGCTTTTTCGAACAATTTTTGCGGGCGGCTTTCGCCCAAACCCTGGCAGCCGGCCGCTAGCAGGGCTGCCGTTCGCCTGGGACCGACATATTTTGAAACGGCAACAAGCTCGATCGCTTCCGGTTTCCGGCCCGCGGAAGCCGCCGCTCTCGCGATACGTTCGCGAACCCGGGCGACATTATCGGCAATTTGTTGTTGGTAGGGGGACATGGTTCCAGTCACTCTGCTGGGAATTACTGGCGCTAGGCTTCTTCGATTTCCAGCAATTCATCCACTTCGCCCGATGCGGCGAGGAAGCGGCCCACGAGGTATTCGGATGCCAGGTTGTGGCCCAGCAAAGTCCGGTTGGCTCGGGGTGCCAGCGACTGGTAAACCAGCCATTGCTTTTTACCACACTGAACGCGGTAGCCGGCCGCAACCTCTGCCGGTTGAATCTCCAACGCCTGGGCCACGGTGAGCTGGCGCCAGGTGCACGGTTTGGCCGCGCGACGGGGGTCGAGATCGATAAATAAGGGTGAGGCTAACCGTTGGCCTGGGGTCTGGCAGGTCCATTGAAGCAATTGCTGTCCCGAGTTCATGGTACAGGTCAGTTCTCCCAGGCGATCGTCGATGCGCCACTCCGGTAAGGCAAGCGGAAACACGCGTGCTAAAGGTTGGGCCTTTTTGGAGATGCTCTTTTTGGAGTGGTCTTTTTTGGAGTTGCCCTTTATGGAGTTTCCTGTGACCAGCAAGCCTTCACGGGTTTCCTCGGCGGGGATCCAATGACAGGTCGCGGCGAGAGGCAGGGACGAAGTATGCACCAGGCCATGCTTTCCACTGCGGCGAGACGATTTTCCTGAAATATCCGTGGTAACCGAGTCGGTCAGCAACAGAAATAGATCGTTACGAGCCAAGACGAATTTCCGTTCCAATCGGGCTCCTCCGGTCATGTCCATCGACAGTTCCAGGTAATCGACATCTTCGTCGCTGAACCAGCAGGCTACTTCCCATGGACCGACCGGTTCCAGCTGTTTTCCCTGGAGCGTCGTAGAGAAAGACCAAATGCCTGCTGCAATGGTATCGCGCCCCGTGATGATTTCAACTTTCAATTCAGGGGTAGAAAAATCAACCGCCACAACGGGCGCTTTGCGCGACCAGGCGGTGCGCATCACCGCAAGCCCCGACCATTCGCAGTGGTCTGAGGTTTCCGGCGGTGAGATTTTGGCGGGTTGGTCGAGCAGGGCGACCATTTTCTTGCTGAACAGTCCGCACGCTGCGGAGAGATCGGAACCGTCACCGCCCAGAGCAATTACGGTTTGGAGAAAATCGGGCGACCATTTTTCCGATGCGATGATTCTCGAAGATGCATCTTCAGCTGCTGGTGCCGGTCGGGACTCGGCCAGACTGGAGCGAGCGGCAAGCAGGGAGCGGCCATCGGAGGCGGAATACCGTATTGCCTGGCGCGCAAACCAGAGGTATTGGTTTTGTGCTTTGCGGTTCCAGCAACGGCGTTTCATCGTTTGGCCGACCAGAAGGCAACGTGTCCAGCAAGCCAGCAACGGCCGCAGGATCGGCAGATGGCAGCCATTGGGCAAGCCTTCGCCATTGAGCAATTCCAGCAAACTGGCGGATAAATGGTCACGTGCGGTCTCATGTAACTTGGAGAGCGGCTTGATTTCAGGCAGCAGGTAGGCCAGGGTGAGTGGTAGTTCGCTGGCTAATAGTTGTCCAGCCAAGGTTTGGTCCATCGGAAGCTCGCAATCCGCTGGTTGGTCGGCAGAGGATTCGACGACGCGCCACAATGCATCAAGCAGTTGCCACCAGGTCTCCGCGGGTATCTGTTCCGCTAAAGACGGCAGGGCGTGGGCAAGCGCCAAGCAAGAAAGGGCTTTCTGGGAGGTCGGCCAGTCCTCGGGCCACGGGTTTTCAGGCCAGGTATCGTTTGCTATGGGCTCTGCTGGACTCGATGCCCTCGGGTCAGGGTGTCCCAGATTGTATTCCACCAGGCTTCTGTGCATTTCAAGCCACTGGCCAAGGGTGTCTCGAAGCGTCTGGGGAGCAAGTAATGCCGATATTTTTTTATTGTCAGACTTACCTTCGTGTTTTCGCTGGCGGTTCACGGCCAGGGCATCGACCATTTCCAGCATGCAGGCTGTGGAGTGCGAAAACTGACCGATGCCCCAGGCGAGCGGGGTGGCGAATGGCCTTTTCGGGGGCTCGTTTTGCTTGCGGGGCAAGCTTTTCGTACCTGCATGGGCCAGGTAGGACAGCGGCCGTGGGGATTTTCTGGTAGCCAAGTACCGCAGCCAACGTTTCCAGCCGTTTTTCGAGTCTTTGGCGATCTGTTTCGGCGATTTGGGGCCCCAGAAGTCTGGTAGTTCAGCCGCTGCAATGATCGACAAACAGGCCGACAAACTATCAGAAACCTCTTTCGTTTCGGTGCTACAAGATGGTCGGGAAGAGGATTTGCCGTGGCTGGAAATGGTTGTACTCATGATGCTTTCGCATGTCGCTCCACGCGGTTCATCGGGTTTGGTTGCGAAGGACCCATTGTAAGACCTCTTCGCCATTGTCACATGGGGGAAAGTATGAATTTTTGCTTCTTCCCCCTTTCCCTGGCTGGGCAATTGACCGACGATTGAGAGCTGTCATACCGAGTGTAATGAATCACAGCTTGCTGCCGATTCCCAGCCCATCGAAATACCATTCGATGAAGGAGGTATCCATGTGGAAGAAGGTGATGGTTCTTTTACCCATGGCGTTTGTCGCTGGGAGAACGGTTGCAACAGAACCCGGTAAGGCCTTGCAGTCACCGGTTGAGGCCAACATGGCAACCGATGTGCAAGTGGCGGCTCCCCGCTTGCCGGCTCCGGAAGGGGCGATCGCGTTGCCCGAGCCCGACCAGGTGTGGATTGACAAGAAACGTGGACTGGTGATGGTCGACGGCTACGTTTCGTTGCGAGAAGGCTACCTGGAAATGTTTGCCTGCCCGGCCGGAACCAAGGAGCATGAATCGGTGGTGGCTGTCTATTCGCGTGCCCAAGTAGTGCACGCCGCCCTGCTGGCCATTGGCGCCGAACCGGGGCATCCAGTACGTTTTCAGCCTAAATTTTCGCCACCTACCGGGGCCCTGGTCCTGGTCGAGGTTCGCTGGCGCGATCCGCAGGGAAATTGGCAGTCGGTGCAGGCTCAGCAGTGGGTACTCGATGCGTCGAACAATCAAGTCATGACCCAGCCCTGGGTATTTGCTGGCAGCGGATTCTGGCAGGACCCGACGACGGGGAAACAGTATTATCAGGCCGATTCAGGCGATCTTATCTGCGTCTCCAATTTTTCTACCGCCATGCTCGACATCCCGATAGAGAGCAGCCAAAGTGACGACCAACGGACGTTTGTCGCCAATACGAAAGTCATTCCACCACTGGGTACGCCGGTGCGTCTGGTATTGAAGCCGAAAAAGGCGAAAGGGCGAAAGGGAAAGGTGACAGGTGACAGGTGACTGGTGACAGGTGACAGGTGACTGGTGACTGGTGACTGGTGACTGGTGACTGGTGACTGGTGACTGGGTGGGGACAGCCCTTTTTACTTGCGTTTATCAACATCCGGCATTTTTGGAAAAGCGGGACAATCACAAAAGTGTTCGGCACGATATTTGTTATTGGTTCATATGCCTTGACAGGATCGGAGAACTTCCACGCATCCCTCCGACGTTGAGTAGGACTCAGATAGCCGCGAAGCGGCGGAATCGTCTAGCCGTGGGTGCTAACCCACGGGCTCCGTGTGCCAAATTCTCTGAACCGCGTAGCGGTGGCATCATTTTAATACATTCTAAATCCACCGATTCTAGCCGTGGTCGATTACGGGTCTTTTATGTCGAAGCAGAACAGCAGCTCCTGATCGCGAAGGTAGAGCTTGCCATTGCAGATCACCGGATGGGTCCATATCTTTCCCCGATCGCTGCGCTGGGTTGTTTGCGGATCGAGCGTGAAGCGGCCATGCTCCTGCCAACCTTCCTGGGAAGCATCGATCAGAACCACGTCGCCATCCTGTTCGCTCAGGCAATAAAAATGACCATCCGCGTAGGCGATGGCGCCTTTGCCCAATGCTTTCCGTTCACGCCAGACGACTTCTCCCGATAAAAAATTCTGACAAATCCAGCCAGCCTTATCGGAATGGCCATACAGGTGGCCGTCGAGAAGGATAACACCTCCATGGTGATTTTTAATGACCTTATTCCGATAGATCTCTTTCACGGCGGTTCCGGATGTGCCTTCGGCTTCGTCCTCACCCAATCGGACGAGCATTCCACCTACCCCGTAGCCTGAAGTTACGTAGACATGGTTTTCGTGATAGATCGGGGTGGGAATGACCGCGACTCGGCCAGGCCAATCAACTTGCCAGCGCACTTTCCCTGTTTCCACGTCGAGTCCCGTCACATGGGTTGGCAGCAATTGGATGCATTGCAGCTTGTCGTTGTGTTTCGCCAGGATCATCGATG
Organism: Planctomycetota bacterium; assembly: GCA_024276705.1. Lineage (GTDB taxonomy): Bacteria > Planctomycetota > Planctomycetia > Pirellulales > Lacipirellulaceae > JAJRWS01. The sequence continues at coordinate 3,782 of JAJRWS010000085.1, read as the reverse complement.
CGTAGTTCGCTTTTTCCGTAAGTTCCGTGGATTGCCAAATCGGTTCTCCAGTCAGTTTGTCGAGTGCGGCGATCGCGCCTTGCTCACCACCTGGCGTGCAAAGGACCTGGTCTTTGTAGATGAGCGGCGACTCGGTGTACCCCCAGTTGGGGACTTCGCCTCCCAGGTCCTGCATGGCACGTTTCCAGAGAAGCTTCCCATCGGAGGCGCGGACACAAATCAGATTCCCCTGGCCGCCGAGCGCGTAGACCCGAGAGGTAGCGGCTGAATCACCTGCCTTATCCTGAGTGTCGAGATCCACCGTAGGGGTTCCGCGAGGGCCGTCCCCCCAATCGTTTTTCAATAATTCACCAATTTCGGTGGACCAGACTTTCTGGCCCGTGGTCACATCGATTGCCAGCAGATGTTCCACTTCATCGAAGGCGCCCATGATGTAGAGCCGGTTGCCAACCACGGCGGGTCCTGAGTAGCCCAAGCCACAGTTTTGAGATAGCCAGACCCGTCGTGGTCCTTCCTCGGGCCACGAAGTAAGCAGGCCTGTTTCCTGGGAGATATCATCGCGTTGCGCCCCGCGCCATTGAGGCCAGGTCGGCTCGCTGGCGACACTGCAAGTGGTTCCTGCAAATGCCATGCTCAAGGTCAGAAATAGGATCAAACGTCGATTCATGGTGTTTTTTACGGATGAAATCATGGGATTGTTATTGAAGGGTACGAAGGGTTAAGAGGTGAGATAAAAGAAAAACAGTTTGAGCGGTCGCGGGGACTATCACGGAACGCGGGAATTGACTACGCTTAGGGGTGAAACATCCTAGCATACGAGAAGCGACTTTTCTACAGTGTTCATGGGAAGGAGAAAGTAGCTATGGCAGTCGATTTAACGCCCAGACAACGCGATGTCGTCCGTTTACTGAGTTTAGGATGTACGGTGCGTGAGGCAGCGCTCATTTTGGGGTTGGCTCCGAGTACCGTCGACAATGTGAAAACGGCGGCGATGGAACGCCTGGGAACCAATAAGCTGGCGTTGGTTACTCGATTGGCGATCAAACATCGGGTGACGTCAATGAAAGATCAACTGACACGTACCGAAAAGCGTAAAAGCGGTCGTCGCAATGATGGTTGGAACTGACTTGGTTTACTGCCCGAATAGTGTTTACTGCCCGAATAGTTGAGCTTACTGTCCGGACAGTTGATGGAGCTGGTAAATCGGCAAGTGCCGGTAGTAGACTTCCAGCATGTAGATGGACAGGCAGGTAATGGTCAGGCGTCCGCCTGCGTTGCCCCAGCGGTCCCCATCAGGGATCCAACTGCCCCGTTCGCGGCCCTGGCGGACTTGGTGGGCAGGTAGTACTTTTCGCATCGCCTCGTTCCAGCGGCGCCAGTGGCGGCCTTCCATGTGATGGCAAACTTGTGCCGCGTAATACCAGTAGTAGGCATTTCGTTCGCCCGTCTCCCAGGTAGGCAAATACTCAATCAGGGAATCCGCCCCTTCTTGAAGCCGCGGATCGCTTCGGGACCAACCAAGGTATTGACGGCAGAGCAAACCTTCGGCCGTCATGCTGCGAGTCGCAATATCTTGTTCCTGATAGGCATAGAGTCTGCCCCCTTCGCGTTCCACGCCATCGAGGAAACGGCCAATACGAGTGAGGGTCTCGCTCGGTACTTCCAATCCGGCCATGCGTGCGCTCTGCAGAGCCATCATAAACCAGCCGGTAACGGAAGTGTCGCTCCCATTGCCTGGAAAGTACCGCCAGCCTCCCTCGGGTGCTTGCACCTTCACGCAATAGTCGATGGCACGTTGGGCCGGTTCCCGGTAACGCGAGTTCTCGGTCATGCCGTAGAGTTCGCACAGTGCGATCGTGCATATGGCATGGGTGTAAAGCCTGGCGTGAGTACGGCCCGATTGGAAAAAGTTACCTTCTTTGTCCTGTTGCCTTAGCAGGCGATCCCAGGCCCTCCGGACCACTTTCGTGAAGGGCTCGGCAGAACCCGATTCCGGGGTATAGCCGGCGCCTTGAAACGCAAGTAATGCCATTCCCGTAGCGGCTTCCATATTTTCCGCCCCCTTGTCCAGGCCCCCTTGGTAGGGGCCGATCAGACTCCAACGGCCGTCTTTACGCTGATTGCGGGCCAGCCAGCGAAGCCCTTCCATGACTGATGCTTGGGTGGCTCTCGTGCCGCCGTAAGCACCAAGCAATGCTTCTTGCATCCCCTTACCACGGCCCGACAAGGCCATGCGAATGGGTTGGGCTGTTGGTTCTTCGAGGCCGCCTAGCGGAATGGCGGCAATCGGAACGGAGTTTTCGCTGGGCAATGGCTGATCGGTAGGTTCCAGTTGCTGAGGCATCAAGGCTTGCTGATCGACGGAAAAATCGGTCAAGGAAGTGTCCAGTGCATCCTCCTGCAGATCGTCCCCCACATTTTCGGAGTAATCGAGTCGCAAGATCAGGTTTTGCACGCTTTTGACAGGCACAAAGAGGATGCCGAGCAGGATCAGCACGATCATATGAATGACGGCACTGAGGAGCCACGGGGGCGCTTCATGGATGAGATCGTCCATGCTGACCAGGGGGGGCAGTTCAGAACCCCTGTTTCCAGGCTCTGGGCGCCCTGCTGCAGCGGGGGAGCCTAAGGCCAGGCTAGAGCCCAAGGTGGTTGCAGCAAGCTCCATGCCTGCCGATTCCGTGTCGGCATATCCCAAGTCTGTAGGCCCTACGGCAGAGCTTAGCAAAGTGGCAGGGATATTTTCAGGTAATCGGGGTGGCAAAGCGGGGGGTTGGGTAATCGGGCCAGGGCGTTCATTAACAGGTAGCGGTTGCGCAGTGGGCGGCGCACTACTGAGAGGTATGTGAGGCTCCTGGGGGCCCATCGATTTCTCCGATCCAGTAACCGGGGAGTGTTCGATGGTCCCTCCGGTTGCAAAATGTCCACCACGGGGAAGCAGAAAATGCCGGATGGATGAACCTACAGCCGACCTATAAGTTTATCGGTCCGCTGATGGGAAATCAATAAAGCGGTTCCGTCCTCACCCATGGTGTTCAGGGAAACAGGGGGTTATACTCCGTCAAACGGGGCTTATGGGAAATGGGATTTAAGCAGTCGCCGAATATTGCCGATACCGACACTTTCTGGCCTTGTCAGGTTTGGGTAGGGGTTTTACAATAAGGGACTAACAAGAAATGTCGCGGGGTGGAGCAGCCCGGTAGCTCGCGAGGCTCATAACCTCGAGGTCGCAGGTTCGAATCCTGTCCCCGCCACTTATAAAAACCGCTGGAAAAATAGATACTTTTTCACCTGTCGACGGTCGGCAGTGCAGCCTTGAAAACGTGGAAAAACCTGGACAATCCAGGTTTTCGAACGAGAAAGAAGGATTGCACCATGCCCAACGACACGTTGAAACGTCTGCCCAAGTACCGCAAGCACAAGCGAAGCGGTAATGCCCTGGTTGTCCTGAATGGCCGGGAAGTCTATCTGGGGAAGCACGGAACAGCGGCCAGCCTGGAGAAGTACAACAGGCTGGTTGCCGAGTGGCTTCAAAGTGAGCGGGAGTTCTGTGACTCCCAGCAGGAAATCACCGTTGCCGAAGTGATGGCGGCCTATGTTGCCTACGCCAAGAGTTACTACCGCAAGGCCGGTCGGACTACCAGCGAGTACGATGGGGTTATCTGGATTTGCCGCGCAATCAAACCACTCTACGGTCGAGCCTTGGCGGTGGAGTTCGGCCCGTTGGCACTCAAGACGGTTCGCCAATCAATGATTGACTCAGGGTTGTCTCGGCGGTCAAT
>JAJRWS010000084.1 GCA_024276705.1 Planctomycetota bacterium | reverse complement strand
TATCGTACTCGTACTCAGCAAAGCGGTACTCGTACTCGAACCCGACTGGGAGGCAAGGTCGGTCATCATCAATATCCATGGCCTTATGTTTCTGTTGAATGCAATGGTTCCAGTCGAGTACGAGTACGAGCAATATCACTATGGAACTGTCGAACTCTGCCAGTCCCCCGGCAAAGCCGGGGGTTTTCTTAAGGAAATAACATGGGGCTGAGACACGAAAAACTGGGTGTTTACCGTCTCTCGATGAAGCAGAAAGTCATCAACGTAAAACGGAATAAGACCGTATGGTCGCCAGGCCCCATTGTCGCTAGGCCCAGTCGCTTAGTACGACTGGGCTAAGTCAAATCACAAAGGAACCGCGAATAAACGCCAATAAACGCTAATAGGGTTAGAGATCATTAACAAGAATACGCATTGCATCAGGGCGTGGTTATAGGTTCGACGGGGTCAGTGGCTCTTCCTCTCTGTACTGCAGCTTTGTATCTCCATGGATTAGCGTCCATTCGTGTCCATTCGTGGTTTTTTCTTTGTTCCTTGTCAGATTTACCTTGCGCTGTAGGGTTAGGCGGCAGAGGCTACTCGGTCAAAGAAGATTCCGCTCAGACAGTCGTTCGGAGTTGACGTTGCCACTTAGTAGGCTTATTTCGAACGATTGTCGGTGTGGTACGCCCGACATGGGGCAAACCATGTTTACGTCGCGGTCAAGCCTCTTGTCGCAAGCGACACCGACACATGTCCGAATAACGCTCTATCGAAGGCAGAGTTTTTTGCGGACAAGTGTCGGTGTCACCCTCTTTACGTGCGTCGTAGCATCGCTCCGTTACGTCCGTGGGTCGATGTGCCGCCAGCAGTCGGCAATGCTCACTGCTGGGCAGCCACCTCCATAGGAATTAAAACCGCCGGCGAATGGGGTCAACTCTTGACGCTTGACACTTTCTTGGTCAGTGTACTAAGAGGCTATCTCAGAACCCATGGTACGTGTTGCTATCAGGTCGATTTGAATGGTTCTGAGATAGGCTCTAAGTATCCAGTCGTCGGTCGTTCGGTTAGAATGCTGGCATGTCACGACCACTACGAATCAATTTATCGACCAGATCGCCTCGCATCGTGTTCTCACTGATCCTTGTCGCGTTCATCGGCTCTGCGGGCGCAGACGACGGCGAAACAGGATTCAAGCGACACCTTGAGGCAGGCGCAGCAGCCGTTGACATCACTCCCAAGTTGGGGGTATCACTGGACGGGCCCATCAGCAAGAACGGGCCGGTGACCGGCATCCACGACCGGCTGTATGCACGAGCTCTCATCTTAGAGGACAGCACGACTCGCATCGCCATTGTCATCTGCGACGCCTGCATCATCGGGCAAGACGTCTTCGACGCCGCCAAGGCGAAAGTGGAAGAGGAAATTGGCCTGCCACCCAATCGGATGCTCGTGGCTGCCACCCATACGCACGCGGCGCCTCGATCCATGCATATCGGCACGGGAACATTGGACGACGAGTACCATCATTTCCTCGCGGAGCGGATTGCGGAGGCGGTGGTTACCGCCGCAAATAATGTCGCACCGGCGCAAGTCGGTTTCGGTTCGTTCGACAAACCGGAATTCGTCCGTTGCCGACGTTTCCTCTGCCAGCCGGACAGTGTAGGCGTCAACCCCTTCGGCGAATCCGGCGAGCAGTGCAAGTCTGTTTCCGGTCAGAGTTCGGCGGTTATCAAGCCAGCCGGTCCCGTCGACCCGCAACTTTCCATCTTGTCGGTTCGCCACGCGGACGGCAGTCCGCTGGCCGTGCTGGCAAACTTTAGCGTTCATTATTGCGGTGGCTACGCTCGCGGTCAGGTCAGTGCCGATTACTTTGGTTTCTTCGCCGCGACACTGCAGGAGAAGCTGCAAGCAAGCGAAGGGCATCCACCGTTTGTCGGCATCATGTCCAATGGCACCAGCGGTAACACAAGCTCGATCGAGCGCGGTGGCAAGTCTTACCCGGCGTTCGGATGGATGGAAAAATCTGGTCGGATTTTGGCGGAGCAGGCGGCAGAGGTCTTAGCATCGATCGAACATCGCAGCGATGTGACGCTGGGCATGGAGGAGAGTGAGATCGAGCTAGCGGTGCGCCGCCCTGACAGCGAGCGGTTGGCATGGGCGGAGGATGTACTGGCCCACCCCCAGAGATCTCACCCTCACCGCTGGACGCGTGTCTTTGCTCGGGAGGCAGTGCATGTGTCCAAGTATCCCGCGACGAGAAAACTGAAGTTGCAGGCCATTCGTATCGGCGATCTCGGGATCGCGGCGATTCCCTGCGAAGTATTTGCAGAAACCGGCTTGGCTATCAAGCACCAAAGCCCTCTGCCCGCGACGTTTACGATCGAATTGGCGAATGGCTACGGTGGTTACCTGCCACCGCCGGAACAGCATGCCGTGGGTGGCTACGAGACGTGGCCCGCCCGTTCCAGCTGCCTCGAAATTAACGCAGAACCCAAAATTAGGGTGGAAGTTCTGAGTTTATTACAACGGACGTTCACCTTCGCCGCAAGAAGAGGAAATGCCACCGATGACACGAGCATGGATCCTACTGACTCTGGCGGCCCTGTTGGGGCCAGCCACCGTGGCGGGGAGCGCTGACGCTCACGAACCGGGCCTGGTCGCCTATTGGAGCTTCGACCACCTGGTCGACGGCCAGGTACCCGACTTGAGCGGCGGCCAGCATTTGGGCAAAGCGCATGGCGTGCTGGCCGTGCGTCGAGGCAACGGTTCGGCCCTGCGCTTCAACGGCACCGACGCTATGGTCGATTGCGGGCCATTTCTCTCGTTACCGCGACGAGTGGGCCGAATTCGACTGCAGCTGGGACGCACACCGAACGCAGTGGATTGCGTAGGGAATCGCCCGCAACCGAGCTTGTGGAATCTTCGTTTTACATTCCGTGCACACTCCATAGAGGCCCTGTTTCATTTGCCCAAGTGCGTCTTTGATCTGCTTGAGCATTCCGTCTTCGTTTTTCACCAGTCGCAACGTGAATTCACGCTCAAAAGTATCGGTGCCGCAGTCTGCCAGGTGCGTGGGTGCCTTGGAAGTTTTACCATGCACGGATTCGGCACTGTCCTCCAACGCAACCTTCGCCATCTGCACGACATCACTTCGAAGACGCTGTTGAAGCGCAAAGAGTTGCTCTCGATAATTAGCCATGGTTTTCGTATTCATCATTTCCGCCTCCGTAAAGATGGACTTTGTGATCACTCCAGCTCCAAACCGGTCCCGCGGCGCCGATGGTAGGCACGCTTTGAGCGTTGACGCTCGAAGGCCCGACCGATGGCCCGTTCCGCCCGATCGCAGGCGCGCACGACTGCGGTGTACAGGTCCGCATCGGCAAATTCGACGGTGATGCTGTCGCTGCCGGTGCCATGCAGGGCGACTGAAATCCGGCACCGCTTATCGACACCACCGCGCGGCCCATTGATATCCACCACTCGAACCGTGACTTGTCGGATCGCCGGCCCAAATCGGCCCAGGGCGAATTTCAATCGCCGATGGATGTCGGCAATCAGCTTTTCACCTACCCTCACGCCATCGCCAGAAACAGATAGTCGCATGGTGTTCCCCGAATACATGGCCAAACGGATGGTTCGAACCTCATCATTGATTATTGGCATATTTCGGGACATAGACAAATAGAAAAGGCTGTGGCATGATATAGAAAATATCTATGGGAGTAACTCATGCTGGATTGGCTCAATTATCACCATTTGCTTTATTTTTGGGTGGTGGCCCGAGAGGGCAGCATCACTCGAGCTTGCACGCAACTCCATCTCGCCCAGCCAACGATCAGTAGCCAACTGCGAAAGCTGGAGGCATCGATCGGCGAAAAACTGTTCCAGCGCGTCGGTCGCAACCTGGTCTTAACAGAGACCGGACAGCTCGTGTTTCGCTATGCGGACGACATCTTCGCATTAGGCCAGGAGTTGACCGATGTGTTGCGGGAACGTCCCACGGGAAGTCCCCTCCGATTCTATGTGGGCGTAGCGGATGTGGTGCCAAAACTGATTGCATTTCGTCTGCTCGAGCCTGCCCTCCATCTGCCCGAACCGGTCCAGTTGACCTGCGAGGAGGGCAAGCTCGATTACTTGCTCATGGAGCTTGCTGGTCATCGGTTCGATGTGGTTCTTTCCGATCAACCACTCGGTGCCATGGTTCAAGTGCGGGCGTACAGTCACTCGCTTGGCCAATGCGGTGTCTCCGTATTCGGCACGACGGCTTTGGCACGCCAATACCGGGCGAAATTCCCTCAATCACTCGACGGCGCCCCACTCCTGGTGCCGATGAGGAATACATCACTACGCAGGGCCATGGACCAATGGTTCGATTCCGTGGAGATCCAACCGAATGTGGTGGGAGAGTTCGAGGACAGCGCTTTGCTGAAGGTGTTTGGGACGGCAGGCGTGGGACTTTTTGCCGCGCCGTCGGCAATCCAAAAGGAGATCTGCCGCCAATACCGCGTCCAGGCACTTGGCGAATTGCCCGAAGTGCGGGAACAGTACTACGCCATTTCCGCGGAACGCAAACTAAAGCATCCGGCCGTGGGGGCCATCGTTGAGGCCGCGCGAGAGAAGCTCTTTTCATAGCGAGATAGGATCGCTGGCCTCTGATGCCTGCCACAGCCCTAACCTGAAAGGAGCCATTGCCTGAATGGCAACTGCTTTCGGATGCAAACCCTGGCCTGCACCCATGACAGCACGACTTGACGACTTGACCACACAATACTACCGTGGTAGTATTCCCATGCTAGTATGCTCAACAACTAATCAGAGGTCGCAAAAGCGGAACTCATGCAGACCAATTCGCTCCATCGATTGGGAGATTTGCAGTTGCGCATCCTGCAATCGCTGTGGAAACATCATCATGCTGGCGTGGCCCAAGTCCGCCAGGACGTCGGCATAAATCTGGCTTACACGACCGTGGCTACGATGCTTCGAAAGATGGAGATTAAGGGGTTAGTCGAACATCAACAACAGGGTCGCCGGTTTATATACCAGGCAACGGTTCAAAAAGATCAGGTCACCCATGGGCTGGCCGACCGGTTTGTCGATCATCTTTTCCAGGGCAATCTGGCGGGAGCCATCGGGCACTTACTGGAAACTCGCGTAGTCGATCCCAACGATCTGGATCGGCTGGAAGCAATCATCCATCAGCACCGGCAAACCTTGTCCAAATAGTCCGAGCATCCTCCAGGATCGCATGGGGACGCATCCCCAAGCTGCCCCGCCCAAAGAAAGTCGACCATGAGTGAAAAAATTGGCAAGCATCACAAGGGCCGAATCCTTGTCGTTGATGATGAAGAAAGCATGTGCCAATTGCTGGAGGCGGACCTTAGCCTGCGCGGCTTCGAAGTTTCCTGGCGGACCCGAGTCGACGATGTCCTGAATCTGCTGCAGGAAGAAGATTTTGATGCGGTGCTTACGGATCTACGCATGCCTGGCATGCGCGGCGACGAATTGTGCCAGCGAATCCTTACCAATCGTTCCGATCTGCCGGTCATTGTCATGACCGCCTTTGGCAGTATGGAAACGGCCATCGCCGCCATTCGAGCCGGGGCCTACGACTTTGTGACCAAGCCGATTGAGATGGATGCCCTGGCGATCGTCCTGCAACGCGGAGTTGAGCACCGGCAGTTGCAAGAAAAAGTCAAAATTCTCAGACAAGCGGTCCAGGATGCCAACCGATTTGATGAGATGATTGGCGCCAGTCCCTCGATGCGGAACCTGTATGGCCAGCTCACCCGCATTGCCGAGTCCGATACCTCGGTCCTGGTTTGTGGCGAGAGTGGTACCGGCAAGGAGTTGGTAGCGCGCAGTATCCATCGCCATAGTACGCGTTGTGATGGACCGTTGGTGGCAGTCAACTGCGCAGCGCTGCCGGACACACTTTTGGAAAGTGAACTGTTCGGGCATACGAAGGGCGCATTCACGGGAGCCCAATCCAGTCGCAAAGGCCTGTTGGTCCAAGCAGAAAAGGGCACTCTCCTGCTGGACGAAATCGGCGAAATGCCATTGGCAATGCAACCGAAATTGCTGCGAGCACTCGAGGAAAATCGCGTGCGACCCGTGGGTAGCGACCATGAAATTCCCATCGACGTTCGCCTGCTCACCGCGACCAACCGCGATTTGCTCTCCGCGGTCGAGGAGAAGCGATTTCGAGAAGACCTGTATTACCGCATCAACGTCATTCAAATAGAACTGCCGCCTCTGCGTGCGCGGGGAACCGATGTGTTGCTCCTTGCGAACCACTTTGTCAATATGCTGGCGGCCGGTTCGGGCCGAGAGATAACAGGTATTACCGAACAGGCCGCGGAAAGGCTATTGACTTATTCCTGGCCTGGCAATGTAAGAGAGCTTCGCAATGTCATCGAACGAGCGGTTGCCCTGACCCGGTTCGACAAGATTGCCGTGGACGATTTACCTGAAAAAATCCGCAACTACAAAAGCACACAAGTCTTTGTGGGAGGGAGCGATCCAAGCGAGTTGGTCCCTTTGGAAGAGATCCAACGTCGCTATATCTTGCACGTTATCCAATCCGTGAATGGCAATCGGACACTGGCAGCTCGGGTGCTGGGACTCGACCGCAAAACACTCTACCGGAAACTCTGTCACTATGGCGTACTGAAGGAACAAGGCGGCTGACCCATGATGATGCATCAATTACTGGCCACCGCGAACGAAGATCTGACTGTCGAAGGTTTCTTTCTACACCCCGCGACTCTCATTGAGCTGCTCCATCTCCTGATCGTCATCATCATCTCCATCCGCGTGATCATGAAGCGCCCGGGAACCGGGGTGGCCCTGGCCTGGCTGATGCTGGTCGCGGCGATCCCATTTGGAGGCGCCCTGGTCTACCTGTTGATCGGTGAACATCGCATCGGCGACCGGCGTACTCGGCGAATCAACAACCTGCGGACCGACTATGAAAATATATCACTCGCCGCCATCGAAGAAGGCATCACCGACGTCGTCTGGTCACATCACGCTCCGGCGGCTCGAGCGATGGACCGGCTCGGGCGGGAAACCGTGGGCTTTCCAACCGTCCGTGGAAGCAATATCGAAATATTCTCAGATACCCAAAAGATACTCCAGGCCATTCGCCGGGATGTGGACAAAGCCAAAACCAGTGTGTTGATGGAATTTTATATTTGGAATGAAGGCGGCAGCGCCGACGATGTCCTGGAGGCCGTCATCCGGGCTGCCAAGCGGGGCGTATCCTGCCGTTTGCTCATCGATGCACTAGGAGCCCGTCCCTGGTGGAAAAGCAGCGGCCCCCAACGCCTCCGAGACGCTGGCGTGCATCTGGAAGAGGCTTTGCCGGTTGGCCTGTTTCGCACCTTCGTCGGCCGCACCGACCTGCGCTTGCACCGGAAAATTGTGGTGATCGACGGAGAAGTGGCATGGACTGGCAGCATGAATTTAGTCGATCCCCGTTACTTCAAGCAAGACTCGGGAGTGGGGGAGTGGATCGACGCGATGGTCCGCCTCCAGGGCGCGGTCGTTGCCCCACTGGCCGCCACGATGATTGGCGACTGGTCACTGGAAACGGGTGAGCCGATTGCCGACCTGATTGCCAGTGCCGGGCTGCGTCTGGTGGAGCCGCAAGGCATCGCGGATATTCAGGTCCTGCCTTCCGGACCGGGACAGACGAGCGATGGCTTGCTGCAGATGCTTTTGGGGCTGATCAACGCCGCCGAGCGGGAACTGGTACTCACCACGCCGTACCTGGTCCCCGATGAATCGCTGCTGCGAGCCTTGCGTGGGGCGGCTGGACGAGGCGTTGGAGTTTCGCTGATCGTGCCGGAAAAAGTCGACTCATTTTTCACCCGCTATGCCAGCCGTTCCTACTACGACGATCTGCTCGATGTGGGCGTGCGCATCTATCTCTATCGAGGCGGTTTGCTGCACACGAAGTCGATTGTGATCGATGAGGCCATGTCGATGTTCGGCACGGTCAATCTCGACATGCGAAGCCTGTGGCTCAACTACGAAGTCTCATTGTTCATTTACGAACCGGATTTTTCCAAACGATTGCGAAGTTTGCAACAGACTTACATCGATGACTCCGTTCGGCTCGACCCGAAGGATTGGGGCGAGCGACCGTTCGGTTCACGCCTGCTGGAAAACGCCCTGCGTCTGATGAGCCCCCTTCTATAGAAGATCGTACATCCTGCAATGGCTAAGAAAAAAATTTCTCGCACAACGATCAACTTTTGGCTTGACACTCTCCTGCTGCTGTTATTTTTAGTGCTGAGTTGGGTGGCTGTGGTCACTCGATTTATCTTTCCACCCGGCCCCGATGCGGCTGGTTGGAAACTGTGGGGTTGGAATTACGATCACTGGTGTGGCCTCCAGTTTGCCATGCTTTGCTTGCTCGGTCTGGCAATTTTAGTTCATGTGATGCTCCACTGGACTTGGGTCTGTGGCGTGGTCGCCAACTGGAATGGACGGAAAAAAGGCCCGGGGCGAGACGATGGCAGCCGAACCTTGTGGGGCGTAAGCCTGTTGATCGTCGTATTCAACGTAATCGGATTGGCCGTGGCGCTCGCCGCGTTGATGGTCGAAGCCCCGGTGAAATAACGACCTCTATTCGACCTTAGGGACAAAGCGGGCAACTGCCGGCCGCGACCTCACCAGCCAGGTTCAAGTACCCCATTCCGCGGGCAATCGACAAGCCCCCGGTAAGGACAACGCACCAGGCGGCAATTTGCAATACACGTACTCGGGTGGAAAGATTCAATAGCGAACCGCCGCAACCGGTCAATACCATCAGCGGCACGGTCCCCAAGCCAAAACAGACCATCGTCAACCAGCCGCCCCATGGTCCGGCCGTGCTGGCAGCCAACGCCAAGAAGCCATACACCAGGCCACACGGGATAAAGCCGGTGAAAACACCGGCCAAGATGGCGTTGCCCAAGCCGGGAGCCAGGAGAAATGTCTTGAGCCACTTGCCTGAAAGACAAGGTACGTGGGTCAATCGGGATGCGATCCAGTTGGGAAAAACGCCAGCCGTGATCAGGCCCATTATCACCAGCACGCACCCCGCGACGATCGCCAACCACGCTTGCACGTTCACCATGTGGGTATTCATGGCAAAAGACCCTTGGCGAGACAGCCAATGGCCAAAATAGCCGGCCACCGCTCCACCAAACCCATACGTAAAAATCCGTCCGCCGCTGAAAGCCATTTGGCGGCGCAGATTGCCCTTCACGTTCTGGCCGGTTCCCCCCAGTGCCAACGCCAACGGCCCACACATACCGATGCAGTGGGCCGATCCTAACAGGCCGCCGATAAATACCAGGGGAAGTTCAGTCACCGGTTGTCCCAGGAGTTGGTAATCATGTCATTCGTATTTGTTCCGGATTTCGGATTTCGTGCTTCGGATTTCAAGTAAGCATCGTCCAATCATTTAATGTCTAGTTTGTGTCTATAATGCACACGTTTCTTGCCCGTGCAACCAGTAAATTTTAGCAACCACGAAAGAAACGAAATGGCACGAAATGTTCAATGAACCCGTCTTTCCCACTCTAGCTTTGGATGGTGGCCGAAGTTTACGAGCAATCTCTGTCATCATACCTGCCTTGTCTTTAGTTTCGTGTCCTTTCGTGTCTTTCGTGGTTGTCATTGAATCACTCAAGACGTAAAGGAACTCATCGAGTCCAAATGCGACAGTTATTGATACGCCAACCCTTAAACGAACAAGTTATTTCTTTCCAGTCCCATAACATCGACCTACCTCCTCCGGTTCCGGAAAACGGGCCAGTCGCATCGAATTGGCAACCACGGCCAGGCTGCTGCCTGCCATCGCCACCGCGGCCCAAACCGGATTCAACTGGCCGCTGGCCGCCAGGGCAATCCCAACACTGTTGTAGGCGAAAGCCCAAAATAAGTTTTGGCGAATGGTTCGCACGCCTCTCCGGGCCAGGGCCACAGCCCAAGGAAAACGTAACAGATCGTCCGAAAGGAGACAAACCGTGGCCGATTCGCGTGTCAGGTCGGCACCACAACCCATCGCTACCCCCACGTCACTGGCCGCCAGGGCGGGCGCGTCGTTGATCCCATCGCCAACCATGGCCACCGGCCCATGCTGGCTTCGCAGTTGCTCGATCGCAGCCACTTTATCCTCGGGTAACTGCTCCGCTTCGACCGGGATCCCTAACGCTTGTTCGATCCGAGCTCCCCGACCCCGGTGATCTCCAGTCAACAAAGTCGTGTGTAAGCCAAGCTGGCGACAATCGGCCAAGGCCCGAAGCGTTTCCGGACGAATTGACTCTCGGAATACAAAAAGCCCCCGCAATCGGTCCTTCCAACCGATGCCGGCAAGCGAATCGCCGGCCACACCGGTCCTTTCAATTACCTGCTGAAACGGTCCCGGGATCTCCAAATTGAACTCGCCCATCAGACGGAGGGAGCCCAGATAAGTTGCCTCCAAAGTCTCCCCTCCTCGTTCTTGCGTTTCGGGCTCCGCCACCCCCCCGAAATGAGCCACCAGCCCCAGACCAGGCAATGTTTCCACATGGGCCAATGGCAACGCGTTAAGGTCGGTCCTCCCTGGTGCAGCACCACCGGCCATAGGAGCTTCCCGCTCCACGAACTGGAGAATTGCACGAGAAAACGTGTGGTTGGAAGCTGAGGCCAGCGCCCCCGCCCTTTGCAACAGGTCAGCCCGGTCTGTATGTTCGTCCATCATCAACCGATCGACCGAAGACTGCCCGTCGGTGATGGTACCCGTTTTGTCAAAACAGGCGACCCGGACCGTAGCCAGCCGCTCCAGCGCCTCACCACTGCGAAACAACACCTGGCCTCGGGCCCCGCGGCCCAGCGCTGACCAGATGGCCATCGGTGTCGCCAGCCCCAACGCGCAGGGGCAGGCAATCAATACCACGGCCAGGCCAGCCAGCACCCCTTGATCGATCCCGCCATGAGTGGCATGCCACCAAACGGCGAACAAAGCCATGATGCAAACGGCCGGAACGAACCACGCTGTCAGTCGATCGGCCAATTGCCCATGCCTGCCCTGGTCCATGCGGGCCGCGCGGACCAGGGCTAGCAACCGGGAAACGGTTTCCGCGCCAGCGGCGGCAGTGACTTCAATTTGCAAATCCCCATCCAAATTCAAAGTGCCACTGGAAATCATGTCGCCCGGACCCCGGGAGACCGTACGGCTTTCGCCCGTAACGATCTGTTCATCGATCTCGGCTCGACCCCTTAAAATACGACCATCCACCGCAAACCGTTCGCCCGCCAATACTCGTAACCAGTCCCCAACTCGGACCTGCTCTCGATCGATTTGTTCGGTTTCCAGGTCGGGGCAGGGTTGGCTCGCCGAATCTGTCTGGGAGGAGTCCGCCTGCCGGACCCTGCGAACCTGGTCGGGCAACAAGTTGGCCAAGGCATCCAGGGCCGCGGAGGTTTGCAGTTTGCCATGGGCTTCCAGCCAACGCCCCAACGTCACGAAAACCAATACCATGCAGCCAACCTCGAAATAGACATGCCCTTGATCGCGCACGACCGACACGATCGAGTAGAGATAGGCGGCCAATACGCCGAGCGTGATCAACAAATCGGTCGTGATGACGCGGCGTTTCAAGGATTGCCACACTCCTTCCCAGATCGGTCCCCCCAGAAAAAAAAGGACCGGCAGTGAAAAGAGCAAGGTCAAGTAGCGAAAAAGACCTTCCAGGACGATAGAAAACCGGCTGGGATCCCGGGCTGCCTCGGGGTAAATATCCCGACTCCACAGCGCCATGGTAAACACCATGACATTCATCGTGCAAAAAATTCCCAGACCGAGGCGAACCAGCGCCTGGCGGTTGGCTCCCTCGACTCCATCGGCCTGTTCGATCGAAGCGGCCACGCGGCAACCGGAACAGCAATAGAGGGGTCGCCGTGGTTCCGATTCCGAGGAAACCCGATCGCGAGGCTTCGTAACCGCCAGCATTGCCCCCGGAACAGGCAATCCGCAATAGTCGCAACCTCGCTCCGCCAACTTTGGTTTCGCCTCAGTAGCCATGGCCGTCATTCGGTAAGACCTTGCGGGCTACGGGGGATTCAAAATCTCGGTTTGCAGGTCGGGAAACAGGTAGCGGATAACATAAGCCACCGCAAATACCCAGAATAGTATCCAGATCAGCCGCACGTACCAGGGAATCCGACTGCCAACATAATTATGGAAGCGTCCCTCGTTGGCAGCCGGCTGGTATTTGGGCTCGTCATAAACAATCGGCTCAAATTCACCCTTCATCCCTGCTTCTCCCATGCACGATGGTCGTGGCCCGACCCTTGATGATCTGCTTCTTGATACCCGCCCCCTGAATGCCAGGGATTCTGCTTGCCTGGTATTGTGTAGAACCCATTGTGAGTCGAATAATGGGACTCCTTATCCAATCGCTGCTCGTTCTCCAACATCGTCCGTTTGGGACGTTCGATGTCATGAAACATGCCATTGGCCGCGGCCCAGCCAAACAGGCAGAGAAAACCGAGACTGGCAAACAGGTAGTTGGTCACCGGTGTCAGTGCGAAAGCACCGTCCACATCGCCCCGAGCCAGTGCCAGAAATTCCATGAATTTCATCCCGAACCCCCACATGCTGGGCACAAGAATCACCACCGCCAACAGAATAGTCACCCATTTTTTTGTCATGTGATGATACTCCGACACCTTTTCCTGGGGAAATCATGTACCACCCGCATAGCGGGTGGCTTGAGGAAGGCTCCTCAAAGGAGCCGAGAAGAGAATATCGTACTCGTACTCAGCAAAGCGGTACTCGTACTCGAACCCGACTGGGAGGCAAGGTCGGTCATCATCAATATCCAT
>JAJRWS010000083.1 GCA_024276705.1 Planctomycetota bacterium | reverse complement strand
GTGCATCGCCTGACATTTCTGGCATTTCCCATCCTTGGCATCAGCTTGACCAGCGATACGCGGAAACCGACCGATTTGTGGGAAACGGCCCGCTATGACCTGTACCCCCGATTCCTGCGAATCCAGGGTGTTGCGAGAATCAAACTGGTTGGCGGTCGGGTGCCCGAATATCATGTCGTGGTGGATCCGGCCAGGCTCGACGCGAATCGGCTTACCTTCGCTCAAGTGACCCAGGCGCTGGCCGACACGAATCTGTTCACTTCCGCGGGGATGCACGAAGAAAATTATCAGCTCTACCTGGTGACGGTCGACAACCGGTTGCACAGCCAGCAGGAGATTGAAGATGTGATCCTGGCATGGGTCAACCAGGCGCCGATCCGGATACGGGACGTGGCCACGGTCGAACGCGGCAGGGCGCCTCAGTTCAACCGCGTCACGGCCGATGGCAAGGAAGCCGTGTTGCTGAATATATACGGCCAGCCCGATTGCAACACGATGCGAATTGCCGAAGATTTGCACCGTGATCTGGAGCAACTGAAGAGCGAGTTGCCGCCCGATATGCGGATGGCATTCTTCTATGACCAATCGCAGTTCGTGCGTGAAGGGGTGCGCAGCGTTTGGGATGCGATCACGATCGGTCTGGCCCTGTCAGTCGTAGTCTTATTCCTTTTTCTGCGGAGCTGGCGGGCCACCGTGGTCGCCGCCCTGGTCATTCCCGTCACGGTGCTCTTGACCCTGATCGGCCTGCGACTGCTGGGGATGAGTTTTAACCTGATGACCCTCGGTGGCATCGCGGCGGTTGTCGGAATCGTAATCGACGATGCCATCGTCGTGGTCGAGTCGATCCACGCCAAGGTGGAAGCAGGCCTTGTGCCGGTCGCCGCGGTCACCGGAGCCATTCAGGAAGTCGGTCCCGCGCTGGTCGGTAGCACCATGACTCCGGTGGTGGTATTCATACCGCTGGCACTGCTGGACGGCGTTGCCGGCGTGTTTTTCCGCACCCTGGCGATCACCATGGTGGTCGCCCTGCTCATCTCGTTGCTGTTGGCGGTCACCTGGACGCCTGTCACCGCGGGGCTGCTGCTGCGGCGGAAAAAGGGGACCGGTCCCCTGGATCAGAACGGCTCCGACCAATCTTCGCCCGATGCCCAGCGTTTGCACCCAGGGGACTTGCCCTCTTTTTCCTCGGGGCCAATTTTACGGGGGCTCATTGCCTTCTATGCGAGTGTCATGCGGAAAATTCTGCGCCGGCCCGCCCTGGCGATGATTGGCATTGCCGCGGTGATTGGTATCGGCCTCGGATTGTATGGCCAATTGGAAACCGATTTCCTGCCGGCTCAGGACGAAGGCGCGTTTGTCATCGACTATTTTTCACGACCCGGAACGAGCCTGACCGAAACGAACCGTATGCTGATACATGTTGAGGAAATATTGCAGGCGATACCCGAAATCGACAGTTTTTCCAGACGCACGGGAGCCCGGCTGGCATTGGCGATCGCGGAGCCGAACACGGGCGATTTTCTGGTCAAACTGAAATCGGCCCGTTCACGGAGCACGGTGCAAGTGATCGAAGAGGTGCGGGCGCGGGTCAATGCGGCGGAGCCAGCATTGCAGTTTGAGTTCCCCGGAGTACTCAGTGACCTGATCGGCGACCTGACGTGGTCTCCCAACCCGGTTGAGATCAAAATCTATTCGACCGATACCCGGTTACTGAAAATCAAGGCGGTCGAAATCGCCCGGACCATCGAAAAGATACCGGGCGTGGTCGATGTGAACGACGGCCTGGTGGTTGCCGGACCGACGATGCGATTGAAAACCAACATGGCCGAGGCAGCGCGGACCGGACTGACGCCTCGCGCGCTGGGAAAGGAAATCCAGGCCACCATGATTGGCACGGTATCGTCCTACGTGTTGCGTGGCGATCGGATTTATCCGGTCCGGGTTCAGACCGCGGGCTCGTCCCATGCCAGACAACAAGAGCTTGCGACCATGCCTCTGCGGACACTTGCGGGTGCGAATCTGACGGTGCGCGACGTTGCCCAGATCGAACACGAGCCGGGCATCCTGGAGATGCATCGCGAAGATTTGCGGCAACTGGTCGCGGTTTCCGCCCGGTTTGAGAATGTCGATATGGGCCACGGTATTGCCGCCATCCAAGCCAGACTGGCGGAAACGGTCAAATTGCCGCCCACGGCTCGAATTGAATTCGGTGGACTGTATCAACAGCAACAGGAGTCGTTCCGCAACCTGGCTTATGTCCTGTTCGCGGCGCTGGTATTGGTGTACGCGGTGCTGATGCTGGAATTTCGCACGTTCCTGGAGCCCCTGGCCATTTGGCTGGGAGCGCTGTTGGCGCTGTTCGGTGTTGTTGCCGCCTTGTGGCTGACCGGGACGACGCTGAACATCGTGTCAATCCTGGGAGCGATTATCGCCATGGGTATCGTGCATAAGAACGGCATCCTGATGTTCGACTATGTTGCCCAATTGCGTGGGCAAGGATACCCGCTGATCGAGGCGATGATCCAGTCTGGCTGCCGTCGCCTGCGGCCCGTGTTGATGACCTCGCTGACGACCTTCTTGGGGTTGTTGCCGCTGGCGTACGGAATCGGCGCGGGGGCGGACATGCTGCGGCCGATGGCCATCGCTGTCATCGGCTCACTGTTCACGTCCTTGCTGCTGTCGCTGGTTGCCACGCCGGTGTTTTATTACCTGATGGTCCGCTCGCTGGGGCTCGAAGGCCCGCACGGAAATAAGTCCCAAACACCACCGATCAAACGGATAGATACGTAGCGATGAAGAGAATGACGAGTCTGTTTCGAGCCTGCTCCTTGCGTCTGTTGCTGCTCGCGGTGCTGTTGGCCGCCGGTTGTTCGAGCAACGTTCCAGGCGAAGACGAGGTCACGGATTCCGGCGCTTTGCCACCGGTTCGTGTCCAGGTCGCAAAAGCGCAGCGCATCACTCTGCGGCCGACCCTCGATTTGGTCGGTACGATCACCCCCATTCCGGAACGAACGGCGGTCATTTCGCCGCAAGTCGGTGGTTGGGTCCAGCAATTGCACGTCGTCGAAGGAGAGTCGGTCCAAGCCGGCGCCCCGCTGGTCGATCTCGAGCCGAGGTTGGCCCAATCGGCACTGCAGCGAGCCCGTGCCGTGGTAGCCGAAAAATGTGCGGTGGTCCGTCGTCTTCAGCGTGGTTACCTGCCGCAGGAAATTGCCGGCGCGCGGCAAGACGCGGGTAAGGCGGCGGCGACGGCGAGCGGGCTGAGAAATGAGTTGGCGGCGCTGAAAGGGTTACTGGATCGCAACGAAATTTCGGCCGTTCTGTACCAGACCAAAGCCGATGCGTTGAAGGCGGCGGAGGCCACGCAGGCTTCCGCGAAAGAGCGGGTCAAACTGTTGGAAGCCGGCACGCGGCCGGAGATGGTTGACGAAGCCCAGGGCCAACTCGACGCGGCGAAAGCCGATCTGGCCCAGGCAAATCTCAACCTGCAATGGTGTACGATCTCCAGCCCAATCGACGGGGTCGTGGTACAAATGCTGGCCCGGCGTGGGCAATTTTTCGACCGGGCCGTGCCCCTGGTCACGGTCATGGACTTGTCCCAAGTGTTTGTGCAACTCCGTATTCCCAGCCGGGACTTTGGCAAGGTGCGGCGAGGTTCGCAGGTTGAGATTCGATTGACTTCGCTGCCAGACCGAACTTTTCATGGCCAGGTAACACGTATCAGCGGCCAGGCCGATCCCCTGACCGGCAATGTGGTTGTTTTTGCCTCACTTCCGAACGAGGACCTTTTGTTGCGTCCGGAGTTGAATTGCCAGGCACGCATTTGGCTGCCCGAGGTTGCCAACGTTCTGGCCGTGCCCCTGGCCGCCGTTGCCGACCATTCGGGCACGCCGGTCGTGACGGTCATCCGTGCCGGCCAGGCCTACGAAGTGGAAGTCGAAACGGGTGTCGAGACGCACCAGCGGGCCGAGATTCGCAAGGGGCTTTCCCCCGGTGATATCGTGGCCACGGAGGGCGGCTACGGCCTGCCCGATGGTTGCCCCGTGCAAGTCATCGAACGCAAATAGATAGAAGTTGTTTCGCCGAGGAAAAAGCCTGTTTTCGTGAGCCCAGGACCACTCCATGCGGTCGGTTGGGTCCACGACCTTGATTCACCAGCTCCTCATAGTAGAATCACCCTTGTGGGTGAAAATCGATTTTTCTACCACTCTCGGACCTTCCGGGGCGTTTGAGAGGTTCTGGGACCGGCTTTTCGTGTTTTCGAATTTGGTATTTCTCGACTTCCTGGAGGATGGTCTGGTGGATAGGAATAAATACCGTCTCGTTTTTTGCATGTTTGCCTTGATGGTTCTTATCATGAACCCAGTGAGGGCAATTGATCTCTCGAATTCGCTCGCGCTTGTCTATGACGACGGTGCCGGGAACACGCTTCCATACCGGCTCTTTCTCCCACCCGGATACGATGAGCCTGGGGCAGATTTTCCGTTGGTCCTCTTTTTACACGGAGCAGGTGAAATCGGAACCGACAACTTGGCGCAGGTATCGACCCACATCAATGGGCTGATTGAGGTCACACGAGGTGACCGCCACCCGGCGTTTTTACTTGCACCTCAGGTGCAACCGGGGCAAGGTGGCTGGAGCGCGTTGTGGAGTCCGACGGATCTCGCCCTGGCGATGGAATTGACACTCGAAGTTATCGACCAGATTGAGCAGCAATACGCGGTCGACACGTCACGGCGCATCGTCACCGGGCTGTCAATGGGCGGATTTGGTACGTGGGATGTAGCGGCGAAACGGCCCGAGATATTTGCGGCCGCGGTTCCCATGTCCGGTGGTGGTGACCCTGCTCAAGCCACGAGTCTCCGCGATGTTCCCCTCTGGAACTTCCATGGTCGTAGCGACCGAGTGATAGATGCCGATTTATCGCGCGAAATGATCGATGCCATTGAGCAGGCTGGCGGGTCGCCTCTTTACAGCGAAGTGATCGGCGGCCACGGCATATGGGATCGCATCTATAACGACCCGGACGACGAACTCTATTCGTGGATGTTCGACGACGTGGACCCTCCGTTGGCTACACTTAGCTACAACCCAGCCAACGGTGACGTGAAGATCGATGCCGACCGCGCACCAGGAGGTGTCATCACGTCATTCAACCTAATCAGCAGAAACCCAGCTTTCTTCATGCCCCAACCCACGATGACGGTCGACGGCGTGGTCGTTCAAACCGATGAGTTCTTGGCAGTCGCTTCGAGCCGATACCTCACCTACAAGGGGGGGGGGGCGACGGACGGGTTTCAGGGCGTGATCGATTTTGGCCCTGTTCTTCCAGCCGGCCTGGATAGTCCGGCGCTACACAAGGTGTTCTATAGCGACTGGTATTCCTCGCCGAATACGACCTTGAGTCGTCGTGTTTTCCGAGTTTTGGTTGTCGTACCAGAGCCGGCGTCAGTCGTCATTGCGCTGGTCGTTGCCATGGGCTCGCTCTCGCATCTGGGAAGGAAAGATCCCGGCGGAGTTTGCGAGTGAGGCACTCGATCGTCCGGCCAGGAGGGTGTACAATGCCGCGGAAGAGTGGCAGGTGGCTCGTTTGCCATCTTTTGTTCCTAACCCGGGACCGGCGGTTTAACCGTTCGTGCCGAGTGTGCGTGTCTTTAACCAATGGGATCCGAGATTATTACCGAACCGACCCACACGGCTGAACCGTCAGCCGAGCGCAGCCTGCAGCTCGCGCTCGCTGCTGCCCGTACCGCGTCTGAAAATCGAGGGTATGATATCGTGCTGCTCGACATGCGCGAAATTACGCCCATCTTCGATTACTTCCTGGTGGTCACCGGCAGCAGTCGCCGGCAATTGCATGCGATCAGCGAAGAGATCGATCACACTCTGGAAGATGAGTTGGGTGATCAGCGGATGGGAATCGAAGGTTACAACGAGAGCCATTGGATCTTGCTCGATTACGGCACGGTAGTCATTCATCTGTTCGACCAGGAAACGCGCGAATACTACGCGCTGGAAGATTTTTGGAATGCGGCGGTCCGCGTGCCGTTGCCTGAACTGGAAGGGCTGCAAATCGACAGGCCTATGGTAGACGAGCTTCAGGGAGACGGGCTTCAGGGGGACGGGCTTCAGGGGGACGGAGGCCTTGGCTTGGCTGGGGAGTCTGCCGCGGATGCAAAGCCTGTCGTGGATGAAGAGCCAGGGATGGAAACGGCATGAATGCTCTGGGCTTGCTTCGGCAGCGGTTTGCTTCAGCACTGCACGTCTGGGTTGATAACCCCGACGCGTCAATCTCCGACAAGTCGGAAACGGCTGGGCCAGTTCTTGACGAAAAGACCATCCAATCCCTGGTGGAACTGGTTCTGCCGAGTCAGGATGCCCGCTTCGGCGACTACCAGGCGAACTGCCCGATGCCGCTGGGCAAGCGATTGGGCCGGCCGCCTCGAGAAGTTGCCGAACAACTGGTCGGCCGGTTGCAAATCGATGATTTTTGCGAGCCGCCCACCATAGCCGGTCCCGGCTTCATCAATGTGCGGCTGAAAGATTCCTGGCTCATCGGCCAGTTGCAAAAAGCGGTGACTGACGACCAGCGTCTGGGAGTGCATCCGGTGGCCAGTCCACGCACGTACGTGGTCGATTATTCGAGTCCCAACGTGGCCAAGCCAATGCATGTGGGCCATATCCGCTCGACGGTCATAGGCGACGCAATTTGCCGAGTGCTGAAATTCCTGGGACATCGGGCCATCAGCGACAATCACATTGGCGACTGGGGCACCCAGTTCGGCATGATCATTTACGGCTACAAGCATTTTGTCGACGAGGCGGCGTTTCAGGAGGACACGGTCGCCGAACTAAGCCGGCTCTACCAGTTGGTGAATGGTTTGGTTGAGTACCACGACATTCGCGACCAACAGTTGCCCGCGCTTGAACAAAAAATAACCGAGCAGCAGCAAAAAGTTGAGCAGGCGGAAGGGGCGTTGGATCCCGGGGCGACTCCGGCAGTCACCCCTCCGAAGGAGCAAAAGAAGGCCGCCAAACGCATGCGGCAAGCCAAGAGCCAGTTAGCGGAGTATCGCCAGCAACTGGCCGATCTGCAAAAAAAACTCGCCCACGTGGAGGATCACCCCCAGCGAGCGGCCATGGCAGCCGCCCATGCCGATATTCGGGCTTCGGCCTTGGCTGAGACGGCGGCACTGCATGAGGGTGACGCCACGAATGTCTCCCTGTGGAAACGCTTTCTGCCCCCTTGCCTGGCGGAGATCGACGAGACGTACCAGCGTTTGGGCGTGACTTTCGATCATGCGCTCGGCGAGAGTTTTTATCATGATCAGTTGGCCGGCGTGGTGGCCAGCCTGACCGAAAAGGGCCTGGTTCGGGAGAGCGACGGGGCTCAATGTGTTTTTCTGCAAGAGAGCCAGGCGCCACTAATTGTCCAGAAGCAGGACGGGGCCTATCTCTACGCGACGACCGATTTGGCTACCATTCAGTACCGGATGCGCACCTGGTCGCCGGATGCAATCCTTTACGTGGTGGATCATCGGCAGTCGCTGCATTTCCGCCAGCTTTTTACCACGGCCCGGCTTTGGGCCTACCCCGACGTAGAACTTGAGCACATTAGTTTCGGTACCGTATTGGGAGAGGATGGCAAGCCGTACAAGACACGCAGCGGCACTGCCGTGGGCTTGAGCGGCCTGCTCAACGAAGCGGTAAGCCGGGCGCACGCGATCGTCAGCGCGAATGACGATGGGCGTCCCGAGCCGATGCTGTCGGCCGACCAGCGCCGGCAAGTAGCCCAGCGGATTGGCATCGGCGCGATCAAGTACGCCGATCTGGCCCACAACCGGACGAGTGATTACGTTTTCAGCTACGACAAAATGCTGGCAATGACCGGTAACACGGCAGCCTACATGCAGTACAGCTATGCGCGGGTGCGGAGCATTTTTTCCCGAGGCGAAGTGGACATTCGCGCGCTGCGGACTTTGGCCGCGCCCTTGGGGTTGGACAGCCCCGCGGAGAGGGCTCTGGCCATGACCCTGCTGCAATTCAGCGAAGCGCTCGAACGCGTCGCCAGCGATTATCGGCCGAACCATTTGACGAACTATCTTTTTCAGTTGGCCAGCCGGTACTCCGAGTTTTTTGAGCAGTGCCCGGTGTTGAAAGCCGACTCTCCGTAGCAACGGACCAGCCGCTTGCTGCTGTGCGACTTGACCGCCCGGACCATTGGTCGAGGCTTGAATCTGTTGGGAATCGAAGTGGTGGAGCGGATGTAGAGCCTAAATCGCCTGCGGCGATTTAGCTCACCACGGTCTGGTTGTACTTGCCGAATACCATCCTGCCGGCGCTGGTTTGCAAGACGCTGGTCACCGTGGCGGCAACTAGGTCACCGACATGCCCGCGACCTTCTTCGATCACAACCATCGTGCCATCTTCCAGATAGCCAATACCTTGCCCCGGCTCTTCGCCCGGTTTGATGACTCGCACTTCCAGCGTTTCGCCCGGCAGGAAGATAGGCTTCAGGGCGTTGGACAGGTCATTGAGATTGATCACCCCCACATCGTGCAACTTGGCCACCTTGTTCAAATTGTAGTCGTTGGTGACGACTTTGCCGTCTAATTGCTTGGCCAGCAGTACCAGTTTCTGATCGACCGGTTGCCCCGCGAATTGGGGCAGTTCGCGGTCGTAGATCTGCATGTCGATTTTGGGATCGCTGCGCAATCGATTCAGGATGTCGAGTCCGCGTCGGCCGCGGCTACGTCGAAGTCGATCGTTGGAATCGGCGATGGTCTGTAGTTCGGCGATCACAAACTGGGGCATGATCAACTGGTTGTCGATGATGTGGGTTTCGACCACGTCGGCGATGCGGCCATCGATGACCACGCTGGTATCCAGTATGTACGGTTTCAGCCCTTTGATTTCCTTGGCAAACTCCACGTACGGAATGATGAAACGGAAATCGTTCTTGGTTTGCATGAGAATACTGATACAGGTGTAGCAAAGTACCATGCCCAGAATGAGCGGCATCCAGGTTGCGGTAGGAGCTCTCCGGTCGGGCAGCATGGGGCTCAGGGCGATGGTCAGCACGTAGGTCAGCAGAAGACCTATCAACAGACCGAAGTAAACGGCCGTAATCGTGTCGAGCCGCTTCCGGCCAACCAGAACATCGATAGCGATAACCGCGGCTGCCAGCAGAATCATGCCGCCCATGACAATCCAGGGGACATAGGCAGGTTCTTTGGGCAGGAAGTCAGCTTGGATCAACTGATAGCCGATCCCGGCTGCTACCAGAACAAAAACGGAACGTAATACGACAAGTGCCATGAAGGATAGGGAGTCGAGGTTAACGGGTTCGTAAAATAGAGAATGACTATTCTACCATGACCGTATGGGCTATGCCCACCTGGCCTGGATTTTTCGTTCCGCATCGCATTGCTGGCTCCAGACACACCGTGTTCGTGCCAGATGTGGGCAGAGATGAGTTAGCCGTGCATCTTTTTCAATGTTTCCAGGGCAAATCGGTCGGTCATACTGGCCAGGTAGTCAGCCACGGCACGTGGGATGCCTGCCTCACCGGACAGTTGGAAATAGCGGGCGGGTAGGTGTTCCGGTCTGGCAACCAGGTCTTGAAACAGTGCTCGCAAGGCTGCGGAAGTTTCGTTGCGACGTTCCAGTACGGTGGGATGACGGTAAACTTGGGCGAATAAAAACGCTTCCAGCTCCCGTTTCTGTTCACTCTTTTCCATGGAAGGGGCAGCCAGGATGGACTCGTGTTGACGAATTGCATGGATGCTGGTGATGTTTGCTTCGGCAAGCCGATCCCAGGTTGTCGAGAGCAGATCGCTGACCAGCGTTTCGACCAATTGGTGGACGACCGCGCGTCGCAATGGCTCGCCATGCAGGGTCGTGTAACGACGCTGGACCTGGTGAGCCGCTTCGCGCCATATTGGAACTTCCAGTAACTGCTCCAGTTCGAGCAGACCCATTTCCAACGCATCGTCGGCATCGTGCGTGTCGTAAGCGATGCTGTCGGCCGCGTCGACAATCTGAAATTCCAGCAGCATGTTTCGGCAGGCCGCCTCCTCCCACTCGGATCGGACCGGTCTTTCTTTGCGGGAATCTCGCCTTGACCCGCTGCTGCCCGATTGTCGAGCCTCCGACTGCATGGCACGGAGTTGTTGACCAGCCAGTACTTCGTGGGAGAGATTCAAGCCGGGAAACTCGGGGTAGCGAGTTTCCAGTAATTCCACCAGGCGGAGTGCCTGTCGATTGTGGTTGAAACCGCCGTGGTCACGAAGGCACACATTGAGTACGTCCTCGCCTGCATGTCCAAAGGGGGGGTGCCCAGCATCGTGAAGCAAGGCAAGCGATTCGATCAGATCTTCGTTGAGTTGTAGTGCGCGGCCCAGGGTGCGGGCAATGGAGGCCACTTCCATGGTGTGGGTCAGGCGGGTGCGATGGTAGTCGCCCATCTCGCCGGTAAAAACTTGCGTTTTATGGGCAAGTCGGCGAAACGCGCTGCTATGGACAATTCGATCGCGATCCCGCTGAAAGGGTCCCCGATACGGATGGGCCGCTTCCGGATAGGTTCGGCCGATCGAATCGGTGCTGCGCATCGCGTAGGGAGCAAGCCGGTAAACACCATGTTGAAACAAGGGTGAGTCGGCTTGAAGTGTATTCGTCATGACGATTCGGCTAGCGCCTCCCAAGTGGCGGCGAGCGATTGCGGAATGAGCCGAATTCCCGCCAGCGTTGGCATGAAATTATGATCTCCGGGCCAGCGCGGAACCAGGTGCCAGTGCAGGTGTCCGGGCACGCCAGCTCCGGCCGTTGCCCCCAAATTGAGGCCGATATTAAACCCGTCGGCATGAAGCAACTGGCGGAGTTTTTGCGTGTATCGGCTCAGGAGATGCATTGCCTCCAAGTGTTGCTGGTCGGTCAGTTCATGTAGCCCAGCCACATGCCGTAACGGGGCGACCAGCAAGTGGCCATTGGTATAGGGATACCGGTTGAGGACCGAATAGACATGCTTGCCACGCCAAAGGATCAGATTCTGTTGCCGGGCTGCCTGCTCATCTTCGTAGCAGGCGGCCCCGCGGCACAAAAAGCATGCAGGGTCGGCAGCCGGTTGCCACGAGGCAGGCTCGGGCGATTTTTTCGGGGTCTTCTCTGCAGACTGCCCAAGTTCCGTCCCGTCAGAGGCCGCAGCGGCCTCACGAGACGCATCCTCGCCCGATACATAACCAATACGCCAGGGTGCCCAGATACGTTTATCCGCCATGCTAATTCCGCTTGTGGTGTGAATTGGGGCCATGATAGCAGATTCACCCAGACTCGTGGAAGTCGAGGGGATGCAGGAACGCACTTGGCGCGTTTGCCGCGGGTGGGGGGCGGCGTGTGCCCACGCCCTTCGGCACCTCTCGATTCTGCCAGCAGGTTTACCGCCCGGCCACACCCCTACTGGTCCTTTGACGTTTGATCTTGGTTTGCCAATGCCCTGGTACGGATGGGGACAGGTAGTCATAATCGCCTATCACCTCTTAGGGCAGAGAGCAAACGACGTAGGGAACAGGAGGGCGCCTTCGCCCAGGTCATAAATTCCCTGAACCCTGAACCCCAGGGTTTTTTACTAGCACCATCAAAACTATCGGGATCGGGATCGCTATCGGGATCGGAATCGAAATAACATGGGTCTGAGACAAGAAAAATGAATGTTAACCGCCTCATTGTTGCCATACTCAGGCGTTTAGGCGGCAGAGGCTACTCGGTCAAGGAAGATTCCGCTCCTTATGCATTCGAGGAATTCGATAGCGATCCCGAGTCCCGATCCCGATCCCGATGAGTAAGTACTCGTGTAGTCGAGGAAGGTTACCCCCGTTTTTCCGAAAATGCCGAAAGCTGCCCTCCACCCTCAACCCTGAACCCTCAACCCTTCATGCGATTTCGCGTCGATCTCGATATTTTTTCCGGGCCACTCGATTTGTTGTTCTATCTGGTGCGCAAGCACGAATTGAACATTCTTGATATTCCCATTGCCAAGGTTATCGAGCAATACATGGAGCTATTGGAAGTGCTCGAAGCGATCGATGTGAACGCGGCAGGAGATTTTTTGGAGTTGGCCAGTCGACTGCTGGAGACCAAATCGCGACTCCTGCTACCCCAGCATGAGGAACAGGAATAAGAACTCGTCGAGGATCCGCGGCACGATCTGGTGCAAAAACTGCTGGAGTACAAAAAATATAAGGATGCAGCCAGTCGCTTGGATGAGCAGGGGAGAGCCTGGCGGCAGCGATATGCCCGGCGGACATGCGATCTGCCTGAGTCTTCCATACGTCCCGAGGAGCGACCGATTCAAGAAGTGGAATTGTGGGACTTGGTCAGTGCGTTCGGTCGAGTGTTAAAGAAAAGCGAGGCCGCCGTACCGTCGAACATACGCAGTGAAGAGACGCCCATCGAAGTCTTCATGCAACGCATCCGCGACTTCCTGTCGCATACACCGCGTATCGCTTTTACCGCATTGTTCGACGACGAGTCGACACGGATGCAGCAAGTCGGCATGTTTCTGGCATTGCTGGAATTGATTCGGCATGAAAAGGTACGCGTCCAACAGCAGGATCTGTTCGGAGTCATATGGGTCATGATAGCACCTGGGTAAAAAAACACCGATGATTGAAAACGCTCCAATCCAATCGATTGAGCATGACGGCCTGACGATTGAAGGTTATTCTCGTGCCGCCGTGCAAACCTACTGGCGCGTTCCCGAATTGAAAGTCGGGTTCGATTTCGGGGCCCAGCCCTGGTCGTTCATGGCGACCGACACGTGGTTTGTCTCGCATGCCCATTTCGATCATATCGTGGCTTTGCCCGTCTACGTGGCCCGCCGCCGGATGATGAAAATGGCGCCGCCTGTCATCTACATGCCGGAGTCGATCGTCGAACCGGTACGACAATTACTCCAGCAGTTTACCCGCTTGGACCGGGGCCGGATGCCGTGCGATCTGCGTCCCTTGCGACCGGGTGAAGAGGTGGATCTCTCCCGCGAACTGATCGTGACGACCAGTGCCACTCGCCATAGCGTGCCGTCGCTTGGGTACATCGTCTGGCGGCGCCGGCATAAGCTCAAGGCGGAGTATGTTTCGCTGAGCGGAGAGCAGATTCGTGATTTGCGGCTGTCCGGCACGGAAGTGACCGCCGAACGGCGTGAGCCGCTCGTTGCCTACCTGGGCGACTCGGCTCCCGCCGGGCTGGACGACTGTCCGGATATGTTTCAGGCCAAGGTGCTGATTTGCGAAATGACGTTTGTTTCGCCAGAGCATCGCAAAGAAAAGATCCACAAATTTGGCCACATCCATCTCGATGATTTTGTGGATCGCCGTGACCAGTTTCAAAACGAACTGATCATTGCCGCTCACCTCAGCACCCGCTATCACCCCCAAACCGTGCGCCGCATGGTTCAGAAAGCACTGCCGGGCATGCTCGAGGGCCGGCTGATGTTGTGGCTGTAGTGAGTAGTTATTCTCGAGTCGAGTGGTCGGATACCTGGCGGACCATCGCGTCCCGGTGCAGGCGTGCCTTGGCCAGCGGCTCCCCCAGACGCTTTCGAAGTTGCCGGGCCAGTTGTTCCCCTCGTGCGTTCATGTCCACCACCGTGCCATTCCGGTCCACCAGGATGGCGCAAGGGACTCCTGTGATTCCGTAGTAAGTGGCTAGAGGATGTGCCCAGCCGCGCTGGGACCGGTCGGTGCTGAAAAGAGTGGCCCAGGGAATCCGTTCATTCCGTAAGAATTTCTGGACGTTTTCCAAATGGTCGTCCAGGCAGATGCCCACCACATCGAATCCCTTGTCATGGTAGGCGAGATAGAGTTGGCGCAGGTTGGGCAACTCTGCCCGGCAGGGGCCGCACCAGGTGGCCCAGAAATCGACCAGGACAATTTTTCCACGGTAAGAAGCCCAGTCCACGGGCGTGCCATCCGGCAAAGTCCCCGCAATTTTTATTTTGTTCCCCAACAAGTTGAACCGTCGTTGCAGTCCTTCCAGGATGGCAATTTGCCGTTTCATGGCTGGGTTGTCGGTCTTTTTTAAATGTGGCAAGACCTGGTTCAGCAGCCGGGTAGCGCGCTGACGGTCACCCATGCTGTCGAAGAATTCGGCTACGGTCATGAGCACTTGCAAGTGATGCGGCTGATGTTCCGATCGAGCAAGATAGTCCACGACGTCACGCAGCACGGTCGTTTTCTGGTCTTCGCTCAGCGCGAGCCACTTGGCAAAGTTGGACTCCAGAAAAAATTTCATGCCAACTGCGGCGACATCAGGACGTTTGTCTGCCCGAGCCGCGGCAATGGCACTTTCCAATAATCGTTCCGTTTGTGGTTCACCCTGCACACTCAATTCGACCAGCTCGCTGAGTGCTTGCAGCTTCAAGAAATGGCCTTGCATTGCCTGCACATCGTTGGGTGCGAGACTCAGTACCCGGTCCGCGGCGAGGACGATCGAGCGGGCGACTTTGCGCCGGTGAGCCTTTTGTTCCGTTTCGCTTTCGTTCTCAGGGGCCAGACTGGCTGTTTTTTCAACCCATCGGAACAAGGTGCCAATGGGATCCGGAACTTTGGGGCCCGTATCGGGCAGCGGAAATACATCGGGCAACTCGGTGGCGGGTGGTTGGTGGTTGTCCGTTTGTCTTCGTACGGCTGGTTCAGCAGCCAGTAATGCGAAGGTTGGTCCCATGAACGACGCGCAGGTACCAAGGATCCAGCCAAATGCCCAACCGATCGTGATGGTGCCAATCCATGCTTTGGGTCGGGCAGTCCGGGTGAGAGCCAGAGGCAGGCAGTGGAACGAAGTGGGCATGTTGTAGGACATCACATCATTAACCAAGGCTTGACCAAATGCGGACGCCAAATGCTGGTGCCAAATGCTGGTAGTTGGCGGCGATTTGGCGGGGATGCAGGGCGGGAATCTGGGAGGGATCCTCATTATGCGGGTTTCAGCTGTGAATGCAAGAAAAATCGCCACGAATAACCGCCGCAATAAAAGACCAATGGGTACTAATTGCTAGCACTTTCGACGTTGTGGAATTGGGCAATGATGTCCCAGGCCTGCTGCGGTGATTCGGCAAATTGCAACAGATCCATATGATCATCGGCAATGACACCCTCATCGGCCAGGGCTTGGAAGTTGATGATCTGTTTCCAATATTCTTCACCGTAGAGAATAATCGGTATTTCCTGCATGCGTTGGGTTTGTCGCAGGGTGAGTGTATTGAACAGTTCATCCAGGGTGCCGAAACCGCCTGGGAATACGACCAAGGCGGCGGCCCGCAGGATGAAGTGGAACTTGCGCAAAGCAAAGTAACTGAACTGAAAGCATAATTCCGGCGTGATGTAGGGGTTCGGTTCCTGCTCATGAGGCAGCTCGATGTTCAGACCAATGCTTTTTGCGCCGACTTCGAAAGCTCCCCGGTTGGCGGCTTCCATGACACCCGGTCCACCTCCGGTCATGATAACAAAATCGCATTTGCCATCACACTGGCAAGTGGAAGAAACAATCCGGCTAAACTCGCGTGCCTCTTCATAGAATCGGCTTTTTTCCACCGTGTTCTCGGCCCGTACGACCGCGCGTTCCGCGAGTGGGTCGTTTGGATTTCTGTGGATGCGTTCGTGCGCACGCGCCAACTTGGCCAGCGCTTTTTGCTTGGGCAGGACCTGAGTACCGCCAAACACGACAACCGTGGAAGTGACATGGTTTTCGCGCAGGAGCGTTTCCGTTTTTTGTAACTCCAGTTGCATCCTTACGGGGCGCTGCCCATCACGGCCCAGGAAATCCATGTCCAATTCGGCGAGCCGATAACTGGGAGAATTGAGGATGGCCTGGCGATTTGCTTCTACGGAAGGATTCATGGTATTTGGCGTCTGTTTTTCGAGGTAAGCGTTCACGGAAAAAGGACGTAACTTCCCATTCTTAATCTTACTCCCCTGCTTACCGGCCCAATGGTCTGTAATTTGGATTAAGATCTAAGAGTAAGATTAAGAATAGCCCACGGCTTCGGGACGTGAACTGTTTAGGTTCCGGGATACGAGGCTAAAACAGCTCTTCGCTCTTTGCTCTCCGCACTCTGCTGCTGAAATAGTCTACACCAGTTCGGCCGTTTCTCCTAGCTCGGGACAGTGGACATCCCAACCGTGTTGGTGGTGCAACTGGTCGGCCAGGGCATCGGAGCTGTGCGGCTCACCGTGGGTCAAAAACACTTTCCTGGGTTTCGTCAGCGGTTCCAGCCAGCGCAAGAGACCAGACCGATCGGCATGGCCGCTGAGGCCGGAAACGGTTTCGATGGCGGCCAGGACGGGGATTTCGATACCATGCATGCGCAGCGTTTCAGCCCCATCCTGCAAGCGGCGTCCACGGGTGCCAGCAGCCATGTAGCCTCCCAGCACGATGGTATTGTTCGCATGGGGCAAACGCTGTTTGAGATGATGCACGATACGGCCACCGGTCATCATGCCGCTGCTGGCCAGTATGATCGCGGGCCCCTGCAGATGATTCAAAGCTTTCGATTCCTCGGTCGTTCGGCAAAGATGAACCCGGGGGCCGGCCAGTACGGGATGGGCAGCGTCCAACTCTCCCTCGCTCAGGTCATGGTCGTCCTGAAATTGACGATAGACGGTGGTCGCATTGCAAGACATCGGACTGTCGAGATAGATGGCCAGGTCGGGGATCCGTTTTTCCTGCTTCAGGACTTGGAGCAGGTAAATCAATTGTTGCGCACGGCCAATGGCGAAAGAGGCGATCAGCATCACACCTCCCCGGTCGACCGCCCGGTGGACGACCTTCTCCAGCGAGTCGAGGATGTCCGTTTCGGGATGGTCTCGATCGCCGTAAGTGCTTTCACAAATCAGGTAGTCGCACTCTGGGGCGGGAGCCGGGTCGAAATAGAGCGGGCCATCGTAACGGCCCACATCGCCTGAAAAAAGGAGTCGCAGCGGCGGGTTCTGGTCACGGATTTCCACTTCGATCATGCTTGACCCCAGCAGGTGGCCGGCGTCGTGGTGTCGCATCCAGATGGGCTCGGCGGGCGAGTACCACTTGCCTCGTGGTGTTTCGTGAAATTGCTTGAGTGTTAGCTCCACATCACGGCCATCGTACAACGGCAGAGCCGGTTCGTGTTTACTGTACCCTTTCCGATTGGCGTATTTTGCGTCGCTTTCCTGGCATTTGGCCGAATCGAGTAAAATGATTTCGGCCAGTGCACGGGTGGCGGGAGTCGCATGGATTTTTCGACGGTAACCTTCCTTGACAAGCCGCGGCAAGTAGCCGGTATGGTCCAGATGAGCATGCGTGAGCACGACCGCGTCGAGCTGATCGACAGCAAAGGGAGTTGGCTCCCAGTTTCGCAGGCGGAGTTTTTTAATTCCCTGGAACAAACCACAATCGACCAGTACCCGAACGCCACCTGCTTCGAGCAAATATTTTGAACCGGTGACCGTTCGTGCGGCGCCGTGGAATGTGATTTTGGTCATGATGAATGGATGGGGGGTGTCGGTGGTTGGGTGTCGGGTGTCAGGTGTCAGGTGTCGGGGAAGAAAGGGTTCAGGGTTCAGGGTTCAGGTGTCAGGGTTCAGGTGTCAGGGCTCAGGTGTCAGGGTTCAGGGTTCAGGAAAAAAGGGGCTGGTGAAAGTTCTTTTGTGTGGCACGTCCTGAGGTACGAAGGGCGTGGTTGCATTGCTGGGGGGCTGTTTTTCAAATGCTGGGGGGGGCGATTAGGTGTCGGGTGGCGGATCGTATTAGAGCGTTGACTTCGGGAGAAGCAAACGGCGTCTGCTGCCACTCCCCACTCTCGGCTTTCCACTCTCAAACATAGCTTTTCTTATGACTTAGCCAAACAGGAGAATAATGAATCGCATCGTATCCGTTTTAACTAATTTCAGTACTTCCCAATTGTCGCGTCGCCCAATGTGGAGCAGGGCGATAAGCCGCCCGGAAACCGACGTTTT
>JAJRWS010000082.1 GCA_024276705.1 Planctomycetota bacterium | reverse complement strand
GGCATCGCGGCTAGGAGAGTCAGAACGGATTCCCACCGACCAACATGGAAACGATTTCAATAGACAATGCGCAGTCGGGGAGTAAGATTAAGAGTAAGATTAAGATTAAGAACGGAAAATTACCCCTTTTCCGTGAACGCTTACCTAGAAACCAGACGCTGAATCAAACCCATGATCACCCTATTGGATTACGGAGCCGGCAATGTCCGGTCGCTGATAAACGCCCTGGAGTATCTTGGTGAAACCGTTGCGGTCGTCCAGCATCCTGAAGATATCGCCCGGGCTGAGCGTTTGGTTTTTCCCGGAGTGGGAAACTATGGTGCTCTGATGCGCACCTTGAGAAAGCGTGACTACGTGGAGCCCCTGCTGGACTACCTCCGCTCGGACCGGCCTTTTTTCGGGATTTGCGTCGCCCTGCAGGCTTTGTTTGAATCGAGTGAAGAAGCCGACGACGAGCCAGGACTTGGCGTTCTGCCCGGCCGGGTACAACGTTTCACCACCACTCGAGCCATCCCGCAGATCGGCTGGAACAGTTTCAAGGCCCGACAACCTTCCCGCCTCTTCGCGGGCATGAATGGCGAGGAAAAGTTCTACTTCGTCCACTCTTATCACGTAACATGCGATGACGACTCGGTCGTGCTCGCCACGACCGACTATGGCTATGAGTTTGTCAGCGCAATCCAACGCGGCAATATAGTGGCGACTCAATTCCATCCGGAAAAGTCCGGCCAGGCGGGCCTGCGGATGCTGAAAAACTTTCTTGAGCTGGACCGGAAACCGGTGCTGCCCGCCACACAGCTCCCGAAAACGAAACTGGCCAAGCGGGTGATTGCCTGCCTCGATGTGCGCAGCGACGATCGCGGTGACCTTGTGGTGACCAAGGGCGACCAGTATGACGTGCGTGAGGAAGGCCAGGTGCGCAATCTGGGTAAACCGGTTTTGCTGGCAGGCCGCTACTACGAGGAAGGAGCCGATGAAGTCACTTTTCTCAACATCACCGGTTTCCGCGACTTCCCCTTGCATGACATGCCGATGCTGCGCGTGCTCGAGGAGACCAGCAAGAATGTCTTCGTCCCCTTGACCATCGGCGGCGGTATCCGTGACTTCACCGATTGTAACGGCAAGCACTATACGGCACTCGAGGTGGCAGCCGAATACTTTCGCGCCGGGGCCGATAAAATTTCCATCGGCTCCGATGCGGTGCTGACGGTGGAGGAAGTGCTGAAAACGGGCAAGCCCTCGGGGTCCAGTCCTATCGAGCAGATCTCCAAGGTCTACGGCAACCAGGCGGTGGTCATCTCGGTCGACCCCCGACGTGTTTATGTCAAGAGCCCGGAAGAGACCAGCCACCCGGTCATCGAAACGTCAAATCCCGGACCGGCAGGCGAAAACTATTGCTGGTATCAATGCACGATTCAGGGAGGACGCCAAGGACGCGACCTGGACGCGGTCACCCTGGCCAAAGTCTGTGCGGAGCTTGGTGCCGGTGAGATTCTACTCAACTGCATTGATAAGGACGGCTCCAATTCAGGGTTCGACCTGGAACTGATTCGTGCGGTCAAGGGAGCCGTCGCCATTCCAGTCATCGCCTCCTCGGGGGCCGGCAGCGCGGCCCATTTCCTTGAAGTCTTTACGGAGACGGACGTGGATGCAGCGCTTGCCGCCGGTATTTTCCATCGTGAAGAGGTCTCCATCGCCGAAGTGAAAGCTTGCCTGCTGGGCAAAGTCGAAATCCGAAATACGGGCGATAATTGTTTTAGCACTCGGTGACGGCTACAGCGAGGCCGCCTTGGGATGTCTCTTTGTACTTGCCATGCATATCGCGCCCGGTCGCCCGCATCGTGGCGATGACACGGTCGAGGGAGATGCGGTGTTTTCCATCGCTGCGAAGGGCCATCCGTGAGGCGTTGATTGCTTTGAAAGTATCCCTCAATGAAATCTTCCTGGGCCGTCTGCCAAGTCGTAATAGTCACCCGCCCCAACATTGTATAGAATATCCATGAGCGATTACAAATATCCAGATGCGAGGCCAGGGAAGTGGCTTGAGGGCCAACCCGCCGGTCGTGGCCGTTTCCTCACTCAAGCTTTACCAGCTCCATTTAAAACTAACAAACCAACGTGACCTTCCTGTTCCAATCGCTGCTCGGGATTGGCTTACCTCTGATTGGGGTGCCACTGCTGATCCACTTGATCAATCTGCGCCGGCGGCGCAGGATCGATTGGGCTGCCATGGATTTTCTGCTGGCCAGTCAAAAAAGGCGTAAAAAGTCGATTCTTCTTCTGCAGTTGCTCCTTTTGCTGGTGCGGACCGCGGTCATCGCGGCGGTCGTATTGATGCTAGCGGGACCGACTCTCCGCAGTTCCTGGGGAAAACTGCTGGGCAGTAGCATCACGCATCATGTGATCCTACTCGACGACAGCTACTCGATGGCCGACAGCCATCCGATGACCTACCAGGGCTCCCAGGCCAGCCTGGTCGACCCGCGAGCGAATCGAGCAAGATCCGCCTCAGGCCGCAACACAGTCTATGGAGAGGCTTGCCGGATCGTCTCTCGCATTGTGGCTCAGGCAGCCCATG
Organism: Planctomycetota bacterium; assembly: GCA_024276705.1. Lineage (GTDB taxonomy): Bacteria > Planctomycetota > Planctomycetia > Pirellulales > Lacipirellulaceae > JAJRWS01. The sequence goes on along the minus strand of JAJRWS010000082.1, from coordinate 1,628 downwards.
GCGCCTCTCGGGGCGAGCTCACGCTCATCCGTTTTTCACGGGCGACTGGCCTCTCGGCGGGTACCGAACCGGAGATTTCTCGACGAGCCATCGACCCGACCTTGATCGAATCGCTCGAGGGATCCTTACGCGGATTTTCGGAAACCGCGGCTGGCCCCCTCGAAGCATTGCAGGCGGCCTGCCGGTTGCCGGAACCGACTGCGGACGAAGCACGTATCGTTTACCTCCTCTCCGATTTCCGCCGGCAACAGTGGACTGAAGGGCCCCAGTTACGACAGCAATTTCTTCAGTTGCGGAAACAAGTCTCCCAGTTACGGCTGGTGCAGTGTGCCGAACAGACTCGATCGAACCTGGCCATTACCGAACTGAAACCGATGTCGGGAATTCGCGCTGCCGGTGTTGAAACCTGGTTTGAGGTCTCGGTGCGAAACTACAACGCTCAAGGAAGCAAGCGTGGCAACGGCGCGGCAACCGATATCACCATCTAGATCGAACAAGATGGCCATGCCTTGCCAGCGATACCCTTCAATGAGATACCGGCTGGCACGGAGGTGACGCGACAGTTCCGAGTCACTTTTCTGGGAGCAGGTGCCCATCGGCTGGAAGCGGCACTCCCCGGCGATGCGGTCGCTACCGACAATCGGCGTTACTTCGCCTGCCACCTGCCCGAAACGTTCCCGGTACTGATTATCGATGGGTCGGCCGCGGGCGACGATGGTTATTACCTGCAAACCGCGTTGAACCCGGGCGGCATGCAGGCAGGCGGCTGGAGCCCCGAAATGCATCCCCCCAGTTTCTTGCGCCGGCATGAAGAACTGGCACGTTTCGCCGCCATTTGCCTGTTGGATGTACCGCGGCTGGACGAGGAAGAAATCGCTGCTTTGGAAAAATACGTCCGTCAGGGAGGTGGCGTCGCACTGATGCTGGGCCCTCAAGTCAACAAGCGATTTTATAACGAACACTTGTATCGCGATGGCATGGGATTGCTACCGGTGGCCTTGGATGTCCCAACTCAATTGCTCAGCGACGGCGATGATGCAACCGCCGATATCCGGGTGACCGGCCATCCCTTGTTTCGTATGTTCGCTGGCCGCCGCAACAGCTTCCTCGCCCTCGCCACGGTCGATTATTACTATGCGGTCGACCCACAGTGGCAACTCCCCGCGGATGGTGAAACACAGATCCTGGCCCAATTGGGCAACGGCGAGCCGTGGGTCGTCGACCGGCGTCTGGGAGCCGGCCGCGTGCTGGTCCACCTGAGCAAACTTTCGCCCAAGTCGAGCCCCCAGGGCATCTGGAGCAACTGGAGTCTGAATCCCGTATTTCCGGTCTATGCCAACGAACTGATGGGATACTTGTCCGCGGCCCGGCGGCATGGCACGGTCCGCACCGTGGGAGAGGGACTCGGCCTGGCCATCCCGGCAGCCGACTACCAATCCGAAATTCGGCTCCGCCATTTGAATTCAAGGGCTTCTCTGGCTGCCACGGATCGGCTGAATTCCGAGGCTCCGGCACGCTCGCGAGAGGACTTCCCAGAAGACTCGGAAGGCACCGTTCTCTACCTCAGCCCAGCCCAGCGGGATCGTGAAGAACCTTTCTCCTCCGAAGAAAAACTTCCTACCCCAAAT
>JAJRWS010000081.1 GCA_024276705.1 Planctomycetota bacterium | reverse complement strand
AGGCGGCCAACGGCTAAGATCAGGTGTCAGGTGTCAGGTGTCAGGTGTCAGGTGTCAGGTGTCAGGTGTCAGGTGTCAGGTGTCAGGTGTCAGGTGTCAGGTGTCAGGTGTCAGGTGTCGAGGAACGGAACGGAACGAAACAATGTCCCCTCTCCCCCGGCCGCTTGCCGCCGAAAGATATTCCATTCCATTGGGACCTTCCCGGCATGCGGTTGGGGGAGAGGGTAGGGTGAGGGGGCTGAAGTGGGTACCAAGTGTCGGGGTATCAGGCGTCAGAGTGGCGGATGTCAGGGCTTAGGGCGAGCGGCAGATTCCAATGTCCCCTCTCCCCCGCCCGCGCAGCGGAATAGCGGGGGAGAGGGCAGGGTGAGGGGCGGTAAATCCTTATCTGCCGCTCGCTTAGGGTTCAGGCAAGGGAGTGGATCGCTTGAGAAAGGAAAAAGAACAGGGTTATCACAATTGGCTCCCTTTTCACTTTTTCCCTTTCCCTGCTCGCGGCCGAAGGCCCAATGCCACCGTGCCACGAATCCACCCACCCCCAGCGTTTAGCTCTCCAGAATGGCCACGATATCAGGTTGACGCGGGCCTTTCAACGCATGAGATGAACCAGGTTGAACGGTTTTGCGTAGGTAGGTAAGAAACAACTCTTGTCGCCGACCAACGGATTGCCGGCATGGATTGCAGGATGCTCCAGCGAATTCACGCTGATCGCGCCAACCGTTGCAATCGGCCGTTGCAATCGGCCTCTTCAGGTTCTCCTACAAATTTTTAACAACAACTCTGTTACAGGTCGTTCCAAAACACCTTTGACGGTCGTAGGACAGGCAATCGGAAGCGACTGGAAAAAGTAGGCTATGTTTTTTTGACGCGCCTATATCCATAACCTATATTTGGTTGGCCCATATTGCCATCGCCTGGTGTTTCCCAAGAAGCCTTAATTTTTCACCGGCGATTTTACCGTCGTGGCATCAACTGGTAGTTGCAGCGTACAACGTGATCTCCCCCTCTCACGGAATAAACAACTTATGCAGACCGGGATCATCCCCAACAGGTTCCTCGCGTTCCCGCGTACTTGGGACCACCCGTTTCGGCCCGTCATGGCCCTTTCGCTCATCGCGATTGTCCTGGCAATAGCGCCAGCAGGTGCCTGGGCACAAACCTTAACGGCCCCGTACACCCGTACGCAATGGTCCGTTCCTCAACCGCGTCAGCTGGATCCTCAACCGCGTCAGCTGGATCCTCAACCGCGTCAGCTGGATCCTCAACCGCGTCAGCTGGATCCTCAACCGCGTCAGCTGGATCCTCAACCCGCCATGACGGCGGACCCATCTGCTTTGAGCCAACTCTTGCAAAAGGGTGAGCAGCTCGAGTCCAAGCATCAGTGGGGAGAGGCGCTTTCGCATTACGAGCAGGCCCTCCGTCAACATCCGGGCAACCCATCGCTCCAGCGGCTGCATGACCTGGCCAAACTCCATTACGGCTTGGAGCACCGGTATCATGACCGTAGTTTTCGACAATCAGTCACTTCGCTCGCGCCGCGGCAAGCACTGTCACTTTATTCCGAGCTGCTCCGCAAAATCGACATGCATTATGTCAATACGCCTCCTTGGCCACAGCTCGCCAGGCGAGCCGTGGCCGCACTGGATATCGCGATTGCCGACAAGCTCTTCCAGCAAGCAAACGGGCTCTTCCAGCAAGCCAACGGGCTGTCCAACGGAATCCTGTCAGACTCGAATCGTCTGGCCGAAGTTCGACACGAACTGGGGCAAGCCTTAAATCGACATAGCGTGAATGGCCCCAATGACCTGGTTTCCCTGGCTCGCGATGTGGCCCTTCTGTTGGAACGACAAGTTGGGCTCCCACAAAGTGCCGTCCTCATGGAATTTGCCGCATCCGCGGCTGGAGGTTTGGACAACTATTCGGCCTATCTCACCGGGAACCAACTACGAGATGTCTACTCACAAATCGAAGGAAACTTCGTCGGCCTGGGGGTCGAACTCCGAGCCGACCAGGGAAATCTGCTGATTGTGCATGTCATTCCTGGCAGCCCCGCGGAAAAAGCGGGGATTCTCAAAGGAGATCGCATCGTAGCAGTCGATGGCCAAATGACTGCCTCCCTCTCGACCGATGAAGCAGCGGCGTTACTAACCGGCGAAGAAGGAACCTGGGTCCAAGTGACCGCCTATGCCCCCGGCCAGAAGTCACGCGTGATGCGTGTCCGCCGCGAGCATGTCAACGTACCCAGCTTGGAAGGCGTGAAAATCGTAGATGCCGAATCTGGCGTGGCCTACGTTCGTGTGCCCGCGTTCCAAAAAACGACCAGTCGCGACCTGGAAGCCGCCCTTTGGGAACTCCATCGGCAAGGAATGCGGTCGCTCGTACTTGATCTGCGTGGCAATCCGGGTGGCTTGCTTACCGCATCGGTCGAAGTCGCCGACAAATTCCTCACTCAGGGAAGCATTGTTTCCACTCGAGGACGCAGTTCGCAGGAAGACTTCAACTACCAGGCCCATTACGGCGGTACCTGGCGAGTTCCGCTGGTAGTACTGATCGATGGCGACAGCGCGAGTGCCAGCGAAATTTTTGCAGGTGCAATCAAAGACAACCACCGAGGCCTGCTGATTGGCGATCGTTCCTATGGCAAGGGGTCGGTGCAGGGAATTTTCCCGCTCGGGTATGCCGGCTCGGGCATCCGCCTGACCACAGCTAAATTTTTCTCGCCAAGTGGACAAGCCATCAGCCACCACGGAGTGCTACCTGATCGGAAAGTGAAGGCCCATCTGACCGCCCGTCCAAACGACCAGGGCTTAATCATCGAACCGACCGTCCAGGACGCCGCCTTGAGCAAGGCCATCGAAGCCGCCCGGACCGAGGCAAACCGGCAACGCGTGGCAACTCGCTGAGACCGTTGCAGACTATATCGCTTGGAGTCCTGCTATCGGGATCACTCTCCGATTGACGTGTGGCACGTCGTGAGAGGAACGAAGGGCGTGGTTGCATTGCCAACGCGCCCGTCTATCCAGGTCCCTTGGTAATTCTGGGGCGGGCGGTGCACTATTGCCATGGGACCGGTACGCCGACCACCACGCCCATCGCTGGGGCTCTGGGCGCGGGCACACCGGCATTCATGCATGCCCTGTATTCTGACCCGAATCTATACGGAAAATCTCAGTCACAGTTCGTAAAAAAGGACTTTGCAGTTCTCCTGGCAGGCGGTTGACGAGCCTTCACAACCACTGGATACTGTTGGTTTGCCTCAAAATTCCGACTCTTTCACCCGAGCCCTTTTTCATCGGTTGCGGCCTTGCCGTGTTAGGTAGCTTTTATGGCGTATGACGATCAGGACGACTTATTCGGCGAAGATTTTGATTTCGTGGACGAAGACGAACTCGAGGGTGACGAATTCGTGGATAGTGAACTCGACGATAGCGTAATTGAAGACAGTGCTACCGAAGACAGTGCTACCGAAGACAGTGAGCTGAGAGGTAGCACGGCTGACGATGATCGCCAGCTTTCAAAAACATCCAAGTCGCAGCCGGCCCGAAGTAAACCAGGGCAAGGGAAAGATTGTGCGGAGGTGGAGCAAACCGAAACCAGCGCCACTCCAGACGAGCAGCTTCAAGATGCCCCACCTGCCCGTGGAAAACGTCGCCCTCGACGAAGCAAATCCACGCCGGCCTCCAAACAATCCGAGCAAATCGATAAACCCAAAGGGTCCGCGGAAGGAATGTCCGTCGACGATCATGCGACCTCGAATGATTCGGCTGGGGACGGGTCGAAGGGTAGTGACGGCGGGTCGCCTGAAAGCGGCGACCAGTCTCCTGAAAACAGCGACCGGGCCAAGGAATCCCAACCCGAACCGGAAGGTCCTCCCACGGATCATGTTGTTCACGTCTACGAATTGGGAAAATTCAAGCGGACCATCCAACGCGAGTTTACCGCTGAAGATGCGGAAGCATTTGCCGTGGAATATAACCGTACTTCCAGGCACTACGGCCGCGCCGCCATTGCCGCGCAGAGCGAAGGCGAACCGATGCCCACGCTGGAATAGTAGGCTTGGGATCAATCGCGTTGAATTTAGCACTGCTATCGGTGCTATTCCTGTCATCCTGATGGAGAGGGCGCCGAGGCGTAGCTTTGGTCTACGACTGAAGGATCCCAGAATCGAGGGAGATCCTTCTTTTCCCTACAGCGACCTTGCCGGTTATGCCGATGGTAGAGGCAACGAGTATCAGCGCGGATGCTAGCTAGCACGGCTGCACCCTGTTGCACACTACCATGAAAGGGGGGGGTTCCTTTCATTCGGGGCACAATGGCTCATTCGGGCTGCGCCTCCATGGCCATGCGTATTACGACAATCATCCTTGTCAGTGAATTGTTACTGACCTTTGCCGGATGCAACCTGGTGCTTCCCCAGGTGACGAATCAGCCCGTCATACGCAACCCATTTCCTCAATTGAGTCGCATTGCGGTGGCTCCTTTCTTCAACCACAGCGATGAAGCCACGGTCGATGGCCGCCAATTTGCGACGGCCTACTATGCCCAGTTGCAAGCAACTCCCGGTTTCGAAGTGGTACCATTGGGAATCGTCGAAGAAGCAATGCTAGAGCATCAAATCGATCTTAGTGGTCCTGGCGAAGCCCGCCGGCTCCCCCAATTACTCGGGGTCGATGTGGTCGTGGTAGGAGCGGTCACCGATTTTTCACCCTATTATCCTCCCCGTTGTGGACTGCATGTCGAATGGTACGCCGCCAACCCTGGTTTCCATGAAATTCCGGTCGGCTATGGATTGCCTTGGAACACGCCTGAAGAAGAATTCATCCCGGACTCCCTGGTTTATGAATCACAATTAGCTCATGCCCGCTCCCAGATGGAAAATTTGTCGCCCAATTGTAATGACAATCCATTCGTCTTGCCATCTCCTCCGCAATCACAATCCGATCACACGCATCCGGCCGAGACTTCGGCTGCAAGCAACCAGTCCGGCTCGGACCCATATACGCAAAGTCCCGCTAACGACAACAGTCCGACGACGGCATCCGTGATTCGTCTGGTTCAAGCCCAACAAACATCGCCACAAACAACTTCGTTGGGGCGAACACCACCAGTTTCGCCAACCGAAGAAACGATTCCCCTGCCGACCGATAGCCGTACCACCGGGCCGAACCCACCAATTGCGCCAACCGACATAACTGGTGCCTGGATGGCCAACGGGCCACTTTCTCCCTATGGCCCCAATCCATCCTGCATGCAACCAGGCATGGCATCGGCAAGACGGCCACCCTGTTTACCCTATCATGGTCCGGTTATGAGTCACACACAAATTTACCTGGGTAACGATCGCCATGTTACTCAAGCTTTGCAAAGCTACGTTTACTTTCATGACGACGCTCGCTTTGGCGGTTGGGAAGCCTACTTACAGCGCAGCGATGACTTCATTCGCTTTTGTTGCCATCTCCATATCTCCGAAATGCTGTCGGCCCGCGGCGGGAGTCGTAAAACGCGTGTGGTGTGGCGGTGGTCAGATGGCCGATAAGCATCTGCAGGGAATGGTCCGGTCGTCCCATTTCCTCCAGGCAATTCGCCACCTGTGTGTTCGGCTTTGGATCGTTCGAGAAATAACTGGCATATTTCCAGGCCCCTCACCCTGCCCTCTCCCCAAAGGGGCGAGGGGACATCGGACAGTTATTTCTCGAACGATCCTTGCACGCAACATGGCAATCTCCTGGTGTTGGAACGTTTACGACCAAATCACCCCCTCCTGGGTTCCAAAAGCGTCAGGCCCCGCCAACAGGACCCAACCACGGCCCACCCCACCTTCCTCACCCATTTGCGGTTGCACCGGCAATGCTTCCGCACCTGCCTTGCCGCCTCCAGGAGAGCTACAACCGTGAACGACGACATTAATGTGCTAGCGCTCGTCAAAGGTAGCCAACGCTACATATTTCTCTACAACGACTCACAGGTTGCTGAAACGCTGCGGACTCTCGGCCGTTACGCTTCGGACCCCGAACTGAATTTCACCTGGTATGACGCAGCCGTACTGAGCCAGAAAGTTCGCCAAAGCAGTCCTCAGTCAGTCCGTCGAGATCGCATCACGCTCCACCATTCGACCGACTTTGACGAATGACCTGGTAAAATGATCCAAATGCGGCGACTGGGACCGGCCTGCCTCCATCGAACATCAGCAGTATTGCCCTTGGACGGTTCAAAATCCCAGCCCATTCCGAATTCCGCAATCCGCATTCCGCATTGATCTCATGCATCGTAAGATCGCCCGATTTCTGCAATATCTCCATGTCGAGCGTGGCGCGTCGCCGCACACGATTAAGAGCTATCGCGAAGATCTTGAAACCTTTTTGGACTTTTTTCTGGATGAAAATGGCCGTTGCCCCGAGCCCGGGAGCCTGACAGCCGTGGAATTGCGCGGTTACCTATCCGCGTTGCACGATGCGGACTACGCGAAAACGTCAATCGCGCGAAAACTGGCATCGTTACGTAGTTTTTTCCGCTTCGGCCAACGCGAAGGCTGGGCCACTCACAACCCGGCCAAAGCACTCCGCAACCCTCGCAAAGCGCATAAGCTACCTCATTTCCTGAGTACCACGGAGATCGGTAAGCTGCTGGCAGCTCCTTCCAGCCAGACTCCGGCTGGCTTGCGCGACCGGGCTATGTTCGAAGTGCTCTACTCGGCTGGTTTGCGAGTCAGTGAACTGGTCGGACTAAACGATGGCGATATCGATTTCGACCAGGAGCTGATCCGAGTACGAGGCAAAGGTCGCAAGGAGCGTCTGGCCCCATTGGGATCGTTTGCAATCCGGGCATTGCGACGCTGGCTCCAATGCCGCCAACTCTCCTCCCAGGAAGCACGAGGCCGCGAGGCGCCCGTATTCGTTAACAAATTCGGCACCCGCATCTCCACCCGCAGCGTGGCCCGAATGCTGGAAAAATACTTGCGCGTAACGAGCCTCGATCAACGCACCAGCCCACATACACTCAGGCACAGTTTCGCGACCCATCTACTGGACCGAGGGGCTGACATCCGCAGTGTGCAAGAGCTGCTGGGGCATAAGAGTCTGGTCACCACGCAGATCTACACGCATGTCAGTACCAGCAATCTGCGCGCGGCCTACGAAAAGGCCCATCCTCGGGCCCATTGATCTTTGTCGCCTGAGTGGACAAATCCCCGACGATACGGCAAAGTGATAGCTGGTCGATGTCGCAACATCGCTTCACGGTTACGGATGAGACGGCCGTATCTGCTGAAATCTCACCCGCACAACAGGTTAGGATCGTTCGAGAAATAACTGTCCGATGTCCCCTCGCCCCTTTGGGGAGAGGGCAGGGTGAGGGGCCTGGAAATATGCCAGTTATTTCTCGAACGATCCTAAGCTTACCCGGAACAATTACGCCGCAAGTCGACCCATTTGCTTATTGAAATGGCTTTTTGACACCATGATTTACGGCCCCCTTATTTGGCTAACCCTCCTGCTGCACGCTGGAGCCGCCGACTTGAAGCCAGAAGGAATACCTGGAAGTGCGGGAGTTCTGGGCAATAGCTGGCCAGCAGACAACATCGATATGGCAATCACCGCCGGTTTTCTAGCCATCGCATTTGGCATTCCCTTGCTTGGCTACGTACTGATGGCATTGGACATCCGAGCCTATTTGCGTTCACTCGGCCGAGCCTTGGTGGTGGTTGCCCGAGTGGTGCCGGCAACCCCCTATTGGGTGCAAGCGGACCGTCCTCCCTGCCTTACAGCACTCGGTTTGCAAATGCCAATTACCGAATCGGATGTCTTGGCGGCCTACCGGCAAAGGGTCAAGCAATTGCATCCTGACCGGGGTGGCGATCTCCAAAAGTTCCTCGATCTGCAACGCCATTTTGAACAGGCGAGAACCCTTGCCAGGCAGCAAAATCGTCCGTCGTCAAGCTAGCATGAAAAATATGGAGTGCGTAGAGCGGGGAGCAGAGAGCCGAACCAGGCACCAGTGCCTTCAACTCCGCATGACATGGTTCGCCAGGCATTGGTCGGGGATTTGCGATGGCCCGTCCGCGATGCCCGTCACAGCCCTGCCCTGAATGGAGCCGCCCCCCCGAATCGCACCTGTTTTCGGTGGGCTAACTTGCTCGAAAATCCAAAGCGACAGCTGCGCTATCGCACTCCATAATATGGAGTGCTGCGGCGTAGCCGTAGCTTTGGATTTTTTACTCACTCCCAAACGTTGGGCTCCCAATACCGTTCAGTCAGCGACCACCGACAGAGCCGGTGGCTTGAGGAAGGCCCCTAAAAGGGGCCGTAGAGGGGACATCGGAATCTGCCGATCGCCTAATTGGCCATCATTCGCTTCCTCGCTTTCCTGTTGGGACAGTCATTCGACGACCTGTTCGACGACCTGCGTTGTCATTCACCCCCCATTTGGAGACCATGCCAGTTTCCGGATGCAAACCCTGTCCTGCACCCCGGACGCAAATTGCTGGCAATCTGCTCTTGTTGATCTCCAACGCATGACAGTACGATCCACGACCGCAAGATTGCTATGCGCTGGATATTTTCACGGAAAGACCTCCTACTCATGCCAAACAACCACTCAATCAGCGATGCGGCCAAACCGATAGCCTCTCACAGCACCTCAGTCGTCACACTCGCCAATCTGGCGGATCTGGTTGGAGGCCGTCTCCTGGGAGATGGCAACCTGCTCATCACGGGTGCCGAGACCATCGCCTTGGCCAATCCGGGCGATATCACTTTGGCCGACTGCCCCAATCTGGCTCAATCGTTGTCTCAATCGCAAGCTTCGGCCGCCATGATTTCGGCGGATATCGAACATGGCGACTTGCCCGTCATCATCGTCGAAGACGTACGAAAATCCTTTGCCCAAGTCGTTTCCCATTTGCGTCCACAGAACCAACAAAAACATGTGGGCATCTCCCCGGCCGCCTGGATCGACCCATCGGCCCAACTGGGCGAGGGGGTCAACATCCATGCAGGCGCATCGGTGGACGAAAACGTGGAGATCGGTCACGGCACGACGATCCATGCCGGCGTTCACATCATGGCCGGATGCATGATTGGTGCCCGAGTCACCCTGTTTCCCAACACCATCCTCTATCCTCAGACACGTATTGGCGACGATTCGGTACTGCATGCAGGCGTCGTGATCGGCGGCTATGGATTTGGCTACGAGTTCCAAGACGGCAAACATCAGCTCAGTGCCCAACTGGGATACGTGGTGATTGGCAAACAGGTAGAGATCGGCGTGAACACAACCATCGATCGGGGCACTTTCGGCGCGACATCGATTGGCGAAGGCACGAAAATCGACAACCAGGTGCAAATAGGCCATAACTGCCAAATCGGCCAACACAACCTCATCTGCTCGCAAGTCGGGATCGCAGGCAGCGTATCGACCGGGAACTATGTGGTCATCGCTGGACAAGTTGGCTTTGTCGACCATGTCGACATTGGCAATCACGCAACCATTGGCGCAAAATCTGGCATCATGAACAACGTGGCGGATGGCGCAACCGTCCTGGGTTATCCGGCAACTCCGGTACGGGAACAAAAGATCAAGCAAATCGCCTGGTCCAAGCTCCCTGAGATGCGCAAAGAGTTTCGCAAGATGCAGTTGCAAATTTCCCAGATCGAAGAACTTCTAAGCCAGCAGGAGACCTGCGCAAAAACCGACAGCCAAGCCGCCTAAGGAACTCCATGTCCGTCCCGCCAACCTCTCTGAGACCACACGCATCGACTTCCGGCAACGGCTCACCACCCATCGGAGTGCTGGCAGGCTGGGGACGGTTGCCGTTGGATGTCATCAAGTCATTGCGCAACCGGGGTTACCAGGTCGCCGGCATTGGAGTTCGAGACCATGCCGATCCGCACCTTGCTGAACTCTGCGACCATTTTGAATGGATCGGAGTCGCAAGCCTGGGGCGGGCGACCCGGCTCTTCCAGCGTTGGGGAGTCACTCAGGCAACCATGGTCGGAAAAATCCACAAGGTACTCTTTTTGAAACCTCGTTGGTGGCTTCGCCATTGGCCCGACTGGACCTCAATAAAAGCGTTTGCCCCATCCATGCTCACTGGCAGCAAGGATGGCAAAGACGATACCTTGCTGGGCATTGTGGTCGACACTTTTGCGGCAGGAGGAATCGTGTTTCAACCAGCCACCGATTTTGCACCGGAGCTTCTCGTGAAACCAGGACAAGTCGCAGGCCGCCCTCTTACAGCCAGACAACAAAAGGATGTTGAATTTGGCTGGCAACCTGCCAAACAGATGGGTGGTCTCGACGTGGGCCAAACCGTCTGCGTGAAAAACCAGATGGTGATTGCCATTGAAGCCATCGAGGGAACCGACCTGTGCATTCAGCGTGCCGGCCAGCTTTGCAAACAACCGGGCTTTACAGTCGTCAAGGTAGCCAAACCGCAGCAGGATATGCGTTTTGACGTCCCCACCGTTGGGGTGAAAACATTGGAGTCGATTTCCGCCGCAGGTGGCAAAGTACTGGCCATCGAAGCCGAACGGACTATCCTGCTGGAAGCGGACCAATTCCGCAACACAGCGAACCGCCTAAAGCTGTCGGTAGTTGCTCTTAGCCGCCCGGCTTGAATAAGCAGCAACCACGGACAGAGCCGTTGGTTTGGGAAGGAGATCCTTCACCTCGTGCTGCTCGGTTCAGGATGACTTTGAGTCTGTATGGGCAGGTAACTGAGCGTTCAACGGGCGGTATTGCCGTTAACACCCCCCTCTATTGGGTGTCTCAATACGTGCTGCCAATCTCCTTCATCAGAATTTTCGATGATGTCGATTTAAAACCTGGCCAAACGCATGGCCAGCATGAAAGCCTTGCCAAAATTTACGCAACTCATTTGTATGACTCAACTTAAAAGGTTTTTCAATGCAGCATCCGGATTGTGTTTTCCAGCTTGAGCATGCCATTTGCTTCACTACATAGCAGCGGGAAATCAAACTCCAAACAAATGTTTGAGCTTAACGTCAAGGATGGTTATACTGGATGCTGCGTGAGCAGTTCGCACGAACTTTGATTTGGCTTGCGAACGGGGCATATTGTATTTTATTCTTACTGCAATGGCTGGACCGCTAGTGACTTAGAACAACTGGTTTCCCTGCTGGCAATGACCGCGAGCAGCGAAACTATTCAATGAGCAGGCGTCCATGGGAGATCTCATCTCAAATGCCTGTTCAGGAGCTGAGAGATGGCTGCTACTGTTACAAACTGTTCCTCGCTTGAATCCCTGAAATCTTTACCTCCTGGGGATCCGGCAAGCCTGATTGTAGGGGACGACCCTGCAGTTAATCGCGTTGCGCACCACGCCCAACGTGCTGCCCAAGTAGAATGTACCGTTCTGATCACAGGCGAAACGGGTACCGGAAAAGAAGTCTGGGCTCGCCTCTTGCGTCGTCTGGGGCCAAGGCATAACAAGCCGTTTGTGCCCGTCAATTGCGCCGCACTGACCTCTACCTTGGCCGAAAGCCAACTTTTTGGACATGAAAAAGGCGCGTTCACGGGTGCCGCCGGAGCGAGCCTGGGTGTGTTTCGTGCCGGCGATCGAGGAATTGTCTTTCTCGACGAAGTGGGCGACATGCCGTTGGAATTGCAGCCCAAACTGTTACGTGTTCTGCAGGAAGGCGAAGTCACTCCCGTGGGGTCGGCCCATCCCGAACATATCGATGTCCAAATAATCGCGGCCACCAATCGCGATTTGCAGAAGGAAGTCGCGGAAGGAAATTTCCGTGAAGATCTGTACTATCGCCTTAACCTGGTTGAACTCCACATGCCGCCGCTCCGTAATCGAATGGCGGATATACCGGCTTTTATCGATTTTTTCTCTCGCCGTCACGCCGACCGTTACCAGCAATCTGCCTGGATGCCCGATGCGGAAACTTTGAAAAAGTTTTGTGAATATCGCTGGCCTGGTAACATTCGCCAATTGAGTTATGTCATTGAGCAAGGGTACGTGCTGGAGCAAGAGCCATTGCTGCCCAATCAATTACGGCAGAACTGCTCTAAACAGGTCGACTTGCCTTTCACCGACCTGACCCGACTCCGTAAGGCAGCCGTGGAACAAGCCATGCGTGCCACCGGAGGTCACAAAGGGCGTGCTGCCAGTCTGCTGGGAATACACCCGAACACCATGACTCGAATGCTTGCACAGCAGCAAGACAGTGGCAATATCGACTGATCGGCCTGGCCCCAGATATATTCTATTGGCGGCGCCGGATTAGACTGCTTTACGGTACGCCGTGGCCTTGGCATCCTGCGCACTGCGCCTCCTGCCATTCTGACTGGACGTACAGCGTCCAACGCCACCCACATTGCGCAAGCCCAATGCCACTTTCTTTGAGCCGGAGGATTTCCCGTTCGCAGTGGACGACTAACAACCACCATGGACAACCCCCATGTCGGCTCTGTCGGTAGTCGTGCATCCTCTTTGCCTGCATTGCTGGCATAGGCTGAACACTCCAGGGCAAACACCCTTCACAATAATAGTGAGGGCTCATCAAAATAGTGAATAATGACATTTCCACGGGCCCGCAAGGCCATGGGGCATTGACCTGCAAATCACCCTCACCAAACTGGTGAATCGCTCATCCAAACCACCAGTCCCTCTTCCGTTCGCTAACCTCTTTCTCTAAATCACCTTAGGGTGTCCCTTGCTCATTTTTGTGATTTCGGCATGCAAATCGCTTCTTCCTACGGCATGGCATTGCGCGCCATGAAGTGCGAGATGGTCCTCGGAAATGGCTGTCTGAGGACCTGAATAACAGCATCGTGTAGATCGTGTCGGACGATGCTGTACTGCAATGCCTGAGAAAAAGCCTGCATGTCGGTGCAGGCAACTAGGTTCCGCTCTGACTTGCATAGGTGCCACCAGGCCCGATGCCATGCTCTGAGCAAAGTTCCCTGCCATGGGAAAAGGAGAATCGTCAATGAGTCACAGTCAAGATTATGAAGCGACCGGTTTGGATTACGGCAGTGCGAATTTCCGCCGCAACTCTTCGATCAAGTCTTCGAAGCAACGTCGACCAGCACATGGCCGTGCACGCGGAAAGTCTCCTCAGTCGGTTAATGGAATCCATCGTCGTCGCAACCGGAAAATGACATGGTAAGCGAACAAGTGGCCTACTCTCTCTGAGTTGCGTTGCGCCAGTCCTGTCTGGCTGGCGCAAATGGAGCATGAAGAGAGTGCAGCCATGTTCTGCTGTGCGGTCATGGGGGGATCCATGCGTAGGTTCCTGCCGCTGCCTATGGCTTGGTGGACATGGCGCTGAGTGGTTACAGCAAGCGTTTGGTTTAATGGCTGGCGGAAGCCCGATGAGGGTTACACGCCAGACGACTCACAGGCATCCCACAGGATGTCTGTGAAGGCTGAGCGCAGGGGATAGGTTTCAATAATTGTAATTTGATGCAAACAGCTTCACGGGGAGTAACATCCTAGCGATGGCAACCTTGAGTACTACAGCAAGCATGCCTCCGGCGGCGGCGGAGGGGCATGGTGTGCGCTCGCCGCATACGGCCCCACATACGGCCCCACCACGGCTGTTACGGTGCGCTGTTGTGTCTTGGTACCCGCTACGTGGAGAGTGCTTTCGGATTATCGCGGAGCAGGAGTATTGGCAGGCGGTGGTTTGCGGGAATGCGAAGGAATTGCGGCAGTGCTTGTTCCGCGACGACATCCCACTAGCCATCGTGGATCTTCCTGAAATATCCAGCAAAGCATACGACAACTACCGTGAGTTGACCGAGTGGCTCGGTCAACTGGCCACCTGGAATGGTACGAGTGGCATGCTGCTGGTGGTGTGTGCTGCCGGAGAAAGTGTGCAAGAGGAAATATGGGCCAGGCAACTGGGTACCTGGAGCTATTTGCCGCATGTCCTGCTACCCATGCCTGAAGATGCCAGCATGGGTAAACCGGACAAGCAGGCACGTAAAGGAATATCGCTACTATTTCGAGATGCACGCGAGGCATTAGCAAAAGAAAGACATAACCCCTTGGGAGTTACCCAAACACAGGTTATCCAACCAAAGGAGCCCGGGTAATAAGAGGAATAAGCTGAGCACCCGCAGGGCTCAAGACCAGCATTATCACTCGCAGATTGGACACCATTCCATTGGGCTAACGCAAAAGGGCCATTGGGCTAACGCAAAAGGGCCATTGGGCTAACGCAAAAGGGTCCATTGAGCCAACACAGAAAGGATTTCGATCGCTGGCGATGGTGAAACCAAACAAAGGCAGTTGGAATGAAAAAAGGGCAAGACGAGTATCCAGAACAAGACCTGGAAGCGAACGGGTCGGTGCGATCCTCGCGATTAAGAAAGGTGAAGCGAGGGGCCGCTACGCGCAGTCGGACCATACATCGCAAGGGAAATACTCGCGGGGGCATCCACGAGCGCGGGAACAAAAGAGTGAACTGGTAATGTTTTTTCACGGGCTTTGAGAAGGAGAGAGTTGGAGGAATTTTTGTTCGGCATGAGATTTTATTCATTTCGTCTTGGTTAGTCAGTTTTACCGAAAACGCCTGAGGTGGCCGCCTGATTGATGCCGGCTCAAGCATTCGTGCCATGGGTGTGTTGGTGATTCGTAACCGTTTGTAAAGGAACCATTTGATGTATGCACTTCTGAAGAGATTGTTTGTTTGTACGCTCATCGCGGGATTGCTGGGTGCCAGTACGGTCATAGCAGGATCGATGGTTGGCCTGAATCCCGATTCTTCGAATTCGGTCAAACTGTCTGAACTGCTCGACGGCACCCACGCTGGCGTCACCGTGGGAGACAAAGTGTTCGACGAATTTGTCTATGATGTTCTCAGTGGTGATATGCCCGATGCCGAGGACGTCAACGTACTCGGATTTACCGACACGGATGGCAACATCGGCATAACTTTTCACGGTGCATTTCTTGATCTGCCATTCGACGACACTTCATCGAACGCACTTCTGCGCTTTACCACCTCGTTGGACCCGGCCGCGGAACAGGCAGGCAAGCTTATTACCGATGCTCATTTGTTCATGGCTGGAATTAGCGTCGGAGCAAATTCTGTCTTCTCGGTGGGTGAATCGTTCGAAGGCTACAACAACAGCATGACGGTGTACTCCTCGAAGATCGACGGGCAAGAGGAACAAGTCACCTCAGCCTGGACTTCCTTCGTTCCTGCCGTCAACAGATTGCGGATAACCAAGGGAATCTTCGCCTTCGCTAGTGAGGGAGCACTTATTCCTCCGGTCGTGTCGGCGATCGACCAATCCTTCTCGCAGGTACCGGAGCCAACCACCTTGGCGCTGCTGGCATTGTCCATGGTCGGCACGCTGTTGGTTGCACGGCGCCGTCAAGGTTGAGCGGCAACTGGGTGTGAGTACGTTGATCAGGCCAAGGGTTCAAGATCGTGCGGCATGAGTGCATGCATGGTTCCTGTGGATTGATGCCGCGGCTAGTACCCTGCCGGTCTGCTGTCAAAAAGACGAATGGCCAAAACGATGAACGGGGCGACATTTTGTCGCCCCGTTTTTTTTTGCCGCCATCAGCGCTAAAACGAAACCGTCAACGCTTCAGCAAATCGTCGACCGCCTTGCCAATATCCGCACAGCGCATGAACGATTCTCCCACCAACATCGCATCGACACCAGCGGCTTCCAGTCGGTCGACATCCTGCCGCGTGCGAATCCCGCTTTCACTGACAAAAATGGTACCGTCCGGTACCTCACGGTGCAGACGGAGGGAATGGTTCAAATCCACTTCAAACGTATGCAAGTTCCGGTTGTTCACTCCCACCACCGTGGCTCCCACTGCCAACACACGTTGCAGATTCTCGGGCTCGTAGAGTTCGACCAGTGGGGTCATGCCAAGCTCTAGCGATTCCTGGTGCAGCCTGCTCAGCGCGGCGTCATCCAGACACTCGGCGATTAGTAGAACGGCATCCGCTCCCGCAACCCGCGCCTCGAGCAATTGGTAAGGTTCGAGAATGAAATCTTTGCGCAGCACGGGAATGCCGACGGCTCCCCGCGCGGTGCGAAGGTATTCAAGGCAACCTTGAAAGTAAGGTCTGTCGGTCAGCACGCTTAAGCAGGCCGCACCATGAGCCTCGTAGGTTCGCCCGATCGAAGCAGGATCGAAATCGTCACGAATCACCCCAGCCGAAGGGCTGGCCTTTTTCACCTCCGCAATCAGCTTGACCGGATGTCGCAACCGTCCGCTCGGCTCCTTTGGCCCACTTCGGTCGTTGGCCCCGTGATTCGGAGCCAAAGCGGCAAAAAAATCTCGCGGCCGCGGCGCATCGGCCAGCGCCGCACACAACTCTCGAGAGGGTATACGACTCTGGGCCGCCTCGATTTCCTGTCGCTTGGTCTGAACGATTTTTTGCAGAATGGTAGTTTTCATGCGGCCATTTTAGCGGCCCTATTCCTCGTGCGGTACCAGTCTCTGGCAAGTGCCTTTATTCTGGCTGTCTTGAGGACCTGAGATGGTGTTGGGCCGCGTACAAACCGGCCAACAGTTTCAAATCGGCATCCTGGCCTCGCTCGGCAAGCCATGGCAGCACGCTTTCCAAGGCAACTTCATGCACTTCAATCGACTCGCTCGAGTCGCCACCCCCGAGCCCGACTCTTTCCAGGCCTTCAGCCAGAAACAATACAATCGATTCGTCGGTAAGTCCCGGCGACGAATAGCCAGCCGCCAGCTCCGTCCAAACCTGGGCCGAATAGCCGGTCTCCTCCAGGAGTTCACGTTTCGCCGCAGTCAACAAGGACTCATTTTCAGCCCCTGGAATGTCACCAGCCAACCCCGCGGGAAGCTCGACCACGCGACGCCCCACGGGTACGCGAAACTGTTCAACCAATACCACCCGGCCTCTATCTGTAATGGCAACGATACCCACCGCCGGTTTGCTGGTATGGCGAGTCACATACTCCCAACCTCCCTGTTTCATCATCGAAAGATAATGCCCGGCCCATTCCATCGTGGGTTGCCGCTGCATGTGGGTTTGCCGTTCTGTCATGGGGTTCCGTTCTGCCATGGGGTGGCTGTGGGGCCCTGTGGTCTGTCTATTTATCGGTCGCTCTAAAGTATGACAGGATCGTCGAAAAATCACGACCCCTCAACAGCCAGCTGCAAACGAGGCCATGGCAACATGGCCTGGAAGACTGGTCGCCAACCAGGGAATCATGCTATATTTCATGCCGGGGCCTGGCGAACCGCCTTCATAACCAACTCGGGGAACGGCAATAACTTGGGCCGGATTCCTCCCCATAATACTTGGTCACGACAGTCGCCAGTCTCAGCCTGATGACACCCGCACGCGGCGTCAGAAACGACAACCCCATGCCTAACCGCATCTGCTGGAGCACACGATGAACAACCCTATCCGACCGCTCTCCCAATTTGCTTTCCTGACCCTGCTCCTGCTTGGAGTCGCCCTCGGCCACCAGGCTTTCGGCATCGGCGATTGGCCCAACTACCGTGGACCGAGCGACTTCGGTCGCGCAGACGAAGCAAAACTGCCGGTTCGTTGGAGCGAAGAAAAGAATGTCACTTGGAAGATCCCCATCGAGGGCAAAGCGTGGTCAACCCCCGTGATTGCAGGCGAAAGTATCTATCTCACCAATGCACCGGAAGATGGCTCAAGCTTATCCGTGATCTGCGTCGACAAAAAGACCGGTACGCTACGCTACGACAAACGGCTGCATACGGTTGCATTACCACAATACTGCCATCCATTCAACTCTTATGCCTCACCTTCGCCCGTCGTGGAGAAAGGGCGGTTGTATGTCAGCTTTGGATCGCCTTACAACGCTTGCCTGGAAGCCGATACGGGCAAAGTGGTCTGGGCACGAACCGACCTGGTCTGCAATCACTTTCGTGGGCCAGGCTCCAGCCCCTTCCTCTACAAGAACCTTCTCATCCTGCATTTCGACGGTAGCGACCAACAATATGTCATGGCGTTTAATAAGGAAACTGGCAAAACGGTCTGGCGAACCGATCGCACGGTGGACTACGACGACATCGATCCGGAAACGGGACAGATCCAACGTCAGGGGGATTGGCGAAAGGCCTTTTCCACCCCCATCCTCGTGCAAGCGGACGGGCGCGATATCCTGGTGAGCCTGGGCTCGAAAGCAATCTACGGCTATGATCCAAACGATGGTACCGAGCTATGGCGAGTCGATTTTACCGGGAGCCATTCCGGCGCTTGTCGGCCTGTTTTCGCCAATGGGCTGATCTACGCACCGATCGGATCAGGGGTAGAACTGTGGGCCATCCAACCGGACGGCCACGTCGTCTGGAAGCATAAACGGGCGGCGGTACCACGACGTTCTTCGATCTTGGTTTTAGGCGATCTGATCTACATGGTCGATGACAATGGCGTGGCTGCCTGCCTCGATGCACGGCAGGGGAAACCAATCTGGAAGAAGCGATTGGGCGGCAATTATTCCGCTTCGCTCATCCATGCCGACGGGCGGCTCTATTTTCTCGACCAGGAAGGCAAAACAACGGTCGTGAAGGCGGGACGCGACTACGAAGTGCTGTCCAAGAATCAATTGGACGAAGGTTTCATGGCCTCTCCGGCCGTATCCGGCAATGCGTTATTCCTGCGGACCCGGACACACCTCTATCGTATCGAGAAGTAGCCGAGAAAACCGACCATGGGCCTCTACCGCGACGTTCTTTTCCCTCATCTGCTCGACTTTGTCATGAGCCGCGCCAACATGATGGAACAGCGCGCGCAGACGTTGGCCGAGGCCCATGGCGATGTACTCGAAATCGGCTTTGGCACCGGGCTGAATCTCGACTACTATCCCAACGCAGTGGACCACCTGACCGTCCTCGATCCGGCCCAATTGCTGCCTAAAAGAGTAGCCCGCCGCATCGAAGCTGCGCAGATGCCGATCACCACGGCTTACGTTGACGCCGAACATCTACCATTCGACGCACAGCGTTTCAATGTGGTCGTATCGACCTGGACTCTCTGCACCATTCCGGACGTGGCTGCCGCTCTGAATGAGATCCGCCGCGTGCTGAAACCTGGTGGCCGGCTGCTGTTCATCGAGCATGGGCGGAGCCCCGATGCGAAAATCGCCCGTAAGCAAGATCGATACAATGGCTTGCAAAAAATCATTGGCGTCGGCTGTAACATGAATCGTCCCATCGACCTCTTGATCGAGCAAGCGAACTTTACCATGGATCGCCTGGAACGCTTCCAGATGCCCCATTCACCCCGTGTTCTTGCCGAAAGCTATCGCGGCGCGGCCATCGCCCCGTAGAAAAGGCAATCCGATTGAGTCGTTCGCAGAGCGATAAGGACCGGCGCATCAATAACTGTCGCATTTGCATTGATCGGCGAGCATAAGGAACCTCGAATGGTCAAGTGAGTCTCCTCCGGCAGAGCCCTCATCGTACCACACAATCAGTAATCGACCACGGCTAGAAACTTGCCCTGCAAAGCGGGGCGTAGGAACGGTTAAAACCTGTACCTACATGGCTATCGCATTTCTATCGATCAACCTCGTTGTCTGTCAAAGCTTAATAGTTGAGAGTGTGGCACGTCCCATCCGGCGATGGGCGTGGGTGTTGAGATTGCCCTTGCGGTCTGGTAAACCACAACCGAGTTAACGTGCGACTTGGAAAACAACACGCACTGGTGATTCAACCACGCCCTTCGTGCCTCAGGGACGTGCCACACAAATGGGCTGTGCGTCACACACCAACATTGTGTGGCATCATGATCTTGTGTGGCACGTCCCATCCCTGAAAGAGTTGAAGTTGTCAACAGGGTTTTTTCCCATGTTTTTTTGTCTATTTTTGTCGTGTGCGCGCAACCCGATCGCAACGACGAAGTTCCTCGTTTTTTGGTTTCTTCCTTGCCCTCGGTGGGAATGGTTGTCACGGTTCTTTCTCGGGTTCGATCGCAATCGTTCTTTTCACTTCCGATTGCACCCCTAGCCATCCCTTCGTGAACCTGCTCCCGCATAATGGGGAGTCACCCGGCGTT
>JAJRWS010000080.1 GCA_024276705.1 Planctomycetota bacterium | reverse complement strand
TGGTGGCCTGTGCACGGTGCCGGTCCCCGGAAACTCGGTCCTTGGAGACTTGCAAACGTGTGGTCAAAAGGATTGCTCGAATCAGTTCCTCTTTACGCATGCCATGCCAGCCGGTAATACCCGCTTTACGGGCCATTTGAGCTAAGTCCTTCGCGGTGTGCGAACGCAAATGAGCCGCTGTCATCGAGTTACCGTGCTTCTAATAAAAGTTTGTGGAAGGATTGGTTCCATTGTACATAGAAAATGTATTGATAGCAACGCATTTGAGGCTAATAGTTATTCCGCAAGTTGTTGTGAGGCAATGGTTTATCGGCAACCATCAGGACGTTTTCAAGTTTTAGAAAATAGTGATTGCGGAATCTACCGATCGCTTTCAGATTTTCCCCATGAAGTTGTAACTCGTGGCTCCAGCCATACTTGGGCTCATTGCAATGACTTTGTGAATAAATGCACAATTTCCTTCTTTCGACCGTTGACAGGCTGATTGTGCGGAAATAGATTGACGCAACATGAAGCGGTATTGGTGATTTAGGGAAGAGTTGCCTTTGTTTTTGTAAACTGTTTTCATGTAATGGCTTACAGGTGATTTTGACTGAGGTTACTCCCATGGGTAAGGGCCAGGTTGTTAATCCCGTGGGCGCCGCGATGGAGTGGGTTGCGCGCATTGTTGCTGCTGGTTTGATCATGGTACTGCCTGGATTGGGTGGCAATTGGATCGATCAGCAGCTCGGTACCCACTTTGTGGCCCTGATCGGTTTTGCCTTGGGCATTGCTATCAGCTTGGTTTATTTGTTGGCGATCACGCGCAAAATAACTGCCACGCCAGCGGCCGAGGAGCAGGCAGAAGAACAGAGCTCAGAGTCGACGTGATTCCCTATTTATGGATCCCCTATTGTATGGGCAATCCCGTTGTCGAGGAATGAAAGCAGGACATTGGCAAAACGGCTGACGAAAAACTTGATTGTTAGCATCCTGATATTGGCCGTCACGCTTGTCGTGGTGAGTCCGGTTGCCGGCTATGTGGCCTCTCTACGCGCGGGTCAAGTCGCTTATGCAGCCAGTGCGCTGGCTGCTTTCGTGGTATGGGTGGCTGGCAGCTTGAGCTTATTCGTGACGATGCGTGCCACGATCGATCAGGGCAAGGGTAGCAGGAGTCCGAAGGATGGTGGGCTGGCTGGCATTACTGGCTTGCTCATGGCGATGTTGCTACGGATTGGCTTGCCCCTTGTCGCGGTGGTGCTGCTTACCAAGTTGGGTGCATTGGCCAAGTTGGATACATTGGCCAAGTTGAATTCTCAGGCAGTCGAAGCAACTCCGTTGGGCTGGTTGGCCCTTTTGGGAAAATCCGGTTTTTATGGATTGGTGGTAGTGCACTATCTGGTCGCATTGTTGGTTGAAACCGTTCTCAGTGTGCGCTGGCTAGCGCGACAAGAAGGACTCTCACGGCAACCGTACCGCTCTCTACAGGATCGGTCGCTTCAGGATCAGGCTCTTGGGGAACGTGTTGGAGCAAAGACGGGGAGCTTTTAATAACCATGTCCGCATTGTTGCACATCAAAGATTGCTATTATTTCGAGGTCCCCAAATTCCTCGCGCCATCGCATCGTGCCAATCGGAACGACTTTCCTGGATACTGGATTCGCCTGGACAACGAATATCAGGACTGGGAAGCACAGCGGCTGGTGGACGGTCTCGGCAAAAGTGGTCAGTTCCATAACATGCCGGCCAAAGATCAATTGTTGGCAGACTACCACCAGTGGCGCGAGCAGGATAAAAATTTTGCCAAGCCGCTGGATCGTTTTTTGGAAACAGCTCCCAGCCAGACATGGTTTCAGCAGCAGTTACTTTTGGGGAAATATGGCGTAAAACCCAAAAAAGGCTCGGCTGCTCAGTGGCAGCAGCGAACCCATTCCGCCCAGCAGCTTCGCGATCAGTGGCAGAGCATCAAAATCGAGGCCGAGGATGTGGCTCTGTTCAACCAGGAATCGCCCGGTTGGTCCGCGGAGAAACTGAGTCAGTA
This sequence comes from Planctomycetota bacterium, assembly GCA_024276705.1. Taxonomy (GTDB): domain Bacteria; phylum Planctomycetota; class Planctomycetia; order Pirellulales; family Lacipirellulaceae; genus JAJRWS01. The sequence continues at coordinate 8,784 of JAJRWS010000080.1, read as the reverse complement.
CAACTCCCAGCTTGATGGCAAAATTCTGATTCCCCAGCCATTTGGAAAGCTCAAGAATAACTATGAGCCGGAATCGGGAATCTGTATTTCGAAATACATGATCATTCAGTTGGTGGTGGCGGCGATCCTCATCCTGCTATTCACGCGCCTGGCCCGGGCGGTACGGGATGGGCGTCCGGCCAAGGGAAAACTTTGGAATATGCTGGAGACTTTTTTGCTGTTTATCCGTGATGAGGTGGCACGGCCGGCAATTGGCAAAAAAGATGCGGATCGATTCGTGCCCCTGTTGTGGACAATCTTTCTGTTCATTTTAGGCTGCAATCTGATGGGGTTGCTGCCCTGGGTCGGAGCCCCCACGGCCAGTTTTGGCGTAACGTTCGGTTTGGCGCTGGTAACCTTTGTGACCGGTTTGATTTACGGTTCGCGACGGTTTGGTATTCTCGGCTATTGGAAAAACCTGGTTCCCTCCATGGGGCTCCCTCTGATACTGGCGATTCCAATCGTACCGATGCTGTTTGTAATTGAAGTATTGGGTCTGCTGATCAAGCATGCTGTGCTGGGAGTTCGGTTGTTGGCGAATATGGTGGCGGGACACCTGGTGCTTCTGGCCATCATGGGCATGGCGGTCGCGGCCGCGACCAGTACCTCCTGGCCTATAACCGCAAGTATTGCAGTGGTGGGGTCCGCCCTGTTTAGTTGTTTGGAACTGTTTGTGGCCTTTTTGCAGGCCTATGTATTTACATTTTTGTCCGCCCTTTTTATTGGGTCCGCTATCCATCATCACTAAGAACTGTTTCTAATCCCGCGTTCACTGCTTTGACGGAGCGGTTTTTCAATCCGTCTGGAATGGAAGGGAAATAAGTTCTCCCGTGTTGTATGGGTGGTGCGGATCCGAGAAAGGGCCAGTCATCACTTGGATAAGGAGTTTTTCGTGATCAAGGTTGCCAAAATTGTTGCCCTCAGTTTGTTTGTGGCAATGGTGCTCGTCTCCCCAGCCTCCGCTGCCGCGGATGGTGGAACCACCATTCCCGGTGCGATTGGTGTTGGCCTTACCGTGATTGGTGGCGGCTATGGCATTGGCCGGCTAGCCGGGTCGGCGCTGGAAAGCATGGCGCGTCAACCCGAGGTGGCTGGAAGTATCCAGACGGCCATGATTATCGCTGCTGCGTTGATCGAAGGTTTTACGTTTTATGCGTTGTATATCTGCTCGACGCAAAATCCGTGGAGTTCGTAAGTAATCAAGCCAGGCTTTTGGGACGGCCCATCACCAAGTCATGCATGGCAGGGCGGGAGTGGATGTGTGTAACACCCAGAAAGGCCCGGTTTGTAAAGCGCCCGGTTTGATAAAGACCCGATGAGCGGTTGGCTTGCTCAGCGGTGCTTCACCGGGGAATTCCGTCAAACCTCGAAGGTACGGGCCTCGGGCCTCACAGGTACGGGGGGTACGGGCCTCGGGCCTCACAGGTACGGGCCTCGGGCCTCGCAGGTACGGGAACGACGATCAGTTGCCTCGGAGTCAAGAAGATGCCTAGCATAGAGGACAGGTTTTTATGCATGTGATGTATTCGTTTTCTGCGTGGAAGAACTCCAGGCTGCTGACAAGGTGTCGAACTTTGGTGGCTGTTTGGGCTTTGAAAGACAGGCAAACCTTGGATGGTTCGCCCGGTGCCATGCTGAACGAGAGGGTTGTGCGGAGAGCGGCCCATGGTGGGAAGCGTGGTGGCAGGCTTGCAACGGCGGCCGGTTTTCAGCTTCTATTGGCGATCCTTCTGTTGCTGACGCTGGCAAGCCGAGGGAATGCCGCCCCAGATAGTCATGCGCCTTCCGCGGACGATGCTACAGTGCAACAAGGCGATACCGGGCAACAAGGCGATACCGGGCAACAAGGTGATGCCGGTTCGCATGGCCATGGCGCCAGCCATGATTTGGGCCATGGCGATGCGGGTCCCAATCTGGAGAACGCGGCCGATTTGCGCGGCGACCTGGCGGTCTACACCTTTGTGGTTTTCCTGCTGCTGCTGGCAATCCTGGGTAAGTTCGCCTGGCCGGCCATCACGGCGGCCCTGGAAGAACGCGAGCGTAACATTGAGGCGAACATCGCTGCTGCCGCCGAAAAACATGAAGAGGCCAGGAAACTGCTGGCCGAACATGAAGCCAAATTGGCCAAAGCGAGTGGTGAGGTTCGAGAGTTACTGGAAGAGGGTCGCCGGGATGCCGATCGCGCTAAAACTCAGATTATCGAAGAGGCCAGGCAGGCAGCCGGTGCCGAACGTGACCGGGCAATTCGCGAAGTCGACATGGCCACCGAGGCCGCCATGCAGCGGTTGGCCGAAACGAGTGCCAATCTTGCGGTCGACCTGGCGAACAAAGTCGTGCGGACCCATATCACCAAGGACCAACAATCGCAGTTGGTTCGTGATGCCCTGGCCAAGTTGGCCCAATCGAGTCCCAGTGAGAATTAGAGCAGTTCCAAACCATGACGGAATCCTCAAAAAATAAACAGCAGAAACAGGCGGTTGACGTAACGGTCGAGCAGCTTGCCCGGGTCTATGCCAAAGCGGCACTCGATGCGGCCGAGACCCAAGGGAAGGCCCAGGTCCTGGTGGAGGAATTGGGCGAACTGGTCCGTGACGTATTGGACCGCTATCCCCGGCTCGAAGCGTTGCTCGCTTCGGAGCTGATCTCCAAGGAAGAAAAACAGGCGATTTTGGAGCGCGTATTTTCTGGACGAATGACCGACAGTGCTTTGGGGCTTTTGCAGGTGTTGGCTCGGCATGGCCGGCTCGACATCTTGCGTGACGTCATCCGATCGATCCTCTCACGCTGGGAACAGCAGAGCGGCCGCGTGCAAGTAGAAGTCCAATTTGCCATGGAGCCAGATCAAGCCTTGCGTCAAGAAGTTGCCACGACAATCAAGGGGTTGCTCGGAGCGGAGCCGGTACTCACCTCGACCGTGAACCCCGATTTGCTCGCCGGTTTGGTGGTGCGGGTTGGGGATAAGGTCTACGATGGTTCGGCCCGGAACAGTCTGGATCGGGCTCGTCAGGCGATGATTCAACGGGCCCGAGAGGCCATCGCGCAGCAGCCAGATCAATTTATTCTCGAAAAATAGCGGAGAGCAGAGAGCGATCGCCAATTCAGCAAATACCACGATTTAATAAACGGCTCAACCAGCGCACGACGGGATACGCAGGTTGCCGAAAAAAACATTAACCATCTAACTTTCCATCGAACCACAATACTAACGCCATGAAGTTCAATAGCGACGAAATCGCATCGGTTATTCAGCAAGAAATCGAGCATTATGGAACCCAGATCGATGTCCGGGAAGTCGGACGCGTGTTGGAGGTGGGAGATGGCATCGCCCAAGTTTACGGGTTGTCGAATGTCATGGCGGGTGAAATGGTGGAATTCCCTTCCGGTACCAACGGCCTGGCATTCAACCTGGAAGAGAATTCAGTCGGTGTCATTATTCTTGGCGAATACCTCGATATCAACGAAGGGGACGAAGTTCGCAGTACGGGCAAGTTGCTCAGTGTGCCGGTGGGCGATGCGATGCTCGGCCGGGTGGTCGATCCGCTGGGAAATCCGCTCGACGGCAAGGGACCGATCAATACGAGCAAGCGGCGCGAAGTGGAAGTGATCGCCACCGGGGTGGCCGAGCGGCAGCCCGTGTGCGAACCGCTGCAGACCGGGATCAAGGCGATCGATGCGATGACGCCCGTGGGACGCGGACAACGTGAATTGATCATTGGTGACCGGAAGACAGGCAAAACGGCGATCGCGATCGATGCGATTATTAATCAGCGTGATTCCGGGGTGAAGTGCTTTTACGTGGCGATCGGCCAGAAAGAGTCGACCGTTGCGGGGGTGATCGAAAAGCTGCGGGATTCCGGAGCGATGGACTATACGACGGTGATCGTTTCGGGTGCCAGTACCCCGGCCCCACTGCAGTACATTGCTCCCTATTCTGGCACGGCAATGGCCGAAGAGTACATGTTCGCCGGCGGCCACGCGTTGGTGGTTTACGATGACTTGAGCAAACAGGCGGTCGCTTATCGCGAATTGTCATTGCTCATGCGTCGTCCTCCTGGCCGCGAGGCCTTCCCGGGAGACGTCTTTTATTGCCACAGTCGGTTGCTGGAACGGTCAGCAAAACTTTCCGACGCCTTGGGCGGAGGATCGATTACCGCGCTGCCCATTATCGAGACGCTGGAGGGAGAAGTTTCGGCCTACATTCCGACGAATGTCATTTCGATTACCGATGGCCAGATTTACCTGCAGCCGGAATTGTTTTTTGCGGGAATCAAGCCGGCGATGAACGCCGGAATTTCGGTTTCCCGGGTCGGTGGCGCGGCCCAGGTCAAGGCGATGAAAAAGGTCGCCGGCGGTTTGCGGCTCGATCTGGCCGCGTTCCGGGAACTGGAAGCGTTTGCCCAACTGGGTACCGATCTCGACCCAGCGACGCAGGCCCGGCTCGATCGAGGCTACCGTATGGTCGAGCTGCTCAAGCAGGGACAGTACGTGCCGATGAACGTGGTCGATCAAGTGTTGGTTATCTACGCGGGAACCCGAGGGCATCTCGATCAGGTGCCGATCGATCAGGTACATGACTGGGAGAAAAAATTTCTCGATTTCATGCGTGACCAGAAAGCCGACATTCACCAGGAATTGGCGGACAAGAATGACATCAACGATGAATTGATTGCGAAAATCGAAGAGGCCATCCAGCAGTTCCAAAAACAATACCTCGGAGACACCCCCACCGCCGCATCGACGGAAGCCGCCTCCGCGTAACCCCAGGGAATTTTCTCAACCCCCGACACCTGACACCCGACACCCGACACCCTACACTTTAACCCTCAACCCTCAACCCATGGCCAATCCCAAAGCACTGGATAAACGGCGCAAGTCGATCCGAAACATCCGCAAGATTACGCGGACCATGGAGCTGATCGCCACCGCCCGGTTTAAGAAGGCGATGGATCGGGCGACGGCCGCGACCGCCTACACCGACCGGGTGACACAGTTGGTCGCCGATTTAGCCAAGACGGGCCTGGAAGTAAGTCACCCGCTTCTGGCGGCCAGGCCACAAACCGATCGCGCTATCCTGTTGGTACTGACGGCCAATCGTGGCCTGTGTGGCGGCTACAACGGCAACCTGTTACGGGCCGGATTGCGGCGCTGGCAGGAACTGACCGAGGAAGTAGCGCACTGTCAATTGGAGGTTTCTGGAAAACGGGGGATCAGCGGCTTCAAATTTCGCGGGTCTGAAGCCACTCGCACCTATACCCATTTTGAAGACAAACCGGCGTATGGGGAAGTGGATGAGATTGCCAGCCGTTATCTCGACGAATTTCTCTCCGGCGGGCTTGATCGGTTGGACGTGGTCTATACCCGATTCGACTCGATCGCCCGGCAGGAAGTGGTCATGGAAACACTTTTGCCCTTGGGCTCCCTGATGCCATCGGGAAAGGGGGGTACTGAATCCGAAGTGACTGAAGAGGCGACTCCCGAGCCCTCACCCTATGAATTTTTGCCTTCTCCGGAAAGTATTCTGGAAGAAGTTGTTCCGACCAGCTTTAAGGTAAAACTGTTCAAATGTTTTCTTGATTCGGCCGTCAGCGAGCAGGTCGCTCGAATGGTGGCCATGAAGAGTGCTACCGAGAGCGCAGACGACCTGATTAAACGTTTGAGTATGCAATACAACCGTGCCCGCCAGAGCCGCATCACTTCCGAATTGATGGATCTGATTGGCGGTGTCGAGGCATTGAACTGATTCCTTCCTTCTTAAATCCCAAATCAACCAAAATGGCAACCGCAACGCAAAATATCGGGCATATTACCCAGGTCATTGGCTCCACGTTTGATGTCGAGTTTGATGAAGATAGCCTTCCATCAATTTACAATGCCGTGAAAATTGTTTCCGAGCATAAGGGCGTGAAGCTCAATCTTACCGGTGAGGTGCAGCAGCATCTGGGAGGTGGCCGGGTCCGCTGCGTTGCTCTGGGCAGTACCGACGGCATGATTCGGGGCCAGGAATGCGTCGATATGGGCCAGCCGGTGACCGTACCGGTTGGCGAAGCGACCTTGGGCCGCGTGTTCAACGTGATTGGCGATGTGGTGGACGGTCGCGGCGAGGTCAAGACGGAAGAACGCTGGTCGATCCACCGGGATCCGCCTGCCCTGAAGGATCTATCCACCAAGACGGAAATATTCGAGACCGGCATCAAGGTGATCGACCTACTGACGCCGTTTGTCCGTGGTGGCAAGGCGGGCCTGTTTGGTGGGGCCGGCCTGGGCAAGACCGTCATCCTGACCGAACTGATTGCCCGCATCGCCTCGGCTCATGGCGGCTATTCGGTCTTTGCGGGTGTAGGGGAACGGACCCGTGAAGGAACGGACCTGTGGCTGGAGATGCAGGAAGCCAAGATTGGCGACACGGGCCGCAGCGTGATCGATCAGACCTGCATGGTCTTTGGCCAAATGAACGAGCCGCCGGGAGCCCGGTTGCGGGTTGCCCTTTCCGCATTGACGATGGCCGAATATTTTCGCGACAAGACAGGTGCCGATACACTGCTGTTCGTCGACAATATCTTTCGTTTTTCCCAGGCGGGGAGTGAAGTTTCCGCCCTGTTGGGCCGGATGCCGTCGGCCGTGGGTTACCAGCCGACGCTGGCCACGGAAATGGGCGCCTTGCAGGAACGGATCGCCTCGACCAACAAAGGGGCCATCACCAGCGTGCAGGCCGTTTACGTGCCCGCGGACGATCCGACCGACCCGGCTCCGGCAACCGCCTTTAGCCAGCTCGATGCGTTTTTGTATCTGGAACGATCAATTTCGGAAAAAGGTATCTATCCGGCGGTCGATCCACTCGCCTCGTCTAGCCGGATTCTCGACCCGCAGTATGTTGGCGAGCGGCATTTTGCCTGTGCCCGCCGGGTGCAGATGACCTTGCAGCGATATCGTGAATTGCAGGACATCATCGCCATTCTCGGAGTCGACGAACTGGCCGAGGAAGACAAGATGATTGTCCATCGGGCCCGCCGCATCGAGCGGTTCTTGTCACAGCCGTTCCTGGTGGCCGAAGTATTCACCGGCAAGCCAGGCGAGATCACCTCGCTGGAAGACACGATCCGCAGTTTCGAGGAACTTTGTGACGGCAAATGGGACCATCTGCCCGAAGACGCCTTCATGTACGTCGGACCGATCGAGCAGGCCGAAGAGCAGTGGAAGAAGAGTAAGGAGTAAGTACTCGTTGTTTAGAAAGGTTACTCCGTTTTTCCGGAAATGCAGGATGTTGATAAACGCTAGTAAAAAGGGTTGCCCTGAACCCTGAACCCTGAACCCTGAACCCTCAACCCTCAACCCTTTTACCATGCCCACTGCCGCATCTTCCGATCTGCATGTGACGATTGTTACGCCCGAAGATACCGTGCTCGACACCCGAGCCGATTTTGTCGCGTTGCCGCTGTTCGATGGCGAAATGGGCGTGGCGCCCTTGCATAGTCCGCTGATTGGCCGTCTGCGGAGTGGAGAGTTGCGAATTCGCCAGGGTCAGCAAACGGCCCTCTATTACGTCGAGGGCGGCTTTGTTCAGGTTGCGAACAATGAAGTTGCCGTGATGACCGGACGGGCCCAACCGGCCGCCAGTGTCGACCCCGAGGCAGCCCGGCAGCAGCTCGACACATCGCTGAAAAGCAAGGCGGCCGGAGACGAGCAAATCGCGATTCGCAGCCGTCAGATCGACCAGGCCCGGGCCCAATTGCATGTCGCCCGTCGGGCAGAGAAGTGAGGGCGACTCGGTAATTTCTTGCTATTGTGCCCTGGCGTCCGGCCCACCGTTCTCGCAACCGCCAGATGTTCCGTCACTGGCTATTCGCATTGAGTCCATATCCGTAGCCGTCCCGACCCACGATTCCGACTCAGCAGCCTCCGGCTAAGCTGAATTTCCGAGTAGGAACTGCGATTCAGACGTAAGCAATGACGCGGCGGCGAGGCCGTAGCAAGCTGGCAGGTGCGCGCTGACGCCCGCAGGCGATGAACACCCCGGATTTTGGGAAAATCCGGCCAGCGCGATCCTCGTCGCTATGCGCGAATCCCGCCCCCAACGCTTCACGCTGCTGCCGGCCGCGTCGATCTTTTTTCATTATTTTTTTGCCTCTGGGCTCAAAACGCTTGACATCTGTATGCGTATATAAATAAAAGCATACAGGCTGCTGGCCCCAAGGAGAAACCCGATGACTCGAAAACTCAGCTTGCTACGCACGAAGCTCAACGACACGCACACCCAAATCCAACAGCTTCTCCCCGACTTCAAAGCACGACAGCCCCTCTTGCCCGGTTCCCTCTACACCCTCAAGCGGCGCTGCGGGAAACCCAACTGTCACTGTGTTGAAGGACCGCTCCACACCAGCACCGTCCTCTCCTATCGCGGAGAGCAGAAGCCGCGAACCATGACTCCACCCGCCGATCAAATCGATGCGCTCGAAAATATGACCGACGACTATCGAGACTTTCGCAAAGCGCGCGCACAGGTCGTGCGGCTTCAACGGCAGATGCTTGAACATGTCGATCAAATCCAAACACTGCGAGTTCAACAAGGAGAACGCAACTTTCGAAAAATCCGTTTCGATTCTTCCTACGCTCATTCACGGAGGTGAATCATGGACCTGGTTGTCTTCGAAAGCAGATGACCGCGGCCCAGCGTGACCGTTGCCGCTGGCGGCGTTTCTACAAGGCCGTGTTGTTGCTGCACTGCGACACGGCAGGTGAGCGGTTCGT
>JAJRWS010000079.1 GCA_024276705.1 Planctomycetota bacterium | reverse complement strand
TGTACACGTATCTTGCCCGTACAATCGGTAAATTTTTGCAACCACGAAAGAAACGAAATTACACGAAATATTCAATGAACCCGTCTTTCCCACTCTAGCTTCGGATGGTGGTCGAAGTTTACGACTAATCTCTGTCATCATACCTGTCCTGTCTTTAATTTCGTGTCATTTCGTGTTTTTCGTGGTTGTCATTGAATCCCTCAAGCCGAGAAGTGATTTCTGCGTCCAAAAACGACAGCTATTGATTGACTGATCCTAAGATGGGTGTCTCCAAATTACGCCCCGCCGAATTACCGAATTACCAAATGAACTCACCCCGAAACTAGGCTTTCCAACTGGTCAATTTCGACTTGGCTCGCCGGATATCCCGCCGTGACCAATTGGCGCAGTGCTGACGAAATTGCTTCATCCATACTGGACGCTTCGCGGGTGAACACGGCGAATGCAGCACCGTCGCGAGAACAGACCGTCGCGTCGTCCCCTCCAGCTTCATAAATGGCGTTGGCCATCTCTTCGGTGGCTGTCGTTGCGTGCTGGCATCGAAGAGCCCCCCCTCATCACCGTTTGCAGAAGCCCTGGAAGAGATGATCCTCGGCTCGGATTCGTTCGTGGCCCGCATCCGCCACTTGCTCGACGATCGGCCGGCTGATCAGAATCTTCCCCAACTGGAGCATATCCGCGCACGGCCACCGCTGGATAAGATTATCCGAGTTGTTGGCAAACATTTTGGGCAAGATACAACGCTCTGGACGCCAGGCCGACGGAGCGACGATGTAAGTCGCGCGGTAGCCGCCTACCTGGCTCGTCGGAGTTTCGGGCACCCGGCCGGAAAAGTGGCCGGGGCTCGGGTGCAGGAACGCACTTCGCACCCAGTCTTGTGTGGCACGTCGTGAGAGGTACGAAGGGCGTGGTGCGTCAGCTCGGAGCGCTTGCGCCGGAGTCCACTGCACGCCGACCACGCCCTTCGCCAGGGGGCTCGCGTCTGTTGGTCTTCTCATCATCTCTTGCCCTGGCTCCAGAGCGTGCCACACAAGGGGAGGCTTGCCCTCGACCCCACTCGCGGCAAACGCGACAAGCCCGTTCCTGCACCCCCGGGGCTCTCGGCTACCGCAGTGCAAGTAGTACCACACGAGCCATCACACGGGTCGAGTCGGGCAATCAGCAACTTCTACACACCGTAGAGAAACTGGAAAAAACCCTTCGCAAGTCACTATTCAAGCTCTGACCCCACAAGCCCCTCCCCCACAAGCCCCTATTCAAGCTCTGATTCCATACGCCTGCTAACTCCATACGCCCCTCCGTTGGCACCCGATGCAGAACGTTCCCACCACGGCAAACAGTGCCAAACCGGTTGAACTGGGCTCCGGCACGGCAAGCTGTTGGATGGCTGGATAAATATATCGCGGGAATAGCTTGAAGATGCGCCCATTATTCCCAGGATGATCGCTCGTAATGACCACCACCAGATCGAGGTGGGGCACCACTACGAGGACCTGTCCGGCATACCCCACACCAACATAGAGATCATTTACCGCCAATTTGCTCACTGAAGGAGCATCATCCCGAGCAAGCCACCATTGGTATCCATAGTTATTTGGAGCGATCTCCTCATAGCCCAACATCCACTCTTCCACATAGGGCTGTGTCGATGCAGCCACCCATTCCGAAGGAACCACTTGTTTCCCCAGCGAACCATCCTCCGGCTGCCAAAAGCCATTGTTCAAGTAGAGCTGACCGAATTTCAGCATGTCTAGCGGGCGAAGCCACAACCCCCCTCCTCCTCCACCTCCAGTATGAACTTCTCCTTGAGGCGTTTCACTCCAGTCGAAGTTGTCGATGCCCAAATCGGCAAACAAGGTTTCTTCAGCAAAGGCACGGGTTGTTGTTCCAACGCTTTCGGATATCACTCTGGAAAGCAGCATGGATACGCCCGTATTGTAGGCGAAAGATTCTCCAGGCATGGTCAACATTTCCTGGTCCAAGACATACTCCATCCAGTCCCGGTCAGTATGTTCCAATTCGTAAACACTGTTGCCTGGAGAAGTATAGGGGATTGACGATTCATCCCAGATGAATCCTGCCTGCATTTTCAACAGGTGATCGATGGTGATCGCCTCTTTTCTCGCATCGAGATTTGCAGGCGTGTAATTTGGAAAATAGTCCAACATCTTACTTCCTGTGCCACCAATCGCCCCGTTCTCGATGGCAATTCCCACTAAGGCCGAGGTGAAACTCTTGGTCATGGAATACGTCGGGTGCAGTCGATCGGCATCGTAACCACGGTAATAACCTTCGACGAGCAGATTCCCGTCGTGCCATATGAGGAGGCTATCGATCCGCCCGAAGGATCCGTTGCTCACACGCTGCTCCAGTATTCGTAGTAGTTCATTCGGTCCAGCAGTGGCTGCTGGGCAATTCAACAGCAGCAGGAGAATCAACAATGGGATGATCCGTGGTGGCAGTACTAGGCGGCGGCTGGACATGTTGATTCCTTCGCGTTTGTAGCAAAGTCAATAGTTTGCTAATGGGCTGAAAACAATCCTCCTCCCATAGAGAATCGCCCTGCGGGGAGAAAACGTGAGAAGGGGGAAAAGATTTTTCTCAATTTTCAGACTCGCACCCCTACGGAGAAGCGGATCTTTTCAGCTTGGCTGCGACCATATTGCTAAGCCAACTCGAAAGGTGCATACCTCGCAGACGAGATGAAAAGTCCGCTTGACCAGATCCAGTGGGCCCGACTGGAGTCGAACCAGCACGCCCTTGCGGGCACATGCCCCTCAAGCATGCGCGTCTGCCTATTCCGCCACGAGCCCATGGTGCGGGCCTGAGAAGGCCCGCACTCGGGTTTATTTTACCCACCTGC
>JAJRWS010000078.1 GCA_024276705.1 Planctomycetota bacterium | reverse complement strand
GATCAAGCCATCTTCGGCCACTCGCCGGCTGACCTGTACATCAAAGGGGGTAGGCCAGGTGACCGGCAACGGATACAGATGCAGTTGCTCATGCTGCCACGACTGCCTAATCGAGTCCCCGGTGACCGGACAGATCAGCCGATCAGCCCGTTCCCGGATGCGCGTATCGGTCGTTAGCTGCAAGGAATCCAGGGAATCGAAGCGTTCCTCGGAGCGGAGCAAATGACTTTTCACATCCCGCACTCTGCGCTCCACCTTGCCTTTGTCCGAGGCCTGCCTAATCCGACAGCAGTCGACCACGAAACCGATCTGATCGGCGTAGGAAGTGTAGACCGAATTGAGCACCGCCCACGGTCCGCCCCCCTGGGCGACCGCCGTCTTGAGGTTGTCGATGCGCACGCTCCAGGGAATCCCGCCCAGAGACTGGAAGGCTCGATTGTGGCAGGTCAGCCACGCCAGCTGCGTCTGGTCCACGCTCCACTGCACCGACCACATACGCGAGTAGCCCAAACTCATCAAAAGGGCACTCACAGACGTCCAGCCCCCCAGCTCTTCGACATACAGTTTCGTCGTTGCCCAGTCCAGTTGAGCTTGGGTCCCCGGCCGCGTCTCCACCCGGCGTTTGGGACGAATCTTGGGCGGTTTGCGGCGTCGGCGCACGTAACGCCACACCGCCTTGTAGCTGCCGGTGAAGCCGTGCTGGCTGGTCAGTTGCTCATACACGTATTTTTGGCAGTTGCATAAACTGTTGATATAAAAAGATTTGCAAGGAAAAATGGTAACTTCTCAATAAGTTGGGGTGACTTGCGCCAACCGGTAAGAAATCGTATATCCAAAGTGCTTGATGGAACGCCTTGCTGAGGGTGAAGCGTCTCCCCTCCTTGTCCTTGGAAAGAGCAGCACGGTGCCATGAATTCTTCTATCCCTCTTCCTGATCTGAGTCCATCGGACCGGTTGCATCCGGCGGTATTGCCGTTGCTGGATGTGATTCGTCAACAGGATGTCCGGCTGCAGCAGCAAGATCAACTGCTGGACGAGTTTCGGGAGGATCTCCAGCGGTTGAAGGATGAGATAGCGTATCTGAAAGGGCACAAGACCAAGCCGAAGATTCGTCCCAGTGCGTTGGAGAAGGGGGATTCGGAAAAGCCTAAGCCGAAAGGCAAGTCTCGTCCGGGTTCGAAGAAGCGGAAGAAGAAGAAGACGTTGGAGATCCACGACACGGAACGTATATCGGTTCCGGATGTGCCCCCGGGCTCGAAGTTCAAAGGGTATCAGGAATACACGGTTCAAGATATCGAAATTCGTCCGCACAATACGCGATATTTGATTGAGCGGTGGGAAACCCCGGACGGTCCGTGGTTGAGCGGGGTGTTGCCCGAGTCGATCCAAGGGGGTCATTTTGGCCCTACGCTGGTGAGTTACATTCTGTATCAATACAATCAGTGTCATGTGACGCAGCCGTTGCTGTTGGAAGCGTTGCACGAGTGGGGGATCGATATATCGGCCGGTCAAATTGATCGGATTCTCACCGAAGACAAGGTCTCTTTCCATGCGGAAAAAGCCGGGGTGTTATCGGCGGGCTTGTCGGTATCGGACTATATCCATGTGGACGATACCGGGGCGCGCCATCAGGGTAAGAATGGGTATTGCACGCATATCGGTAATGAGTTTTTCGCCTGGTTTGAGAGCACGAATAGCAAAAGTCGGATCAATTTCCTGCAGTTGCTTCGAGCCGGTTATGAGGACTATGTGCTGGATGAAGAGGCGATGGAATACCTGGAATCGACCGCCATTCCCCGCTCGCTGCTGCCGGTCTTGCGATCCGATTCTCCTCAGCACTTGGTCGACGAGCAGGCCTGGCAGGCGCATCTGGATGGACTCGGGATCACCACGCCTCGCCATCGCCAATTAGCCACCGAAGGGGCGTTGTTGGGGAGTGTATTGTTCCATGGGGTGCCTAAGAGTCTGGTCATTGTCAGCGATGATGCCGGGCCGTTCAACCTGCTCGAGCATGCCTTATGTTGGGTCCATGCCGAACGCACGATCGACAAGATCATCCCCTACGGGGAAGCGCAACGACAGGCCCTCCAGGAAACGCGGACCCAGATCTGGCAGCTGTATAAGGATCTGAAGGCCTACAAGGACCATCCCACCCCAGAAGACAAGACGGCGTTAGCCGACCGTTTCGACACGATCTTTACCACCCCTACCTGCAACACCCCGCTCAATCTGGCGCTGGGGCGGCTCCATGCCAACAAGGCCGAATTGCTGTTGGTCTTGGAGCGCCCGGAGATTCCGCTGCATAACAATCTGAGTGAACGGGATATCCGCGAATACGTCAAACGCCGCAAGATCAGTGGCTCCACCCGTTCGGAAAAGGGACGAAAGGCGCGCGATACCTTTATCTCTCTGAAGAAAACCTGTCGCAAATTGGGGCTCTCCTTCTGGAAGTATTTGCAGGATCGCATCGGCCATCTGGAGGGCATTCCCCCCCTACCCGAGTTGATTCGTCAACAGGCTCAGTCTCCGTAAACCGAGACCGGGCGGCCCCTTTTTTTCCGTGTATTTCTTTCCATCGTAAACTCCGTTCGGAATACGCCGGCATTGACTCTGGCAAGGGGGGAGTGTGCCTGTTACCCCAACTTATTGAGAAGTTACCAAAAAAGCGATCATACTCTTGCACAAACATTTGAGACGATACACAAGGTTCTAAATCGCTTCTTCTATTGCTATAACTCACTGTGGGGCAGGAGATTACGCAACTGCCAAAAATGCGGTGGTTCAGTGATATATAATTTTGAGCGTTATCTTATTGAAAAATAAGCAAGTTACGTCTATTTTTTTGGAAAATCGTGTAATATGTTGATTTTTCTGAACTTACTCCGGATTTTTATATCACACTG
>JAJRWS010000077.1 GCA_024276705.1 Planctomycetota bacterium | reverse complement strand
CTCCATTACCTGACTCGCGGAATCCATGCCCCCGTCGACTTGATAACCTTCTGGAGGAACGGTCGCAAACAATGTCGAATCCAGCTGGTCATAAGAGAAGTTATTGCACTCTGAGCTAAGCCGGCCTCCTAAAGCGTTTGTTGATTGTTCTATCCGAACTGGTAAACGTGTTTTTGGGTCAACAGACACCCGAACGTCAACGCCTCCTGAAAAAGGAGACTCTGGAAGAATTTTATATCTTTCGACCCTTTGCCCCTCGAAGTAAGCGTCTTTCTCCTGCTCCACCAAGTCGGTATCGCAATCGCGCAAACCCCTTAAAAAGTTTGTGAATGACGGCAACTTGGTTGCTAATGGAGTACGTACGACGACTGCTCGTTTCTGATTCGGGTAAAGCCACATAGACATGCCATGTTTACCATCAATAATATAGATCTCTTTACCATCTGCAGATTCAAAACGAAATCGATTATTACAGAGATCAACCATGGACGTACCCGATTTAGCGACTACGTCTTTAGGCGATTCGAGTACTTCCACAGAGAACGAAATGCACGACACTTTCTTGATAGCTGCCTGCACCTCAGCAAACGCACTGGCTGCACCGTTGGAGGCAAACAAGATGAAGTAAATTCCACCTGTGGCTACTGCTAGAACAGCTGCGGTGCCAACGGCAATTCGCAAGAAATTCTGGCTGCCTCGTTTTAGAATTACTGGCAACGCAGCCTTTGCCGGTAGCGGAGCATCTGCTAACGCTTCTAGTGTTCGCTCGACGGTCCGCTGTAATACCTCCGGTGGCGGCTCGATGGCAGACACCTGTTTCAATATGCGTACGCTGTCAGAAGTAGTGTGATCATTCATCGTCGTTCCCCTCGGTCTGTTTCGTGAGAAGTCTCTGCGAGCAACTCACGCAATTGGACGAGTGCCTTGTGGCAGAGCCCGCGGATCTGGTGCGGTGTTTTGCCAGATTCAGTCGCCAGCGTCTCATAGGACTCTTGTTGGATGTAATGCAAAGTGAGCAATTCACAATTTCTAGGCGAAAGCCCAGTCATGGCATCAAGGACTGCTTGAACCCGTTCACTTTCAACAAGACATTCAAGAGGCGTTGGCAATCCATCCGCTATTTCATTATTCCCAAGTTCAGCACCATAGGATTTATTCCGATTACGACGCCAATCAAATGCCAGGTGCAGTGCGGTTCGGCGGGCGTAAGCCAAGGGGTTAGTCGCCGAATGAAAGCCATCCGATGCATTGAGTTTGAGGAATAATTCTTGCATGAGATCCTCAGATATATCATCGCGATATGTCACTCGATACAACAATCCAAACAGGTTGCGTCCGTGGTCATTAAGGAACTCGACTAGATCAAGCAAGGCACATCCCGTTGGAAAAAAACTCGGTGCGGTTATGTCACATGTCACGTATTAGATGACGTAAATCGTACGGTTTGCGCAACCTAATCGGGACAATATAGGAGCTTTTTCTTTCAAGAGGTAGCGTTTTCGCTCGGACGGTATTAGTGCTACATCTCTTCCCTGATGGCATGTGGTGACATACGCCATTTCCCCGAAGCAACTTACGCAACAAACACATGGCACCCCACACCCCCTAAACCCCGCACTTTTCGGTGTTTTTATCAGCCCACCCCTTCCACCCTCCGAGGGAGCATGAGTGACTTTGCCTTGTTGCTGAAGGCAAAAGACGTCTACAATGACGAGTTTCCCCTGACAGCATGCCTGTCCCGCCAGCGCCCATCCACCCCCCATGCCATGCCCGCTTCGGATATCATCATCAAAGGTGCTCGCGAGCACAATCTGCGCGACGTCAACCTGGTTCTGCCCCGCAATCAGCTCATCTGCCTGACCGGCGTCTCCGGTTCGGGTAAAAGTTCGCTCGCATTCGATACCCTCTACGCGGAAGGCCAGCGGCGCTACGTGGAGAGTCTTTCCACCTTCGCCCGCCAGTTCCTGGGCCAGATGCCCAAACCGGATGTGGATCATATCAGCGGGCTGAGCCCCTCGATCTCGATCTCACAAAAATCTTCCGGCAAGAATCCCCGCTCGACCGTGGGGACCATTACGGAAATCTACGACTTCCTGCGGGTCCTGTATGCCCGGGTCGGGCAGGGCCATTGCCCTTCGTGTGGCGACCCGATCACGGCCCAGTCGCAAGAGCAAATCATCGCCCGCATCCTGACCCTGCCCGCCAAGACGGGCTTTTCGATACTCGCACCGGTGGCCAGGCAGCAAAAGGGCCAATTCCACGATTTGTTCAGTGACCTGCGCAAGAAAGGCTTTATCCGGGCTCAAGTCGATGGCCAGGTCGTACTGCTGGAAGATGAATTGTCGTTGGATCGACAAGTGCGTCACAACATCGAAGTGGTCGTTGACCGCCTGGTTGCCAATCGTAAAGCGGGCAACCGACTGGCCGAGGCGGTGGAGTTGGCCTTGAAAGTTGGCAACGGGAACCTGGTGGTCGCGTTGGAACCGGGGCAGAACGAAACCACCAGCCAGCCCCCCTCGGACCCAAACCGTGACGCCGGCTCAAACCATAACTCCGGCTCAAAACGGGGCCCCGTCGGCCCGGGCCCACCGGCCGGCGATATCCTGCACAGCGCCGACTACGCATGCAATCGGTGCGGGCTGAGCTGTCAGCCACCTTCCCCCCAATTGTTCAGTTTCAACAGCCCGCAAGGCATGTGCTACGAGTGTGACGGGCTGGGTCAGCTGTTCAGCTTCGACCCGGAAAAGCTGGTCACCGATCCGACCCGGTCGCTGGCCCAGGGCTGTATCGAACTGTTAGGCAAATGGAAAGATCTGGGACGCTGGAAGCGGCACATCTACAAGGGAGTTGCCGATACGATTGAGCGCCGGTTGAACCTGGCCGAAGGAACCTTACTGGAGACCCCCTGGAACGACTTATCCGACTCACAGCACCATTTGTGGCTATGGGGCACCGGCGAGATCCATATTACCTATACCTGGCGCGGAGGCGCCCACGCGCAGAAACATGGTGGTACGTTCGATGGCATCATCCCGAGCCTGCTGGACAAATACCGTGGCAGCAAAAGCAAATCGCATATTGCCAAATTGGAACGGTACATGGACACCATCCGCTGCCCCGACTGCCAGGGCCTGCGTCTCAATCCGCAAGCCCGGAGTGTCACCCTCACCACCGCCAATGGAGAATTTCTCCAACCTCCGCACGCGGACGGCACGGAAACTTCGCAAGCGAGGAAGCTCTCTCTGCCCGAAGTGTGCCATCTACCGATCAGTCTGGCCCAAGCCTTTTTCCAGGAATTGGTCCTGGACGGTACGCAACAAAAAATTGCCGCCGAAGTATTGAAGGAAGTTCGCGGTCGTTTGGCCTTTCTAACCAACGTGGGGCTCGACTACCTGCAACTCGATCGGACCGCACCGACCCTCTCGGGCGGAGAAAGCCAGCGGATCCGCCTGGCGGGCCAGATCGGCTGCGGCCTGGTGGGCGTACTCTACATTCTCGACGAACCTTCCATCGGCCTGCACTCGCGTGACAACCATCGCCTGCTGGCCACAATCCGGCAACTGCGCGATCAGGGCAACACGGTGGTGGTAGTCGAGCATGACGAGGAGACGATGCGGGCCGCGGACCACCTGATCGATTTCGGCCCCGGCCCCGGAGTTCGCGGCGGCGAAGTAGTAGCCACCGGGAGCGCGGAAGAAATTGGCCGTAAGCGTAAAAGCGTCACCGGAGCTTACCTGAGCGGCAAGCGGAAAATCGAAGTACCGAAAAAGAGGCGGAAAAAAAGGCGCGAGGCGCGAGGCGCGAGGCGCGAGCTGGAGGACGAAAAGGGGGAAAACAGCAAGAACTCGCGGCTCACGTCTGCAGGTATCTCCGGACAAGGTGCCTCCCAACTCCTCATTCGCGGTGCCCGGCATAACAATCTCCGTAATATCGACGTGGAAATTCCGCTGGGCATGTTTGTCTGTGTCACCGGGGTCAGCGGGTCGGGAAAGAGTTCGCTGGTGAATGGAATCCTGGTGGAAGCGCTGCGGCGCGATTTGAACGGCGGCAAAGGGGCACCGGGCGATCATGACGGAATCGAGGGGCTGGAATATCTGGACCGGATGATCGCCATCGACCAGTCCCCCATCGGCCGCACACCGCGCAGTAATCCGGCCACGTACATCAAAGTGCTCGACGACATTCGCAGCCTGTACGCCCAACTGCCCGAATCGAAGCGACGCGGTTACAAACCGGGCCGTTTCAGTTTCAACGTGGTCGGGGGCCGCTGTGAATCGTGCTCGGGGAACGGGTCGAACAAGCTGGAAATGGATTTCCTGGCCGATGTCTGGGTCACTTGCCCGGTTTGCCAGGGACACCGGTTCAATCATGAAACGCTGCAAGTCCAGTTCAAGCACAAGTCGATTGCCGAAGTCCTGGAGATGGATATCCAGCAAGCGTTGGACCATTTTGAAAACATTCCCGCCATCCAGCACAAACTGACCACGCTGCATGCGGTAGGGCTCGATTACATAAAACTGGGGCAACCTTCCCCCACCCTCTCCGGCGGCGAAGCGCAACGGATCAAACTGGCGCGCGAATTGGTCAAAAAATCGACCGGCCGCACTCTCTACCTGCTGGACGAGCCGACCACCGGTCTCCACTTCGCGGATATCGAACTGCTGCTGAAGGTGCTCCAGAATTTTGTCGATGCGGGTAATACCGTGCTGGTCATTGAGCACAACCTGGACGTCGTCAAAACGGCCGATTGGGTCATCGACATTGGCCCGGAAGGAGGCCGGGAAGGAGGCCGTGTGGTCGCCCAAGGCACCCCCGAAGAAATCGTTCAGCGTTGGCAGACGACCCGCGATGAGAAGGACCCCTGCGTCCTCGGAATGTCCAAGGATGTTCTTTCCAACCATGCCACGAACCATTCACAGCCCAAATCGACGGAAGTGGCCACAACCGCTTCTCACACGGCGGCCGCGCTGGCTCCTTACCTGGGGCTCACCACGGATGATCGCGCCACGGATAAAAAGGACAACGCTCGAAAAGGCGCCAAGCAAGCGACCCACATTATCGTGCGGGGAGCACGTCAGCACAACTTGCGCAATATCGACGTGAAAATTCCCCGCGATCAGATGACCGTCTGTTGCGGGGCAAGCGGCTCGGGCAAGAGTTCCCTGGCCATGGACACGATCTACGCCGAAGGACAACGGCGTTACGTGGAAAGCCTCAGTTCCTATGCCCGACAATTCGTCGGCCAAATGCAGAAACCGCTGGTGGAGCATATCGAAGGCCTTTCACCCGCGATTGCCATCGAGCAGCGCACGGGCGGCCACACCCCCCGTTCCACGGTTGGCACGGTTACTGAAATTTATGACTACCTGCGGATTCTGTTCTCGCGTCTGGGCCAGATGCACTGTCCCGAGTGCGACGTACCGGTTGGCACGCAATCGGCTGACGAGATGATCGACCACCTGCTGCAAGAACCGGCAGGCACGCGACTCTACCTGCTGGCCCCGGTCGAACTGGCAACCGGCAACACCTACGAAGACTTGTGGCAATCGTTTCGCTCCGCCGGGTACGTACGGGCTCGCCTCGATGGGACGACCCACCTGCTCGATTCGATGCCCACGGTCGATCGCCGTCGGGAACACAAGGTCGAGATCCTGGTCGACCGGGTCACCATCGGCACAACCCGTCGGGCCCGACTGGCCGACAGCGTCGAAAGTGTCTTGACCCTCGGCCGGGGCGTACTGCATGCGGCTCGAGTGGATAGCAAACGGCCGGAACCGCAGTGGCAAGTCGCGGTCCACAGCCAGCATTTGGTCTGCGGCAACTGCCAGCGCAGCTTCGATCCTCTGTCACCGCACCATTTTTCATTCAATAGCGCGCTGGGATGGTGTTCGGCCTGCGAAGGCCTCGGTACCGAATTGGGCGCAAATCCCGCGGCCCTTTTCCGCGACATGGAGCTTACACTGGCCGCGGGAGCCGTCCTCCTCTGGCCCGCAGTGGGGCAACCAATGTTCGACGCGATGCTCCAATCGCTGTCCGCACAGACCGGCCTGCCCGCCAATGTGCCCTACCACCACTTGTCGCCGCGCCAACGCCGACAGGTACTCTACGGCACGGGCGAGCAGTGGATTGAAGTAGGCGCGAGGCGCGAGGCGCGAGGCGCGAGTAAAAGAGAGAAAGATTTGCCTTCTGGTTTCCGCTCTTTTCGGTTCCAGTACAAGGGGCTCTATCCGGCGCTCGAGGCTGCGTCGCGCGTTTCTCCACGTCTACGTGGGCGGTTGGAGCATCTGGTTGATCAGATTGAGTGCAGTCAATGCGGCGGCAGCCGACTGCGGGATGACTCGTCGGTCATGCGATTCGAAGGCCAAACGATGCACCAACTCTGCCAATTGCCGCTGAATCGGCTTCTGCAACAGGTCAATCGTTGGAAATTGACCGCGCCCGGGCGGAAAGTGGCTGGCGAACTGATCAAGGAAATCCGCAACCGTTTGACCTTTCTTATCGACGTGGGATTGGAATACCTCACAATCGGTCGCTCGGCCCCGACCCTCTCCGGCGGTGAATCGCAGCGGATACGTCTCGCCAGCCAGGTGGGTAGCGGCCTCTGTGGCGTACTCTACGTACTCGACGAACCGACCATCGGCCTGCACCCACGGGACAACCGGCGTCTGATCACCGCCTTGCATAAACTCCGTGACCTGGGCAACACGCTGCTGGTGGTGGAGCACGACCGGGATGTCGTCGCCAGTGCGGATGGCCTGCTCGACTTCGGCCCCGCAGCCGGTCGCCTGGGAGGAGATATCGTCGCGAAGGGCACTCCCGAACAGTTGGCCCATCGCCGGGGCAGCGTCACCGGCCCCTACCTGTCGGGGAAGAAAGCGATTGGAGTACCGAAGAATAGGCGCGAGGCGCGAGTTGCGAGGCGCGAGTTGAAAAAAAAGAAAACGGGGAAAACTACCGGCAACTCGCGGCTCGCGGATGACATCTCCCAACAGGGCAACTTCCAACTTTCCATTTTTGGCGCCCGCCACAACAACCTCAAGAACATCGATGTTCATTTTCCGTTGGGCACATTGATCGCCGTCACAGGGGTGAGCGGCAGCGGCAAAAGTTCCCTAGTGAACGAAGTGTTGTACAATCAGTTGGCCCATACGTTGCACCGGGCCCATACGGTACCGGGAACTCACGACCGAATTGCGGGGCTCAAGCACATCGACAAGGTCATCCGTGTCGACCAGCGACCGCTGGGCAACACACCCAGCTCCAACCCGGCCACCTACAGCGGGCTGTTTGAACTGGTACGGCAACTCTTTGCCCAGTTACCGGACGCGCGGCTGCGTGGCTACTCGGCTCGCCGTTTCAGCTTCAACGTCGCGGGAGGCCGCTGCGATGCCTGTGATGGGGCAGGCCAGCGGTGCATTGAAATGCACTTCCTGCCAGACGTCTGGGTGCCGTGCGACACCTGCGGCGGCAAGCGCTACAACCCGCAAACCCTGGAAGTCCGTTATCGGGGACATTCGATTGCCGACGTCCTGGAACTGACCTGCGGCGAAGCAGTCGAGTTATTTGCCAACATTGCTAAAATTCGCCACATTTTGCAAACCCTCTGCGACGTGGGACTCGACTACGTGGCCTTGGGGCAGAGCGCGGCGACTCTCTCCGGAGGCGAGGCGCAGCGGGTGAAATTGGCCGCCGAGTTGGCTCGTCCCGACACGGGCAAAACCTTGTACCTGTTGGATGAACCGACCACCGGGCTCCATTTCATGGATATCGAAAAGTTGCTCGGCGTACTGCATCGGTTGGTTGATCTGGGCAACACGGTGATCGTGATCGAACACAATCTCGATGTGATCAAGCAGGCCGACTGGATCCTCGACCTCGGCCCGGAAGCAGGAGCCGAGGGGGGACAAGTGGTTGCGGCGGGCACCCCGGAAGAAATCGTAGCCCAAAAGGTCAAAAAGGTGTCAGACACCTTTTTGGCAAAGGGGGAGGGCAAGAAAAAACGGGGCGGCCTTCTTTCCCACACGGCGCTCGCTTTGGCGCCGGTACTTGCTGCGGGGCCCTCCATCCAGCGGAAACCTTATGATTTTGCTGCCGCAACCGAACAGCGCAAGGGGGACCTGACCCTGGAGCAACTGGGCCAGCACGTCCCCATGCCGTGGGCAGCCGATGGCCGCCGCTGGCACACTCGTGATCGCGTCAGCCTCAGCGGAGAGACCTGCCGCTGGGACGGGAAAATTCTGGAGCAAGTGGAACGTCGCATTCATGAACTGGGCCCATTCGGTCCGACCCAGTGGGACGCCCGCACCGTGGTCGAAATCTCGGGCACGAAAAAAAGTGATGGCTGGTTCTTTCATGCCATCACGGGCCAGCCGTGGCTGGTGAAGTTGAAATTCCGCACCGCCAGGAAAACATTCCAGCGTGACACGCTGGTGACCGACCTGGCGCTAAAGCCTTTGAACGACATGCCCGAGGTCGAAGCCTACGGCCGGGGTCCTCGGGTAAAATGCAAAAATTTGCGTGGTCCCTGGCAGGAGGTGCAAATCGATGCCCATGATTGGCAAGAGCTCGACACTCCTGCCTTCCGTGATTTCCTCGAAAAAGCCGTGGCCGGTTTCCAAAAATTTAGCAACCGGGTTCGGCAAAATCCCGAGGACGTGATGCCATGGAAGGTTCTGGGGCGAAAGTGGCATCTGGCTCGCAAAGGTTTTCCTCCGGGAAAACGGCCTGTCTGGCCGGCCGAACTACTGGAGGAACTTCTGGAACAACTGGGGGATCTATGCCCCGAGGGTCAATTCCTCTGGAACAACCAGCAGGTGGTCCATCTGCTGATTTCCCAACAGCGCGAACCATGGGCAACCGTGCATACCAAACGGCTGGCTGGGATCGACCTCATGCTGCACGGACCGCATGGTGCGTTTGCGACCGGCCAAATCGCCAACCTCGGCTCACGTCGGGCCATCGTAACCGGCCGGGGATCGCTCGATCAGGTGAAGCTACGGTTTACGGCCCTGGAAGATCTCGAACGGGGCGATTTGGCCGATTTTCTGCGCGAGCATCTCGATGCGGTCCGCAATGCGAGTACGACAGGCTAGCTCCGATATTTCACACACTCGCACCACCAAAGCGCAGTTTTGATCGGCGAACAAAGTTACATTATCATGCGTCCTGAAGGCATTATTCTGATGGGATAATCTCGACGATCTTGCCAGAAGGATCGTGTGCTCCCATACGCACGTCAAACGTAGCCACCCGGCCATGATGATGACGGGCCGCGGCCACGATCCACGCATCCATTACCTGCTGGTGTCCGAGGACGTGCCGATACAACGCCGGATCGGCTGCGGATGGCGACTCCCAGAAGCGATGCTCGGGCCGGGAACAATAATGTTGGAGCAATTCGGCCGCCTGGACCGCAGAAACCGCCTCGGAAGCGAAAGCGGGATTCGACGAGAGACGAATGAAGGCAAGTTGCGTCATTGCACATGTGGCCCATCCCTTGTTTGATTCACGCTGGAACCAGCGATGGGCGGTTGCGTGGAATTGATGATTGGGCCATGCCAAGCCCAGCAAGACATTCACGTCCAACAATGCCGGTTTCATTCCTCCTCCTCTGCCAGCAAATCCGCGGCGCGGCATGCCGGGATGATCGGCGCGTCGTGCGAAATGGAAAAAACGGGCAAGCTAGTCGTGGAATCCGTGGCCCTTCTCGATTCCTCCTGGAGGGACTTCCGGACCAATTCCGAGACCACATCCCCTAACCGCTTGCCGGATCCCAGGGCAATGTTCTTTACCGCAAGAAATACATCGTCATCCATTGTAATTGTCGTTCGCATAATGATACTATAATACGGTGATGCGCTGATGTCAATGCCGGGCATCCAGCAATCCGAAGTGCTCCAATATCTTCTCGATCAGGTGAAGCTACGGTTCGCGGCCCTGGAAGATCTCGAACGGGGCGATCTGGCGGGTTTTCTGCGTGAGCACCTCGAGGCGGTCCGCAACGCGAATCAGCTCCCATAGCGGGCGATGCACCAGAGGGCGTGGACCCCGTCGAAGGCACCGATCTTCTTGCCTTCCTCGTAACCACGGCTTTGGTAACCGATCGGCACCTCGTGAATACGGTATCCAAGCCGTGAGATCTTGGCGGTCAGCTCCGGCTCAAAGCCGAAACGGTTCTGCTCCAGCTCCAGGTGGTCCAGCACCTTGCGCCGGAAAACCTTGTAGCAGGTCTCCATATCGGTCAGCCGCTGGCCCGTGGTCAGATTCGACGCGGTGGTCAGTAGCCAGTTGCCCAAACGGTGCAGACGCGGCAGATCATGCCTGGTTTCAGCCAGAAAACGAGAGCCGTAGACGACGTCGGCTTCGCCCCGCTCCAGGGGTGCTAGCAATTTGGGATAGTCGGCCGGATCGTATTCCAGGTCGGCGTCCTGGATCAGCACGACCTCGCCGCGGACGTGCTGGAAAGCCGTGCGCAGGGCCGCCCCTTTGCCCCGATTGTAACCATGCCACAAGACCCGAATGTCGGGCTCGGCGGCCATTTCCAACAAGACTTGCCGGGTCCCGTCGATGCTGAAATCGTCGACGATGACAATTTCATGATGCATCCCCACCGCCCGGATGCGGGCCACGATCTCACGGATCGTGTCGCGTTCGTTGTATACGGGCATGACCACCGACAGGGCCAGGGCCGGCTTCGAAGTCGGCGAATCGCCACATACCTCCGACCCCGCCCGCTCGTACTGCTCGACCTCGTCAACCGCTTGTTCGGCAATTTCCAACGACCGGGCCATTCGTTCCAAGTAAGCTGTTTCGTCACGGACCGCTGGACGCGGCACCACCCCGGTTGGCAACGGTTTGATGGCAGGTAGTTTATTTTCGGTTGTCATAAAGCTCATTCCTGTGCAAAACATGAATTGGGGAGTATGGACGGTAAGGAAGTTCTGGCAAAAAGGGCAGAATGGCAGCCTTTGGTAATTTTGCTGGCACGCCAAAGCCTACAACATGGGTCCTGGCTCGCGGTCCATTCAGGCGGAACGAGTGGAAGATTCGTCGCCCCTAACGTCGCCCCAATCGGAAATAGCAACAAAATCGCCCCCTAGATCATCCGCGGATAAGCTTCCCACAAGGTTTCAGCGGGGCTCGGGCCAGCCAATCGCCCCATCATCGCTCCCGGAACCCATCCTTTTCATGGGATACCGATAATTCTCGCTTGGCACGCGGGCCTCCTTTTGGTACTTTCCCATGCGCTTTGTCATTGAGTTGCAATCCCATAAGCATGAGGCATTGGACTGGTGAATATGCCAGCAAGGACATGGCGACAGGATGTTCGCAAATCAAGCAGGGAAGCGTCGACTTTCAGGATCGTTTGGTTCGGTGGAAGTTGGTTGGATCGATTCCGTGGTGGATGGTTGACCCGTTTCCACGGCTGGCTCGGATCTGGGCGGCATTGGTTTCGACCCGGACGACCGATCACCACTGGCGGTATCGCCCAGGCAAGCGACCCGCATGTAACTGATCCCACCGAAGAGAATGCGGGGGGCGCCGGAAGCCAGCAATACCCATTGGAAAAGCCACGGATATCCGCACAAATCGCTTTTTTGTCCGGACTCGTGACACAAAAAATCCACAGGCCGACATGGAAGGAGGCCGTGCACATGAGTGCCGATCCCAAACAACAACTACGCGTGCATATCCGCTGGATGATTCGTCGTGACATGCGTGAAGTTCTTGATATTGAGCAAACAAGTTTTGAATTCCCTTGGCTGGAAGAAGACTTTATTCGTTGCCTGCGACAGCGTAATTGCATCGGCATGGTCGCCGAGCATGGCGACCAGGTGGTAGGCTTCATGATTTATGAACTGCACAAGTCGCGGCTCCACATACTTAATTTTGCCGTGGCCGATCAGGCTCGTCACCGGAGCGTGGGTCAGCAGATGATCGACAAGCTGATTAGCAAACTGACCAGCCAGCGGCGCACCCGGATTTCGCTGGAAGTACGCGAAACCAACCTTGTCGCCCAGCTCTTTTTCAAAGCCAACGGATTCCGGGCAACCTCGGTTCTACGTTCCTATTACGAAGACTCCCCCGAGGATGCGTACGTCATGCAGTACCGTTATGTCTCGGCAGCCGTGGCCGTGGTTCCCGACAATCGCATCAGTCGCCTGGCCGGATAGCCGTTCGGTGTTTCAGTGTTTCGGTTTGCGCATTCAACGCGTGTCCTGAACAACGGCCATCGGTACGCCGATCCCCTAAAGCGGGATGATCGTGGCCTCGAGCGCCGGCAGTTCCAGCAGGGCGAACGACGGCGGGTAGGCACGGTGGATTGCGCCCGGATTGAGTATCCTCGTTGGGCCGTGCCAATCGATGGACGCCTGGTGCGTGTGGCCATGACAGACCAGGTCCCACGTGCCTTCTTCAAGCACGGTGGTAAATTTTCGGCGGTCGTCGCTGTGCAGCAGGGCAATTCGCCAGTCTTCGATTTTCAGCTCGCCAAAGCGGCCATGGAGCGTGTTGCCCGACCGTTCGATCGCTTCGGCCAGTGTGGCCCGGTCCCAATCGCAATTACCCAACACGAAGTCAGTCGGCCAGTGGGAGAACAACTGGACCACTTCGGCCGAGCCGATATCCCCACAATGAAGTACACGCTCGACTTCAAGACTCTCCAGCATCCGAACCGCGGCTCGAGTCGGTTGCAGCTGGCCGTGAGTATCACTGATGACGGCAATTCGCATTATTTCAAGGATCAGGAAAAAGGGTGTCAGGTGTCAGGGAGCACCCGTATAGCGCGGGTGGCTTGAGGAAAGCTCCTAAAAGAGGCTGGAGAATTAATATCGTACTCGTACTCAGCAGAGCGGTACTCGTACTCGAATCCAAGTGAGAGGCAAGATCGGTCATCAGCAGCATCCATGGCCTCTTGTTTCGTTTGCATCCAATGGTTCCATTCGAGTACGAGTACGAGTATGAGTACGACGAAACGCCCGAAGCCTGATGGGTACTCACCAGCAGAGCTGGTGGTTTACGGACGGGAATTAGGAGCACCATAGAGCTTTCGTTGCGTCTGGGCAACACGGGCGCGCAGAGCCTCTTCGACCACGACGACCGACTCGGCGGCAGCGAAGAGCGTCACGACCGGCTGACCTGGCTCGATCACGGTACCTGGCCTGGGAATATCGGCCAGTTGCGGCCAACCCTCCTGGCATGGCGCTGCCAATGCCCACTCGGTAAATTTTCGTTCGATGGTCACCCGTTGCCGGGCAAACAAGACCACTTTGCCGTGGCATCCAGACGAACCAACGGACTGGCAAAGACCGATCAGGCTGCCTGCTAGCGCCTGCCCACCCACCTGCTGCTGGCAGGCGCGGACATGCCGGTCCAACAGAGGCATGCCCAATACCCGTTCCACGATTTCAACCGCGGCCGTGTAACGCGGATTCACTTCAATGGTCCAGACCTGATTGCTGGCAAGGATCAGATCGACACCGAACAGCCCGATCAGGCTGAACGCCTTAGCAAGTACCTGGCCTATCCGTTCGACTTCCGCAAAAACACCAACCGGCAGCTGCGGATAAGGCCCGATCGAACCGCAGTACTGAAAGGGAGCTGCCCCAGTCCAAGACTCACCCACCAACTGCCTGGTCAACCCCACCAGGATCGTCTGCTCAGCACCCGCTAAAAACAGCGCGGCACAAGAATTCCCATCGATCCGCTGTTGTAAATAACCGTCACCATGAATCGTACTCGTCTGGGCATGCCGGGCTCGAGATCTTAGCGGACGCACTCCCATGCCACTGCTACCCCGGCAAGTTTTGACGAGCCAGCGTACCCCGGTCTCCACCCGCACCAACCGATCCGCCTCCGGCAACGGAACGGTCCGAGGGTATCGCAAGTCGGCCGCCTCCAGCACAGCTGCCAGTCTCTGGGGCGAACGGACCTGTTGCAACACCTTGCCTCCACAGCCCAGCAAAGGATACCGAGCTGCCATCGCCGCCACCTGGGCCGGATAGTTTTCAAGCCCACCGGTATACATCCAGCCGTCGCACTCAAACCGATCGAGTTCCCGAGTCAACCCAGCCGGATAATCGACGACCTGCTTCCATGGGCCCCCAAACGTCAGGTCGGCATCCGCGAAAAGGTCGGTGCCCATGGGCAGAAAACCGGCTTGCAAGGCCGACTGAGCCGCACTCCGCACACTGGCACCCACCAAGGCTAGCCGGAACGAATCAAGAATAACTGCCCCATTTCCATGTGAGGGTGTCAGGTATCGGGCGTCGGGTGTCGGGGGAAGAGGGTTCAGGATTCAGGGTTCAGGAAAAATTCCGCAATCCACATCGATTTTCAGTACTTCCAAATTTCCTCGTAGCCTTACGTGGGGCAGGACGATAAGCCGCCCAGAAACCGACGTTTTAATTCCCGTCCGTAAACCACCAGGCTCCGCCGTTCCGTCGTACTCGTACTCGTACTCGAATGGAACCATTGAATGCAAGCGAAACAGGAGACCATGGATGTCGATGATGACTGACCTTGCCTCTGACTTGGATTCGAGTACGAGTACCGCTGGGCAAAGTACGAGTACGATATTTATTCTCTAGCCCCTTTTAGGGGCTTTCCTCAAGTGGTCGCTGACTGGGCAGCGCCGCTTTGATTGTGGAAACCGAAACACCGAAACACCGAAACACTGAACCACCGCTACTCGCCGGGATCCTGCGGACCGAACCGGCCACGATATTCGTCGGCCGGGTACTTCGCCATATTTTTTACCATTTTTGCGCGCATCGTCACGGACAAATCGATGTCCAATTCGTTAGCCATGGCGAGGGTGTAACAAAACACATCGGCCAGTTCTTCACTTACCTTGGCCAATTGCTCCTCACTCAATTGCCGGGACGCCGACCCTTCGAGCCATTGAAAATGCTCCATCAATTCGGCCGCTTCGATGGCCAATGCCATGGAGAGGTTTTTCGGGGAATGAAATTGACGCCAGTCACGCGCATCGACAAACTGGCGAATTTCTCGGCGAAGCTCGTCGAGGGTCGTCGTGAGATCACTCATGCGGCAGGCCTGGCAGGATGCACGTCCACCTCGGAAGGCTGGCTACCGGTATCGAACTGGCTAATCTTTTCCTGACTGGCATGGCTGGCGTTTTGTTGGTTTTCCACTCCCATGCGGGGATCCTCGAAACCGGGCAACCGCAATTGGCGGGGTGGCCGGTGCCGCTGAAAATAACGCTGCCGGTAACTGTCCGCCAGATGACCCATCACTTCCAGCACCAGCAGGTCGGCCCGGCTCATCACATGCCTCGCACTACGGTTGCCCAGACCCCGAACCAGCTCTTCGAGTACTTGTACATGAAGCTGCATAGTCCGCTGGGCGGAGATACCTGCGGTGGCCAGCAATCGGGCCAATTTGGCCATCTCTTCCCCCAGGTTGCCAGTTCCCATAATCACGTACGCACGCAGCAGGTCTCGATAATGGGTTACCAGCGACTCGGGTAGCTCCCTGAGGGTCGATGGGGCAGCCACCGGGGCCAAACCTTTCATGGCCATGCCCACCCGAACGGGTGGTGGCATTTGCCCATCACGGCAAGACGAACTCTCACCAAGCATTTCCAGGTCGGCAATCAACGCCCGTTGTTGGTCCAACAACCGTTCGGCTTCATGGTGCTCCTGTTGCAATCGTTGCCGCTCAGCCTGGAGGAGGCGTCGATTCTCGCATGCCAGTTGATGCTGGCCTATCGCCCGGGCGAATTTCCATAGGAGTCCACGGACCGTCGCCTCCGTCACGCAACAGTAGTCGTCGGCTCCCACTTCGTAACAGAGCGCATCGATGGTCTGGGCTGGTACGGTTCCCAACACGATCATCGGTTCCTCGCTACCGCCAGCGCGCATGCCCTCAATCAGATCGAGGGCGTTCAATACGTCGGGTTCATGGCTCACAAGCACGGCATCGAACACTTCATCGCGCAGACGAGCCAAACCGGCGGTACGGCCAACTACTTCTTCCAGGACTATTTTGGACGCGTTGTCCATGGCAAACGCTTCGGCCAACCAACTGCCCGTACGATGCGGCGTGGTAATGTACAATACCTTCATCCGTACTGGCAGTCCGCCTCGTATCGAACCGCTGACTCGGGGCACGAGCGTGGCGCCGGTGCCTCCTGCCCAAGGCTGGCCCACGGCATCTGATCCGCCAAGAGAATTTGCGGGGGTCGTTTCTGCTGAGTTTGAGGTCGTCATGGCAGCACCCTGGCAAAGCATGAGGGACAGAATCGGCGAAACTGTAATCAATCGCCTGCCAGAGGTCAATCTCGCGTGTCTGCTAGCACTCCCCAATTCCCGACATAATAAAGGGATCTCTTCGTGCAAATTGCATGAGTAACTCGAAGTGCAATAGGAGAACCACGGATATCGCGGATAATTGGATAAAAAACAAAACAAACGGCGGCATCGTACTGGATGTGGTAACGCAAAAAATTGTCGCCCGGGGACTCGCCATGCCCCACTGCCCACGCTGGCATGCCGGCCGGCTGTGGGTCTTAGATTCCGGCCGAGGCGGTCCGGGGTATGTCGATTTGGAATCGGGCCGCCACGAGCCGATCGTCGAGCTGACCGGTTTTAAGACTACCGGCTAACTCGGTATCCTTCCCCACAACGAAAAGGGGGCGCATCGCCTGTCCTTTTTCATTTGTCCTTTTCATTCTTTTTCATTCATATAAGCCCGCAGGGCTGGCATATCCCTAGCCGGTGCCGTGAGGCATCGGTTTTGCGTGCAGTTATCCATTAGGCCCGTAGGGCCGACACAAAAACGACGACAATCGATGTGTGTCCCCGAATTCAGAATTCATGACCTAATTCATGCCTTAATTCATGCCCTAATTCATGTCCCCGAATTCATGTCCCCGAATTCACCGTAAAATAACCCGGGATGATTCTGGCCGCCACGTCGAGCTTACCGGCCAGACGCAACTGCGACAGGTACCGATCGATGCGGTAAGGCTGCTCGCCGATATCTTCAAGGAAGAGGAGGCGACCGGTCGTTTCAATTTCAGCCAAGAATATCTGCAAAACCCTCATTATTAAGGCTAGTTGCGTGCACATCGGGAAGTTATATTGCTGTAAAACTTGACAAAAGAGGCTACTTGGACGATGATAGGAGTATGAGTACCGTTGCATCTCCACATGAACTGCCGATCACGACTTCGATCCGTGACCGAATTGAAGCCCAGGGCGAAGCACTGTGGCAACTGGATGACTTTTCAGAGTTCCCCGCTACTGCTACGGCAAAGATACTCTCCAGACTTACCCAAGCGGGACTACTGCAGCGGATCGCCAAAGGCGTCTACTATCGACCAGGTCTCTCCTCCTTTGGCGAGACAAGACCGAGCCCCAAATCACTCCGGGCATTGGCTGCGAAGAAGCAACGACTTTTTCCAGCCGGACTCTCGGCCGCGAATCTGCTCGGTTTTTCAACTCAAACGCCTAACCGGATCGAACTGTCGACAACCGCGACAAGTGCCCAGCGCCGTCTGCTCGGTGCAGATACCATCGTTCACACTCGGCGTCCGCAAGCATGGAATGAATTGGGGGATGAAGAAGCGGCCCTGCTGGATATATTGCGCGGTGCGGGAGAGCACAGCGAACTTGATTTGGACGCGACTGCCGACAGATTGCTGGAGTTACTTTCTGAAAAACGCCGATTGGAAAAACTGCTGAAGGTGGTAGACAGCGAGCCGCCCCGTGTTCAAGCCATGCTGGGGGCTGCGGCAGAAGAGCTTGGCAAAAGCCGTGCAAAGCTGCTACAGCTGCGCAAGAATCTCAATCCACTTTCGCGATTTGACTTTGGACGGTTTGCAGGTCTTCGTTTCGCAAAAGAGTGGCAAGCAAAGGATGGCAGCCGCGATGAAACTTCACGAGCATCCTGACTTTGAGCAGGCGATTCTCAATGCCGTTGATCATTTCTCAGCTCGCAAACTTCGACCAGCAATCATCGAGAAAGATTACTATGTGACTGAAGCTCTGCGCGCAATTGCAGATTCTGCCGGCAGCAAGATTATCTTTAAAGGTGGCACTAGCCTCTCCAAAGGTTGGGATCTTATTGAGCGATTCTCCGAGGACATCGACATCTTTCTCGATCCAACCGCCTTTGACCCTCACCTTGGGAAGCGGGGGATTGATCGGGAACTGAAGAAACTTCGTGATGTCATCAATACTCATCCAGCGCTCAGCTTTGATTCAGCAGCGAGCAAGACTATTGGTGGCTTTGGCAGAAATGACTATTTCTCCTACCAGCCGCTCTTTGGCGGACCCGGAGAAGTCGCCCCCAGAGTACTCCTCGAGGCGGGCACCGCCAGTGGGAGAGAGCCAGTAGTCGAAGTTGAACTGTGTTCCCTACTCTCAGAATTTCTACTCAGTGCTGAAATCAGTCTCGGGGCGACGGATGAATCATCCTTCCCGATGAAGTTGCTCCATTTTCGCCGCACCTTTGTTGAGAAGCTCTTTGCCATTCACGGTCGAGTACAATTGAGCCTGCAAAGCGGCAAGCCGCTGGGGAGTTATGCCCGCCATTACTACGACCTGGCCCAGCTGGCTGCCCAATCCGAAGTGCGAACAATGCTCAGCACCAGTGAATATGCCGAAATCAAAGGCGACTATGATCAAGTCAGCAGGGCGCATTTTGGAAGGGACTATCAACCACCTGCAGATCTCAGCTTTGCCCAAAGCCCAGCCTTGTTTCCTGAAGAGCCACTTCGCACTCAGCTTGGTGAGCAGTACCAACGGCAGTGTGAGTTGCTCTGCTTCGGAGAATTTCCAAGTTGGTCTTCTGTGCTGGGTTCGTTCGAGGACTTGCGAAGACTTCTGTAAGCAGTCCCATGAGGGCATGTCCTGGGGCAGTTGGACAAACCTGACTTAGAAAACGGATAGGCTTCAGAAGCAAAAACGTGACAGCCACCATAATTGGTGAATGCAGGTAAATTAGGGCACTCACCTATCACGCGATAGTGGTCATATTCACCGCCGTGTCAAACGGCTTTCTGACAAACAAAGGGGGCGCTACCAATACTGTTCTGGCCCTGAATGAAGATTCTAATCTTGGCCCTCTCGGCCAAGGAGGCGGCCTCTGGATTGGCCATTTCGAAAGCAACCACCCCATGGCCGCGAATTTGGACCATCTCACCATCACCGACAACGACTCTCCCATTGGGGGTGGACTGTTCACCCCTGGTGATATCCCTAACTTGTTTACCACGACGCTTAAACATACGATTGCCTCGGGCAACCGAGTGGAGGCAGCCAAGCAGCAGTGCCGCGAACAATGTTGTCGGAACGATTAACGTAGCCGGTTCCAAATACAATCTTGTCGGTCCCACGAACGGGATATTTCCGCTAGAGGAAACTAACGGAAACATACGTGACACCGACAACGACCCCGGCTTGATGCCGCTATTATTCAACGGCGGCCTGACCAAGACTCATATGCCTTACGCAACAAGCGAGGTAATCGATCAGGGCGACAGCAGCGCGGTCGCCGGGCAAAACGACATCCCACGCTACGACCAGCGCGGCCGGCCGTTTGATCGGGTATTGGATGGAGATGAAGACGGCAACTTGGATATCGACATCGGCGCGGTGGAGTACGGCATTGGAGATCCGACCGGTGCCCCCAGGGTTGTCGACATCGTTATCAGCGGCTCACAATCGGTCCACGATGACTATAGCTTCAGCGAAGCTTTTGATGAAGGAATTCACGAATTCACGACCGTGCCGGTCGGCGGAGCGGATACCATCGAGGTCGTCTTCTCCGAATGGGTTAACGTCAGCGTTTCGAATCTTTTTCTTTTTGGCAACTACACAAAAACTGTTTATACTTCGCCGGATTCAGGCTGGGATATCGTCGACTTTGCCTTTGACGATGAAACCTTTACCGCGCGCTGGCAATTCGAAGATGCCGATTCCAATACGTTCCCCGCAGATATGTTCCTCATGGGTTTGAGCAACGCGAGCAATGGGTTCGTCCTTGATAATGACAGCAATCAGCTAGATGGCGATTGGGATATTCCTTTTAGCCTTGCCGATCAATCTCCTGATTCCTTTCCCTCGGGCGATGGCGATGCGGGAGATGCGTTTTATTTCACGTTTGTCATTCTTCCAGGCGATTACGATCTGGATAACGATGCCGATGGAGTTGGATTCCTGCAGTGGCAACTCATGTATGACTCAGGCACGGACAACACATTTACCGATGGCGACTATGACGGCGACGGAGATGTCGACGGCGACGATCTGGCCATCTGGCAAGACAACTTCGGGTTGGATTTCTCCTCGTGGTATAATTATAGTTAATCGACTTCCCCGAGATCGAACAATCGAACCAGTGGTATGCCCGCGCCTTGGGCCTGATCCCGTCCGCCACCCAGACGCTGGCCAAATCCCCAACCCAGTTTGTCCATGGGGTTGCGCCCAAATATCTCCAGCGGGGCGAGGGCTGCCATGCGTGGGATGTCGACGGGAATGAGTATATTGACCTGATCATGGGCGTAGGCACGCTG
>JAJRWS010000001.1 GCA_024276705.1 Planctomycetota bacterium | reverse complement strand
GGATGCATGTTCTTCGGGTGTTAACCGGACCAGTAGCAACTGCGCGCGTTCTAACTGCTCTGAGGCATTCGGCCATCCCGCTTCCAAGCCGATCTGCCCTCGCACTAGCATGCTCCTGGCATACTCGTACTTTTCTCCCAACCTTTCTGCCATCTCCAGGCTGCGATCCAGCAGTTTACGTACTTTTGCCTCGCGCGCCCCACGCATGGCTCCTATCAAAGCACGCTCTCGTAGCGCTCTTGGCAAGTCGTTGCGACAAATCCTCGCAGCCCGTATTGCGCGCCGTGACACCACCTCGGCTCGCTTCAGTATGGCATTTCGATTCGCAGGGACCATGCCGGAATATTGTTGAGCCATGCCGCGAAGTGCCGTAGCTAACCAAGTGACGCTGGCCGTGGTGTAAGCATTTTGTACTCCTGCCGATTTCGCAACTCCAATTGCTTCTTGCAGCATTTTGATCGCTTCGGGGAAACGGCTCGCATGAATCAAGCAAACCGCTCTGGCAAACAACACCTGACATTTTCCTTGTGCATCGTGTCGAGTACGTTTAAGCTCCCGTTGTAGAATCTCCTCGGGCACATTCCCAAATGCGGCTCGGGCCCAAACATCCAGAATTATACCCGAAGCCTGCTCGTCGCCCAGCTTCAACCCGGACTTATGGTTCATTTTCGACTGTTCAATGGCCTCTGGGAAATCGCCCAGATGGTAGAGAGATGCGGCAATCTGGTATCGAGCAATATGGAGCTGCCAATAGTCGCCCATGCGTTCCAGCAAGCGAACTGCTTCACGACATTTTTCCACGCTACCCTGAAAGTGAGAGGCCGCATAGAGGACGCACCCGTAGTAATGCAGGGATTGGCCTTCGCCCCAACGATCGCCAAACGATCTGCAAATATCCAAAGATCTTTCCGCATAACGAACCGCACGACGGTGCAGTGGAAGCAAGGTCATGACTGGTGCATGTTCGGCATAGGCATGAGCCAATTCCAATGTTGGCAAATAGGATTCAGCGATATTCATGCCTTTAAGATGACACCATAATGTCATCGTCTTGCTACGCGCATACCAGCTACCATGAGCCAGACCGCTGAAGAGCCGCGCGGCAAGCCTTTCCGAATCGTCTGGCAGCCGGTGCCGCCTGCCTAAAAACAGCTTCGGCAAATAAGTGTGGAGTCCTTGGATGACGGATTCCCATGCCAACAGAAATATGTACTCAACGCGACGACGTGGAATGTACATTCCCAGGGTACGCAATGCCTCCTCATAATCGCCCACGGCGCGATCCATGTCCCCTCGCTTGAAGGCCAGGTCTGCTAGCCGGCCGCGTATCTGAGCGAGTTGCAAGCTTCCCCTGGCAAATTTTGTGGCCTGGTCGAAAACCCGCGCGGCGCAATCATAATTACCGCGTAGCATCAACACATCGGCTAATCCCTGGGCAATTTGATATTTCATTGGACTGTCCGCAGTGGCAACTCCTCGTTCTGCAATGCGGTACTGTTGCTCAGAAATCTCAAATGCATATTGAGAACGTGCCTGCTTGGCAGCGACCAATGCGTGCGGCAAAGCGCTTTGGCTATCCCCTGCCGCGTCGAAATGGTAGGCAACCTCGGAATGGCGGATGTCTTCCAAGGAGAGCAAATACTTGGCGACGTGGCGATGAATTTCTTTTCGATCGCTGTTGGTCAATCTGCTCAGCAATGCCGAACGTATTTTATCGTGGACAAATACGCAAACCGACTGGTCAGGCTTAACCCAAACAAGACACCGACGCCGTGCTTTGTCAACCGCCTCGATGGCCTGGGATGGTGTCTGATTGGCCAGTAGAGCCGTTGCACTCAGATCAAACTCCTTTCCTAAAACCGCACCAACCGACAATAAGGCAACCGTATCGTCATCCAACATTTCGATCCGTTGAGTCAGCAATTCGGCAGCCTGAGACGAGGACTGGATTCGCATAATCCCGGTGCTGTCGACCTGCCATCCTTTCGAATCGCCCGTTAGCGTGCCAGTCTCCACCAGACCACGCAATACTGCTGAAGCCATGAAGGGGCTGCCGCCAGCGACCTGAGTCACGGTTTCCAACACTACCTCGGGCAATGGACCTGCCATCGATTCGGCGATTCGCTTGATATCCTCTTCGGCAAGAGGCTTCAGGATCAGGTTCTCCATGCTATGAGTTCTTCTTAGCGAGTGGCCTTCAGGCACTTCCTCGGTACGAAATGCGGCCACGAGCAGCACATTACGGGTAGCACGCTTTTGGTAGGCCCCTGAGTCACTCCAACGTTCCAGTAGCTTCAAAGTTAACTCATCGGCCCACTGGCAATCGTCTAGCAAGACAAGGACCGGTTGCTCCGGGCTACCCAAAGCATCAAGCATGGTCGTCAGGGCGCGCAAGCTACGCGCTTCGCCGAAAGCTTCTGGGCCTTCATCCTGATGCGGGATTGTGTTCAGAACGGGTGCCATGCGCGGTAACGAAGCGACCAATACTGGCAGGTCATCACCCAATGCAACACGTACCGTTTCTGCCAATTGTGGATCAATCTTGGTAGCTGCCGACAAATCGGATACCAGGTCGTCCAACAAAACGAGCGGTTGCTGGCCTATCCGATTTGCCTGCTTACCATGCATTACTCGAATGCCATTGCGTACTGCCCGCTGAGCCATCTCCACCAGAAGACGCGACTTTCCACTGCCCGAATCAGCTTCCAGCAGGACCAATCCGCCTTGACCTTCACGAGTTTTCTGGAGCAAGCGTTCCATGATACTCAACTCCTCGACTCGTGAGACAAACGCCGGTTCCGTAAGAGTAATGCGGACATCAGTGGCACCGATGGCTACCTCCGGATCCTGCTGGCCTTGTTCCAAGGCGCGGGCTATAAGACGGATGTCGGTCAACACGGCCGCCGCGGATTGGTAACGATCTCGAGGATCTTTACGCAGCAAACGCTGCAGCAGCTCTTCCAATGCACGTGGGGCGGAAACGCCTAAGGCAGAAAGCTCCGGGACTGGGCAAGTCATGTGTTGAAACAGAACGTCTCCAACCGTTTCTCCTGAAAAAGGAGGCTGGCCAGCCAATGCATGGAAAAGGACCGCACCCGCGGAATAGAGATCGGATGGGGGACCAATATCATGGTCGATGGACCCTGCTTGTTCTGGCGATAAAAAACAGCTAGTCACGAGTGCATCGTCATGATGCAGGACTTCGCTGTAAGTGCTAGAAGAAGGTCCCAGGTCAACGAGAGTCGCAGTTTCACACTCGGGTGCATTGGGCATCAGCAAATTGGCTGGCTTCACATCTCGGTGCAGGATGCCGAGGCTATGCAGATAGTGCAGTGCGGAAAAAAGGCTTTCCGCCAACTGCAGTGCCTTGCTCAGGTCGAGACACTTTTTCATGACTATCTCGTCGAGCGAATTGCCCTCGACAAGACGGAAGACAAGATGGAGCGCGTGCTCCGTACGCAACACCGCTAGAACAGGAGCCAGGTGCCCTATTTCCATGCCTAACAACTGTCGCGCCTCGTGTTCGAAACGCATCTGCATACCAAAGCGCGAGGGAATACCATGAAGCGTCTTGATAAACACTTCTCGTTGATCGTGCGGATCAATTCCCAGGAATGTCGAAACTGGTTCCGACACCTTTATTATTTTCTTGACACGGTACCGCCCACCAAAAACTTGAGTAATTTCATCAATGGCATCACCGGTTACACGATGCTCATCGCACCCATCTGTCTGCTGCATATTAGCCATAAGCAATTATTAATCTGGTTGCAACCGTGGTAGCGTGCAACCCGTCGTAGTGGCCATCGAGACTCAATAACTCTACTAAAACCCGGCTGGCTTCGGTCGGCTGCAATACCCACTGGCCGCGATGTCTCCATCATCGGCCTGCCCAGGCCGCTTGCTTCGACCTACTTGTAGTACGACCTCGGCCGACGTCCGGCTTTGATAGAGCCTCATAAACTCCACACTCCACAAAGTTTAGCTCTCAATAGAGTGTTTCCCATGAATACAGAAACGCAATATCCTTGTGAGCTTCCGCTTGCGAATGAGTACTATCTTACATCCAGCAATCAATACTACCGGCACAATCCAGGCAACTACAACAGAGCAAGGACATATAATCGAACCGCGCAGGGATCACGGAATCACTTTGCAATAATTTCAATCTATCGGAAAGAGTTTTCCTATTATGTAAACCATCGTGCATATCACGATTTTTTTGTGGGGAGAGAAAAATAATTCTTCCAAAGCGGCTGTTTCATTGTTGTCACGGTTGCGTGTGAGTGTAAACATGGACCATTGTCGATGTATTCGTGGATTCCAGCTGATACTGTTGACGGACTGGGAACGAGAAGGAACGTGACAATCCGCTCTGTTATTGTGAACTCAACAGGTTTTGAATACGTCGCCAAAATCCCTTGCCCCCACATTCACTCAGGAGTCTCATCATGTTAATGCCAAGCCGAATACATGAAGCTGAAAATTTCATTGACTCGGAAGCTGCTCTTTTTGCCGAGGAACTCAAAACGATCGATCAAGCTATTGGTCTACGAGAATTTTCAGGACAGGATCCGGATTACCAACGACTAAAGCTGGCAACCGATAGTGCGTGTGCTGCATGCTTGGAAGTCGAAGAAAAAATCGGTACTGATAAGGAATTGCTCGATGATACACGCAAACGCTTTCGTGAAATCATCGCACCTTGGTTTCATCAAAGCCCTCTTTTCCATCACGGCATTACTAAACCGAGGGGTTATGCGGGCGACTATCAAATGTTGATCGCAATCTACGAAGGCAAAGTACGGTCCACTGGAATCGGCGGTTACCTAGACTATTACTTCCTAAACACGGAACTTGCCAAAGCCGTGGTGGCCAGGATGGAAGGAATTCAAATTTATCTAGAAAACGAATTGAAACGCAGAAAAAAAAATGTATCTGTCCTGGATGTGGCGTGCGGCCCTTGTCAGGAATATGCCCGGGGGATCAACCTTCCAAATGACAATAACGTTCAGATAACGTTACTGGATTACGACCGTGGAGCACTTGAGTATGTCGAAAATAATGTGATTAAGCCCCGACCTGACCGAAGCCACTTCCGGTGCATACGTTACAATGCTTTGCGAATGCGATCGGCTGAACGATTTATCCAGCAGTACGGGAAATATGACATTCTTTACAGTGTAGGCCTGTGTGACTACATTGCTAACCAGCAGTTAATTCCGATGCTTCATGGATGGCGTGAAATGGTCAATGAGGGAGGCTTTGTCTATGTTGCTTTCAAGGATGCGGAATTATACACAACTCCGATTTATCAGTGGGTAACCGATTGGCACTTTTTACAGCGTACACAAGATGACTGCACACAGATCATGGAAGCCGCCGGGTTCGACTTGGATCAGTTGGAAATATCTCGTGATTCTTCCGGGGTAATCATGAATTACATCGCGCGCGTAGCTGCTCCTGAACGAGTACGCACGGACCGGGCGCACCAGCATGTTGCAGCACCGGCACACAGGAATGCTCGGGCATCACGGACAGTTCATGAAGAGCTATCCCCACCAGAAGCACAATAGACTCTCACGCCAGCGCCAGCATCGATTGTTCGCATATCGAGAGCGAAGGTTCCTGCTCCGTAGTCAGTTGCCGATGGAT
>JAJRWS010000076.1 GCA_024276705.1 Planctomycetota bacterium | reverse complement strand
TATCGTGAATGTTTTGTTTAACAAGTGGGGGGGGGTTGGCGTGAATCGCCGGAACCCCTCGTTTTTGTCGGTCGTTGTTAGTCGGGGGTGGTCCGACCGAACCGTGAAATGGCGGAGAGGGTGTCCGCCTAGTTAGGGTATGCCTCAGTATGTATCGCTATGCGGAGGCCCTTTATTTAAGCCATATTTCCCACTTCTAACTCTGTACATCTATGTGAAAGGCTGTCAAAATATGCCTCTCAAGTATGGACTGAGGTATGGACCAGATGGCACCCACTACTGCCACGAAGGTAAAGACAGCAATCCCCACTTCAAAGAATTGGACCGATCAGGGTATCAAGGCCCTCAAGGTTGCCAAACTCTACCGCATCGACAGGTGCTTGTATCTACGAGTCAATGAGCGGGGCCGCTACTGGATTTTCAGATGGCGGGATCGCCATACGGGCAAGTTGCGGGATTTGGGCTTGGGTTTTCTCGGCAAGCTGGACGATCAGTTTACGCTGGCTGAGGCTCGTGTCGAAGCCGCCAAATGGCGGGCTGTTGTGAAGGCTGGCAAGGACCCGATCAAGGAACGCGCCACTAGCATCAAGGCGAATGCTCCCGATAACGTGCCGACCTTCGCAGAATGCAGAGAGAAATACATCAAGGCCCACTCTCCGGGATGGTCAAATCCAAAGCATGTACAGCAATGGACCAATACCTTGAAGACCTACGCAGAACCGACGCTGGGCAAGCTGCCTGTGAATCTGATCGACGATGAGCATGTCTTCGCTGTGCTTGATGCGATATGGCTCACGAAGACAGAGACCGCAGTCCGGCTCAGAGGCCGCATGGAGAAGGTGCTGGCCTGGGCGGAGGCGAAGGGCTACCGCAAAGGAATGATGAACCCTGCCCGCCGTGATGGCCCGCTTGCAGTCGCTTTACCGAAACCCTCACAGATCAGGACAGTGAAGCATCACGCGTCGCTGCCATACCCTGAGTTGAACCCATTCATCAAGGAATTGCGAAAGCAATCAGGGGTCTCTGCGAAGGCTCTTGAGTTCACTATCCTGACAGCAGCCCGCACCGGGGAAACGATTGCAGCGGAATGGTCAGAGATAGATTTCGATTCCGCTGTCTGGACAGTCCCCGCCGAACGCATGAAAGCCAAGAAAGCACATCGCGTCCCGCTCTCAGATGCCGCTCTCAAGGTTTTGAAGGCGCAGCAAGGCCAGCATGAGAAGTGGATTTTTCCGGGCATCAGAGAGGGCAAGCATTTATCGAATACTGCGATGCTGGAACTGCTCAAGGATATGAAGACGCCTGTCACTGTTCATGGGTTCAGAAGTTCGTTCAAGAATTGGGCGGCAGAGCGCGCCAACTTCCCGCGACAGGTTGTAGAGTTTTCGCTTGCCCACGTCAACAAAGACACGACAGAGGCAGCTTACCTTCACAGCGACCTGTTGGAGAAGCGAGTACCCCTGATGGATCAGTGGAGCAAGCACGTCAACAAGACTCCGCCGAAGGGCAATGTCGTAACGATCAAGGCAAAAGCATGACAGTGAAGTTTGAGGTGACGTATTTCTTGCTCAATGGTCATTTGAACGTCATTCGAGTGATTGACGATGTTGACTACAGCTATCTCAATCACGAGTCCGGCAAGTGGGTAAGTGACAACAGTCTATTCAATGCGGTCACCGGGGCTGGTGGTGATGCCAGCACTCGCGAAATCACTTTGCAGGAAGCTCAATCATGGGTCAAAGATAATCACCCTGACTTGAGTGTCGATTTCAGCGACGATGGCAGCGTCGATTGGCCCGACGATTTCAGCGATGGGAATATCCCGTGGTAGTGAGACTGTTACACGATCCACCACCTGCCGAAAGTTTTTTCAAGTTTTTCTTGCGAAAAAGGCCGAATACTTGACAAACCAATTGGTAGAAAAGCTGACAAGTAGTACGCTGTACCGAGTTATACAGAGCCGGGAATTTTCCCGTTTATTAACCGATGTTCACGGAGGGCAAATGATGAGGATTGAAAATGCAAGACCGACAAATCTGGCGTATGCCCAAAGTATCCGAGACCGTCGGCGCAAGACCCGCGACGATCTATGAGTGGGTTCGCAAGGATAAATTTCCGAAGCCCGTAAAAGTCTCTCCCCGTTTCTCGGGGTGGTATTCCGACGAAGTACTTGACTGGGTGAACACTCGCCCGAGGGCCTGATCGTGTCCTCGCCATGCATGCTCAACGTCGTGGTTGTCTGCGAGGAAAGCGGCATTGTCCGCGAAGCCTTCCGTCGTCGTGGTCACGATGCAATCAGCGTCGACCTCCAGCCGTCAGCCCAGCCTGGCCCGCACCATCAGGGCGATGCACTTGAGTTTCTGTTCAAATATGCGAGGGATTTCGATCTGATGATCGCGCATCCGTTCTGTACCTACACGGCAGTTAGTGGTAACCGGCACTACGCGAACACGCATTACCGCAAGTACGGGATCGCGTTTGCCGAGGCCATCTGGCACCAACCAATTGCCATGCGCTGCCTGGAACATCCGGTTAGCGTGTTGCCTGCCTCGGGCGATATTGATGTGAAGCCCCAATACATTCAGCCGTGGCAGTTTGGTCACGGAGAGACGAAACGAACGGCATTGTTCCTGACCGGACTCCCTTCTCTGCAGCCCACGAAAATCGTCGATGGACGTGAGCCTCGCGTGTGGCAGATGCCGCCGGGACCAGAGCGAAAGAGGCTCCGTAGTCGAACCTATCAAGGCATCGCTGATGCGATGGCTCAGCAATGGGGTCAGTCGTCTCTATCGCCATAGGCAAGACGTCACTCTGCCACCAACTACCCGACGCAGGAGGTAAGACAATGAACGTAGAACAACTTCAAGATGAAATACTAGAGCAGAACGCCAGCGGCCAAGACGAAGGTTTCGATGCTGGATACAGGGCCGGGCACAAGGCAGCAATGCAGAATATTTTTACAAGTCTCCAAGTTGCGCTTGAGTGGCTGTCGGAGGAGTTTGAGGAGGACGATCATGCCGACTATGTAGTCAAGAAACTGCTAACTCCGCTCCACAATAGGATTCACAAGGAAGCAGTCTCAAACAAGGCGAAGGTCAAGGGGCAGACTGCAGCTAAAAAGGCGTTCATGATGGAGCACTGACAAATGCAGCCTCACATGCGCTCACACTGGGGCAATCGTAATGACGTGAAATGATCTGCACCAATGATGTGACGCACGTATATAAATCTTTCCGCAGGGAGAAGTTTGTCCTTAATAAAACCATACAAAGTAGTCAGAGTAGAATAGTAAACAGACT
This sequence comes from Planctomycetota bacterium, assembly GCA_024276705.1. Taxonomy (GTDB): domain Bacteria; phylum Planctomycetota; class Planctomycetia; order Pirellulales; family Lacipirellulaceae; genus JAJRWS01. Next base: position 252 of record JAJRWS010000076.1, on the reverse strand, counting down.
ATTCAGAGTGTACAGAGTAGTCATATTCACTCTGTAACTCTGATCACTCTGAACGGTTTATACCTACCTGCCGATTTATTCTCGGTAAGGGTTTGACAGGTGAATACGTAAGGGTCCATTCTATTACTTAAGCGGTAATGACAACCGCTCGCCTCGAAAGTACGCAAATTTAGCTCTGACAGAAATCGCGGCCAGACCAACACGATGTTGATGTGTTCGGGCTGGGCCGTTTTTTTGTGCTCGCCCGAAATG
>JAJRWS010000075.1 GCA_024276705.1 Planctomycetota bacterium | reverse complement strand
GTTCGGTGATTGGTAGCAAGCCATCTTTGGCATATTCACTGGCTCCGAATATAAGCTTATCGAGCGGAGACGCTGGTTCCCGTAGAGACTGGGTTGCAAAGACAAAGTCATCCGGCAAGTGACCAAGGCGGTTACAGTAGCGTCCTTCAGCTCGAAGCATGTCGAGCATTCGTCCTTCGAACAGTCCACGGTTCGTATAATAGGTGGATAGTACCATGAAGGGGTAGTTGTCCGCGGCGGAGTCCTGGGCATTCCAGAAAGGGGAGCTGGTTAAATTGCGAGGAATGAGACCGCTCACGGGGTCGGCATGTTGCAGCCAGCCCTGGACAAATCGCCAGCACGCGACGAATGCCTGCCGGGCGGATTTGCCGTTCTCCGAAGCCTGTTGCCACGGAGCGTCGTCGGCCCCGGCCGATAAAGGCAGAACGGTTGTCGACAGCAGCAGGGTGGCAATTTTCAACAGGCGATTCATGGGGTCATTTCTCCGTTGATTCTGTAAAGTGGCCAATGATCAGTGTGGTAGCCTTTTACGGCCGGAGGCAATCCTTCATCTTAACCCGATACGGCCTTACTTGCCCGGGAGGTTGGAATTCATTCTACCAAACGGCGGAAAAACAGGTTAGTATGAGTTCCTCGGGTTGGGAGAATATTTCGGGTAGGGTCTGGTCCTCAATGCCAGGCGGCCAGAAAGCGAGACCTCAAAGCCCAAGCCGTCGACCTTTGGAGGAAGTAAAGACATGCAAGCGATATTGAACCGATCCTTAAGCGGAATTGTGGGCGTTGCCATCGTACTCACGGCAGGCACCTGCCCGGCGGAAGATTGGCCTTCCTATTTGCATGACAATACGAGAAGCGGCATCACGTCGGAAAGTTTACCGCTTCCCATGCAGGAGGTGTGGCGTTATCAGGCGGCACACCCGCCGGCACCCGCGTGGCCCGCGCCGGCAGAGAATGACTACTGGCATAACCTGCGGAAACTACGGTCCCTGGTGACCTACGATCGCGTTTATCAAGTGGTGGTCGCCGAAGGCGCCGTTTTTTTCGGCACTTCCTCCGATGGCAAAGTCTATGCGTTGGATGCGAACACGGGAGAGCCGCGCTGGAGCTTCTTCACGGGAGGGCCCATTCGCCTGGCGCCGGTTGTCGCGGCAGGCAAGGTCTATGTCGGTGCGGACGATGGCACCGTCTATTGTCTCGACGCCCAGAATGGCCGTTTATTATGGAAGTTCGCAGCCCAGGAAAAACAATCTTACTTGCCGGGAAATGGTCGCATGATATCCAGGTGGCCGATCCGCGCGGGGCTCGTGGTGGAAGCGGGGACGCTTTATTTCGGCGCAGGACTCTTTCCGAAGGAGGGAACTTACCTGTTCGCACTAGACGCGGAGACGGGTGACGTGACATGGAAGCAATCGGTGCGACGCTCACCTCAAGGTTATATGCTGGCCTCTTCTCAGCGTCTCTATGTCCCTACGGGACGCACGAGTCCGGCCGTCTTTTCCCGTACTGACGGAACTTTTCAGGGAGAATTCAGCAGCGGTGGCGGTGCGTACGCATTGCTCACCCAGGATGTGCTGATCACGGGGCCAGGGCGTGACGAAAAGGCCATCAGTGCCAGCGACATCAAAACCAAGGAGACGATTGCCCTGTTTGGCGGACTGCGGATGGTCATTCAAGGCAAGACGGCCTACATGCAATCGGAAACGCAACTTTCGGCCTTTGACCGCGGCCGTTATCTGTTGCTGTCGCGTGAAAAAAACAATTTAGACAAGCAGAGAGTGGAAATCGAGAAGCGTGGCAAGAAATTGTCGAACCGTACGGCAGAATTCAAACGGCTTGCCACGGAGCTTCGCCAGCTGAAGAGACGCCAAGGTGAGATCAGAAAAGAACAGGCTGCATGCGAACTATGGACAGTGAAGCTGGCGTGCCCCTTCTCGCTGGTCCTTGCCGGGGAGACGCTCTTTGCCGGAGGAGAGAACCAGGTAGTCGCCCTGGATTGCAAAGACGGCAAGCCGTTGTGGCACGAGGCAGTCGATGGAAAAGCTTATGGTTTGAGTATCGCTGACGGGATGCTGTATGTCAGTACCGACAAGGGAGTCATCCATGGCTTCCGTCACTCACGGAAAGGCAGGTCTGGCCAGATCCAATCGGTGGTCGCCGCGACCGGCCAGGACGTCGGGACGGATGCGACCCTGTACCAGCACGCTGCGGAACAGATCTTGAAGGAGACCGGGATTCGGCAGGGCTACTGTCTTGTGCTTGGCTGTGAAACGGGGCAGCTTGCCCTCGAGCTTGCCAGGCAGACGGATCTCCAGGTGGTCGTTTTGGAAGCCGATGCGGCCAAAGTCGCATCGGCCCGCCGGTTGCTTGACCAGGCCGGCTACTACGGCACCAGGGTGGCTGTCCATCAGAGGGCGTCTGATTGGAGTCCCGCCGACGGGGACTTGGCCGACAGGCTTCCCTATCCGGACTACTTTGCCAATTTGATCGTTTCGGAAAAAACTTTACTGACCGGTGCGCTGCCCTGTTCCAGCCTGGAAGCTTTTCGGGTGTTGCGTCCTTGTGGAGGCATTTTGTATATCGGGCAAGGGCAAAGGGATGCCTCGAAGGCGGAGGGGCTGAACGAAGAGACGCTTGCCGAATGGGTGAAACCCTTGGCGCTGTCCGAGGGGGTCGTCCGGAAAGACCGAGGAGTGTGGGCAGTCATCGAGCGGCCCGCGCTTCCCGGGAGCGGTGAATGGACGCAGCTTTATGGAGACGCTGGCAACACGACTTGCAGCGAAGACATGCTTCGGGGGCCGATGCGGATGCAATGGTACGGAGAACCGGGGCCTCGCACCATCATCGATCGTCATCACCGGCCCATGTCTCCGCTCTATACGAACGGGCGCCTGTTTGTATCGGGCAACAACCGGATCCTGGCTGTCGATGCTTACAATGGCACTCCTCTGTGGAATCTGGAGGTTCCCTATTCACGGCGGATTGGCGTGATGAAAGATTGCGGACAAATTGTCGCGACCGATCAGTCTCTTCTCATCGCTTCGGGCGGCGAATGTTGGGCCGTCGACAGCTCGGATGGGTCGCGACTCCGGACTTTCAAGGTGCCTCGCGTGGGATCTGGCCGTCAGGAATGGGGTTATTTGAACTACACCGACACGTCGATTATTGGCTCGGCCCAGAAGTGGGGCGCTTCTTTTACCGCCCTGGCATTTCACGACGATCCGGACAACGGCAGCGCGGTCCTGGAAGGAGATTTTCGCGAGGTGATCGTAAGCCGGGCGGTCTTCTCGCTGGACCGGACAACGGCAAAAAGGAGGTGGGTCTATCGGCATGGAGCCATCATGAACAGTACCTTTGCCATGGACAACAGCCATCTCTATTTCGTCGAAAGCAGCAATCCCAGGATCGTGAAAGATCCGAATGGACGGGTGCGGATCGACAAATTCTGTGAGCAAGGGCTGGCCCTTGTCGCCTTGGACCTGAGTACGGGGCGTCCTGTATGGAAGCGAGCCATCCGGCTGCCCTTCCAGCACATCATGTTTTTGAACTGCGCCAGGAACACGCTTATTTGTTCAGGCACCTACAATGAAAAGAATCACGTTCATTATGGTCTTTTCACATTCGACGCGAGCACTGGCAAAGACAAGTGGCATACCCAGTATCTGGCCATGGATGTTCGTGGCAACAAGCTCACGGGGACGGACGGATCCCATGGCGAACAATGGCAACATCCGGTGATCAATGGGAGTACGGTTTATTCGAAGCCATATGCGTTCGATCTGGAGACAGGTGAAAAAAAGAGCTACAAGTGGTTGCGCGGTGGTCATGGTTGTGGTGGAGTCAGCAGTTCGGCAAACTATCTCTTCGGCCGTGGTTCCAATCCCCGCTACTATCCGATCACGGAAGATCATAGCAAGGGAGTTCAACTCACCGAGGTGACTCGCCCAGGTTGCTGGATCAATATCATCCCGGCGGGTGGCCTGGTGCTGATTCCCGAATCGAGTTCCGGCTGCACGTGCGGCTATGCCGTGCAGACTTCCTTGGCCTTCGCGCAAAAAGCCTACTATGGTCCTCCACGTTTTCTGACGACCACCAGGAGGTTCCAAAAGCCGCTGGCAGTCAAATTGGCCAGTGCCAATGGGGTTGGGGAAATACGATACACGCTCGACGGAAGTCCACCCACGGAAAATTCACCGCCCTATTCTGAGCCGATTCGTTTGGCCGAGACCACGACGGTCAAAGCCAGAACATACTGGGGCGAGGGAAAATCGAGTGAAGCTGCGGAGGCCAGGTTCGTGTACGGTGAGTGAGCCCTGGCGGAGTGAATTTGTCCGCGGAAGAATAAGGGGTCAGGAACATAGGCTCTGCGGGAGGAGTCTCATTGAATCATCGATCCATTCCAGAGTTTTTTAAGGAAGGACCTCCATGGCATGATTCGTATTGGACCGAGTACCCGCTCTTGTTGCTCGGAACAGACGATGATTGCCTTTTTGGGAGAGAACTCATGGGTGAACGCTGAAATACCTCGCAGATGCTTTGGGTCAACGCGCGAAGTTCCTTTTACCTCGATGGCTATTTCACCCCCACCCAGGATAAAATCCACCTCGAGCCCCGTTTTGGTCCGCCAGAAATTGATCTCATAGTCGAGTTCAGAAAGAGAGCGATGAGCGGCCAACTCCATGAAAATAAAATGTTCCAACGCCTTGCCGAACAGCTCACCGCGCGGGTCCGTGATCTGACGATTTGTCAGCACTCCGGCAACTCCAACATCGAATAGGTAAAACTTAGGCGCTTTCCCGATGACTTGACGGCTCTGTCGCTTCTTGAACGGGGAGATGAATCGACCTAGGAGCGTATCAACAAGGATTTGGTAATACTCTTTGACCGTTTTTGAGTCGACGCCGCAGTCCCTGGCAATATTCGAGTAATTGGTTAGCTCCCCGTGTGAGTACCCCATCGCGTCGAAGAACCTCGAGAACGCCGGGATGTTTCGCGTGAGACCCTCGTCAAAAACCTCCTCTTTGAGGTAGTCTGTGACATAGGCTTTAAGGGATCTGCGAAAGTCATCCCGTAAGTAGTGGCTAGGGATAAGGCCACGGTTAAGAGCTTTCAATAGATCGATCTCGCGGAGCTCCGACGAAACCAGGGGAAACATTTCATAACGCCATGCCCGTCCTCCCAGCAGGTTGGCCTTTCCCCTTTTAAGCTTTCTGGCACTCGATCCGCACAGTATAAAACGCAAGCCTTCATTCTCAATTAGCCAATGCACCTCATTCAGCAAATTGGGCACCCTCTGCACCTCGTCAAGGATAATCGGGTGCTTGAGAGCGTCATCATCTCTTGCCAGTAGTCTTTCGCGGAGTAACGAGGGTCTCTTGGAGAATTCCAGCAGAAGATCTGTTTTCAGGAAATCGAACAGAAGACTTTTTGGAAAAGTGGATTTTAGATACGTCGATTTTCCGGTTTTTCTGGCACCCCAGAGAAAGGCGGATTGGCGTTCCGGCAGTTCGAGATTAAGAGCCCTCTGGATCACTGGCATGACGAATATTCCTCTGTAATAGTGCGACTAATTCGGAGTATATGCCGCATTAGTTATGTTGTCAAGTGTGACGCGTACTCCTTTCGCAGGGCGGGGGAGTTGACTAAAGCTCTTTTCAAAAAAGCCAGGCTTGCGAAAAAAATCAAGTCTGAATCGGGAAGATGTGGTGCCCTGCATGATTGTGGCAATCCAGGCCTGAAGTTTCACGCTCGTGAGTGATCCTATTCAGAACCCTCGAGATCTCCTTGGTCAATGCGCGGTTGGGGATTAAGATTGAGAGTAAAAGCAGGAATGTGCGGTCTGTTGCCGCGAATGGATGCCAAAACTGTAGCTCCAGGATTCGTTGGCCCGTTTCGAGAGTCGAGAGGCGACCGGTCTGAAGATGGGGCGTGGCGGATGAAACTTGGAAATCCTGCCTGCCCGAAATCCGTAAAAGGAGAGCCTCGCGTGATACGAATTGTCGTTTTTCTGGTTCTATGGCTATTGCCGCCGCCGGTGTGCGCGGACCTACGAGTCAAGGTGCACGACGAAGCCGGTAAATTGTATGCAACCATCCACGATGGTAAGAAGCTCGTGTTCACGGGGCGAGGTACGGAGCCGCCTTTGATGCTGATGCTTGCAACGGACTCGGGCATGTCGCGGGTCGCCGTGGCGTTTGCTGCTTCGGCTGGCTTGATGGCCTCATCCATGGCGTACCGGCCAGGGAAATCGATGAAAAACTCCTCTGGCGTCTCGAGCGAGAACTGGCCGTGATGCCGGCCTTCCACGAATCGATCAGCACCCTCGACGGCCACCCCCATGGGCACCACCTCTACTCCTGGAACTCCGGATTCTGGTGGCTGCGAGAACGAGTGCGCGAACGTCTCGGGATGACTGGCCCCGATCCCCTGACCATCGCGTTGGATGCGAAGCTCGGCATCGTCCACCGCGGCGGCATGCTCTATCTCGAACCCGAAGCGGCAACGCTCCGTCCGGGAAAATAGAGTTCCAAAATGGCCAATGAAGCCGACCCGGCGGGCGTGTTAGTAGTAAAAACGTCGGTTTCCGGGCGGCTTATCGGCCTGTCTTGCGTTGGGTTGGGTAGCAATTTGGAAGTACGGACTTTCGATCCCGATCCCGATAGCGATTACGATCCCGATGATTGTAGTGGAATCCTGGGCTGATACCGGGCCTCATTTTCGGAGTTGATCTAAACTACCGCTCCCGGCGGTTAGCATCGTCCAATCATTAGATGTCGTGTTTATTTCTGTGATGAACATGTTTCTTGCCCGTACAATCAATGAAATTTAGCAACCACGAAAGAAACGAAATTAC
>JAJRWS010000005.1 GCA_024276705.1 Planctomycetota bacterium | reverse complement strand
AGTTTGCATTGATGTCGCCGCCGAAGTGAAACACCAGATCGGCAGGAACGCCATCACGATCGGCGCGCATCGAGACGGACAACGCATAGGTTCCGCCAACATGCACCTCCATCCAGCCCAGGTTGGCTGCGAGAGGAGCCGCCTGGATCACCGTCCTGGAGGGGCCCAGGCCATAATCGGAATGGGTGACTTCCGTCAAGCCTGGCCCGAGTTCAATGCGAAGGGAATGCGCTCCATCAACGGCATTCCCGGCCTGTACTTCACCCAACAAGCCACATAAATCCCCGCCGCTCGCCGTGCCCTTTCCCCACGAAGACCAGCCATCCGCGCCCAATTCGAAACTGCTATTTGGCAAAAGATTTTTCGCACCAATCGACCGAATGGGGGGATTCCATCGGGGCGGTCCGGCGACGACCAGGGTACTGCTCGTATGCACAACGAGGAGCAGGACAAAACAACGTTCAATCTTCGACTGGAAGCGTCGTGTCATAGGGCTGGCCAGAATCGAATACTATTCGGTTGCCTCTGCGGTCATATTCCCATCAGTTTGAGGGGACCTTGGCGAGATCGAGGAAGACAATGGCCGAAGGGTTGCCCACCGGGGCATAGTGGCCGGTAAATTTGAGGCCGCCGGTCTTACGGCTCACCCGGAAGACGGCAATGCTGTCGGCCCGCTGGTTGCAACAATAGAGGAACTGGCCCGTGGGGTCGAAGTTGAAGCTGCGTGGGTAATTCCCCCGGGTCCATTCTTCCCCCAGGTAAGTAAAGTCGCCATTTGGGCCGATGGAAAATATCGCGATGCTGTCGTGCAGCCGGTTGCCGGCGTAAACAAATTGCCCATCATCTGAAACGAGGATCTCGGAGCAGAAATTACTGCCCACAAACCCGGGCGGAAGCGTGGAGATCGTCTGCCGTGGGGCCAACCGCCCCGCTTGCGCATCGTAGTCGAACCGCACGACGGTCGAGCCTTCTTCCTGAATGGAATAGAACCAGCGGCCATTGGGATGAAAATGAAAATGACGGGGCCCGTCCCCCGGTGGCAACGAAACCGCAGGCGGCCGGTTTGGCGTCAGTACGCCCGTCTGCTCGTCGAACTTCCAAACAAGAATCTGATCCAAGCCCAGGTCAACATGCAGCACGAAGCGTCCTGAGGGATCTGCCTGGATCATGTGCGCGTGTGTCCGATCATGTCCGCTGATGGCGAAACTGCCCGGTGGGGCATGGGTCGCCCGGGTGGGGCCAATCTTGCCCGTATCGTCTTTGACATCCGTGGGGTCGCCCAAGCGGCCGTCCCTCAGAATCGGCAGCACCGCCACGGAACCACCAAAATAGTTGGCCACCAGCAAAAACCGCCCCGACGGATGGAGACTCACGTAGGTCGGTCCGGCCCCGCCAGAGCGGGCTGTGCTCAGCAATGTCAAATGTCCATCAGCCCGATCGATGGAGAAGGCACTGATCGTCCCTTCCTTCTCTTCCCCCACGCGATCGGTCTCATTGGCGGAATAGAGCCGGGTTCCGGTCGCATTGATGATCAGGCAGCTCGGGCTGGTTCCCAGCGGGTAAATGCCGGCGGACGTCAGCGCTCCGCTAGCGCGATTCACCTGGAAAAGATGTATGCCCCGGCCATTGCCGGGGGGCAGATCCACCTGCGTGGACAACATATCGCGAAGCGGAGAACTGAAGGTGCCGACATAGGCAATCAGGGGCCCGCGAGTTTCAGCCGATTCCGCATAAAGCAACCCGGCAAAGAGCGGAACGACCCCCGCCAATGCAATGAAAGCTCTCGGAAACCTGCGGCGAGACCGTTCAAGTCGAATCATCTTGCTGAACCCTTCGATGGCGTGCCATGAATCTCAGTCGTTCCAAGAATGGCCGATGAAGCCGACTCGGACAACGCGCTAGCAGCTAAAAATGTCGGTTCCCGGGCGGCTTATCGCCCTGGTGCACGTAGGGCTCCAGGGCAATTGGGAAGTACCGAATCTTTCGCTCCAGTGTATCATCTATCAACTGGCTATCAACATTCGTCGAAACGTAACCCAGGGTTTCGCTCCGCTCGTACCTCGCTCCGCTTCACCCTGGGCTCCTATAGGGCTGTACCTTCGGCACGAAAGGAACAAGAATAGAACCGTGTCCGGTAAGGTTTTTTTTGGAACCGCATGAAAACAAACATAAAACCGGTACGTCATTTATCGGCGGCCCCTAACGTGCTGCCAAGGACCTTTTTCGTTGCAGGAGTACCCATCATGATGAAAATATGCATGTTTCGGTTTCGGATAGCCGCTGCGTTTTACGTTGGCCTGTCGATGGCTGGAGGAGCTAGCGTGCAAGCTTCCTCGCAACGTCCGAATGTGATTGTGGTGTACACCGACGATCAGGGCTCGGTGGATATGGGAGCGTATGGCGCGGCGGATTTGGCCACCCCGAACATGGATGCCTTGGCGGCGACGGGGATTCGGTTCACGCAATTTTATGCTCCAGCGCCTGTCTGCTCGCCATCCCGGGCGGGGCTGATGACCGGACGGTATCCAGTCCGTGCGGGGGTGCCGGGAAACGTCGGTTCGATAAAGGACCACGCTGGGATGCCGACCGAACAGGTGACGATGGCGGAGACCTTCAAGGCGGCCGGCTATGCCACGGCGCACATCGGTAAGTGGCACCTGGGGCATTCGCCCGAGACGATGCCAAACGCCCAGGGGTTCGATCACTCCTTCGGGCACATGGGTGGGTGCATCGATAATTATTCGCACTTTTTCTATTGGGCCGGCCCTAATGCCCACGATTTATACCGCAACGGCAAGGAAGTTCATTACGATGGCAAGTACTTCCCCGATCTGATGGTGGACGAGGCGGTAAGATTCATGGAGACGAATCGAGGGGAACCGTTTTTTATTTACTTCGCATTCAATGTTCCCCATTATCCCTACCAGGGCGATGTGGAGTGGCTCGATCACTACCAGGAGCAGGGCATGGCGTATCCCCGGAATTTGTACGCGGCCTTTTTGTCTTCGATGGATACAAGGTTGGGTCGTTTGCTGGATGCGATCGACCGGCTCGGTTTGGGCAAGGAGACGATCGTTGTCCTTCAATCGGACCATGGTCACTCCACCGAGCAACGTGCCCATTACGGCGGCGGCAGTTCGGGACCCTACCGGGGGGCGAAATTCAGCCTTTTCGAAGGGGGTATTCGCGTGCCGGCGATCATCCGCTGGCCGGGCCATTTGGCCGAAGGGGAAGTACGCAACCAGATTGGACATGGCAGCGACTGGTTGCCAACATTGGCCGACTTGTGTGGAATACCTCTACTGAATACCGACATCGACGGCAAGAGCCTGGTGCCCGTATTGCGATCGGCCCAGGCCGAATCGCCACATCGGGTGCTTCACTGGCAAAACAGAAACCGCAACAAGGATCGATGGGCGATTCGCCGAGGCCCGTGGAAGCTCCTGGCCAATGCGCTCGACACGAGCAGACGGGAACTCGTCGAATTCGATCGTTTTCTGGTCAATCTGGACGACGACCCTGGCGAGCGAACAAATCTTTTCGAACAGATGCCGGAACGGGCGGCGGAATTGGAAAGGCTCCACCGGGAATGGGAAGAACAATGCAAGCCTTAGCCAGCCCAAGTATCACGTTGGAACGGAATCGAAATCCACCGCGAAGGGATGAAAATTCACACCCGGCGTCGCAAAAAGATGGTCAATCACGGCCGCTGGCGTAAATACTCTGCCGCATTGATTGATCCCAGAGAACAATTCGCGATTGGCGTGAGCCATGTTCATAAGCTACCCAACCAAACAGTGGCCTTCGATGTCGACATCGCGACACACTTGAAGCTACGCGCTCGGCAGGCTCAATGGATCCAGGGCGTGCGGCTATACAGTCTGAGCGCCGAGGGCCGGGCGAAAATCCGCCTGCATGTCCGCTGCGAACTGGGCATCGATCTGGACTTCGACCATTTTCCACCCGATCTCGTTCTATCGCCACAGGTCACAGACGCAACGATCGCAATCGACGAGTTCCGTATCGAACACATCAGCAAAGTTGGTGGCGAAGTCGCTCAGCAAGTGACACGGCTGACACGCGGCATTTTAGAAAAAAAGATCGCTGCGAAAGAAGAGAAACTCGTTGCCAAAATCAATCGGCAATTCGAAAAGCACCAGGACTACTTGCGCTGGTCGGTTGCCGAGGCAATCGCCTCGCCCTGGGCGGGCCAGGTGAAGGACGCACTGCCCATCTCCGTGCGAGAAGCGTTAGAGCATGAGGGCTTGCCTGCCTCACGACCTTAGCTCAATAATAACTCAAAGTGAAAACGCCAGCTTGTTTTTCGCCGCATCGAGAGAACCACGAATGGACACGAATACACACGAATGAGCCAATTCTCGTGAATCTTCGACACGGAGACCGACGATTCCTATTCGTGTCGATTGGTGTTCATTCGTGGTTCGTTTTCCGCTGTTTTACAAGAGAAACGGGAAGGCAGTTTTCAGTCTGAGTCATTACTTCGGCATTCCCAAATGAGGGTTCTTCCGATTTTATAGTGACTACGATGAGTTATTTTCACCACGAAGAAGACGTTCCAGCGCAATGATGTGTGGCACGTCCCTGAGGAACGAAGGGCGTGGTTGCATTGCCAGACCGCAGGCAAGAGCCATCATGAACAGGATAGCGCTGCCTGGCTCAGGGGCCGCAATCGTGGCTGCAGCCATGGGGCTGGCGGCAGGCCCAAAGTTCGCTTGCCAGACTTCGAGGTCGGACAAGCTCGGCGGATTGGTTAATTCGCCCCGTTGCCATTTCAGGAAATCCGCTCCGTCCACATCACCGTCGTAGTCGAAGTCGCCGGGATGAACGGGAACGATACTGCCGCTGACCGCGTGGCCCTTGTAGCTGATACCTTGCTGGATGTCGAACATGCTCCTGGCGGTATCGACCGCAACCGCCTGGTCGGGTCTGAAAGAATCGACGAGAAACAGGGTCAGATCAACTCCCAGATCATGGAAGTTGCCTGGAAGCGTGAACTCGATGGAACCCAGATCGATGTTGATATTCAAGTCCCCGATGTCCGGGTTGTACCAGGGAATGAATAGGTCGGCGAATTGACCCGATCCGTTCTCGAAATCACCTTCTTCGTAGATCCATTCAAAAGATCCGGTCATCTGCCGGGCAGCCGCCAAAGGATGGCTTAGGTCAGGAAGTAGCCAGATGTCCTCCAGAACGTAGGTCACAGTGGCTGATTGCGCAGGAGTCATGGTCGTCAACGCCACCAGCAACATGGAAAGCGTACAGGTCTTGAATATTTTACGGATCATCCCGGCTCGTATTTTTCTACCTTGGAGGTCATGTCCAGAACAAAGATGGCTTAGGGCCCTATGTGTGACATTTCATTGTCAGTACTTCCCAATTGTCGCATCGCCCCATGTGAAGCAGGGCGATAAGCCGCCCGGAGACCGACGTTATTCGCAGCTAGCACGCCCGCCGGGTCGGCTTCATCGGCCATTCTTGAAACTACTGATTGTAACAGCATCGACAAAAGCCCTCTAATGATGAAAAGTCGAAATCACGATGGATAACCGCCAGGAATAACGCAAACCCCGCTCGAATTCAGTGTAAGAAGGGAACGCTAGAGCGCCGCCAGAGCGTTACCGAAAATTCTTGACTTGCCCACACCATTCGGATACATTTGTCCTCAATTATTTCCGTCGAGAAAACCCCCGGCTTTGCCGGGGGACTGGCAGAGTTTGACGGTTCCGTAGTGATATTGTTCGTACTCGTACTCGTGCTCGTACTCGAATGGAATCATTGCATGCAACAGAAACAAGAGGCCATGGGTATTGATGATGACCGATCTTGCCTT
>JAJRWS010000074.1 GCA_024276705.1 Planctomycetota bacterium | reverse complement strand
TTTTGATGGTGCTAGTAAAAAGGGCTGGTGTGAAGTGGGCAGGCTCCTTTTTTCATCCTTATTTCGTCTTTGTGTCTTTTGCATGGGCAAACGCGCACGGACGAAAAAAGGCGTCAGACCCCGCCCTCCTGCCCGTTGCCTCGCAGGACTCTCTCTATTCACCCTGCCCCGCTTTGAGTAACTGTTTCAACCGTGCTTCTTCCTCCGCGTACCTGGGGACTCCGGCCAGATTGACCAGTTCCCCGGGATCGTGCCGATGATCGTACAGCTCCACGCCACGTTGGCCTTGCTCCCATTCCGTATAGCGCCAGCGAAGAGTCCGAACCGAACGGCCCAGATAGGCCCTTTCGCGGGCATGTTTTTCCGGGTCTTCACTGCGTGCCACCAGGGAATAGGCCGCTTCCTTGACCGCCTGCGTGGGATCCGCCAGCAGTGGGGCCAGGTTGGTGCCGTCCAAACCGCGCGGCTGCTCCAAACCACAAAGCGAAGTGAGCGTCGGGTAGAGGTCTATCAGTTCGACCAACTGCGCACAAGCTCTGCCACTGGCTTTCATGCCAGGCGCGTAGAGGATCAGCGGCACCCGGGCCGACTGCTCGAAAAGTGAGAGCTTATGCCAGAACCCACCATGGTCGCCCAGGTGATAACCATGGTCGCCCAAGTAGACAACGATGGTACTGTCCCAAAGCTTAAGCCGATCGAGCGCGTCCAGCAGCACTCCCACCTGCGCGTCGACAAACGAGTTGCACGCATAGTAGGCGGCAATCAACTCACGCTGCTCCAGGTCCGAGAGCGGCTTGTCCGGAGCCGGGTAGTTGATGGATGCGGCCAGGAGCCTGGCGTAATAGCCCACCGGTACCTCGGGGGGTAACTGGATGGATTCGACCGGGTAGAGGTCGAAATACTTTTTGGGCACGCCGTAGGGTGCATGCGGCCGCCGAAAACCGGCGCCCAGGAAAAACGGTTTACCGGCTCGAACCGACTGCTCCATCACCGCAGCTGCTTTTCGCGCTACAATGCCATCGGGCGTACCCCGATCCGCTGTTTTCAACCAAGACCAATCGGTGGTATGCCCACCCGGGCCGTCCGGATTGCCCCATTTGAGAATCTGGTCCTGAGGTGGCCGCTTGCCAAACTCCCGCTGCTCAAAATCCCAGCTTCGCGGGTCTTCGTGCCCCTCGCCCGTATGATAAATTTTTCCAACCATCGCTGAAAAATAGCCATGGTGGCGAAAATACTCGGGCAACATGACCCAATCACCCAGGTGAGAACGCGTCTCTTCAGACAAGGTGTAGACCTGGGTCTTATCAGGACGTAAACCACTTAAGAACGAAACTCTGGACGGATTGCACAACGGCACCTGGCAGTACGCCCGATCAAACCGCATTCCCAGGCGGGCAAGTCGGTCGAGGTGCGGGCTTTGCACGACCGGATTGCCATAGCAGCCCAGGTCATTGTTCATGTCGTCGCTGACGATAAACAACACATTGAGCTGTTTATCCTGGGCGGCCTGGGTAATCCCCATTCCGACCAAACAGACGCCGACCAAACAGACGCCGGTCAGACCGGCGCCGACCAGACAAACCCTGCGCAACCCCAATGCCAATGTAAGGATCGTTCGAGAAATAACTGGCATGTTTCCAGGCCCCTCACCCTGCCCTCTCCACAAAGGGGCGAGGGGACATCGGACAGTTATTTCTCGAACGATCCTAAAGTGATACCAATACCCGAATAGAGTCGATCGAGTGGGAACCGCGTTCATGCTGAACTCGCTAGGATCCGGGTATTAGCCCATGGTTCTATTACAATCATCGAAATCGCTATCGAAATCCTAACGTCCAAGTTTCATTCCGTTTCGATTTCGATAGCGATCCTGATGAAACAAAAAAGACTACGGAACTATCAAATCCTGCCAGTCCCCCGGCAGAGCCGGGGGTTTTCTCGGGGAAATAAACTGGTGGGCGGAGGCGCAACAGCGCGAACCGCCCACCATCCATAAATCCGCCAGGCCCGCTGATGCCAGCAAGCGAGGCTTGACCAGACTCTAGCTAACCTCGGACGATCGTTCTGCCACGCTTGGTTATGACCACATCGACCGAATGCCCACAGCAGGGCCAGGTGTAAGTAAGAACCTTGCGGCCAAAGATGCCCGGACGGCAGGTTACACAGGGAGCCTCGACGCAACAGGCGGGCAGGCAGACGCACACCTTGTAGGTGCAGCCAGTACAAGGATCCTGAACGCATAGTTCCGTCATCACTGGGGGCGGGGGGGCACAAGGTTGACAACAGGGATCCACGTTGCAACGATTGCACGCAACCGCATTGGTCCCCGTAAAAGCGAGGAGCCCCAAAGTTACAGCCATTGTGGCCAAAGCAATTTTTGTGTTGAAGCGGATCATAATTCCACCTCCTCCTTTCTCAAATTGGGTCCATAATGAGGTAAAAACGACATTCGACGAACACTTGTAACCATTAACGTTACTATACCAAATTACCCCAGGCAAATCACCGGGCGAAAACGGCCTATTTTACGGAATCCGCACAGATTCAGCCGATTCACTGCCAGCATCGCGAGCCAACCGCCTGTGAGCCAGCATTCTTCACTCTCTCGGACACTGTAAACACCATTTGGTTCGGTATGTCGTGGCTTCTGAAAAAGGTAAACGGAGACTGTTTTGGCGTCCCCAAATGGTGCTTCTCTTCTCCTGCCCTCTCCTGAACCGCTTGCCGATGCGGCACAAGCCCGATATCCTGCATGATTCTTTCAACCTTACCAATTCACTCCAATGGTGCTCTATGTCCCCTAGTAAAGTTTACACAGCGAACCTGAATCATTGCCCCGCCTTACTCCTACCGTTCCTGGCCCCTCTGCTCTTGGCAGTGTCTGGCTGTGGCCCCCAAGATGGAATCGAGACCTACCAGGTCGAAAAATCACCTGCCCATGAGACGACCAATGCGAACCAGCAGGCCGCACCACAAAGTCGTATGCTTGCCGCCGTTGTACCACAAGGTAACAAAGCCTGGTTTTTCAAGGTTGTTGGACCGCTTGCCGCCATCGATCGTCACCGGGACGAGTTCCTGCAGTTTCTTGGCAGCCTGAAACTCAAGGCCGACAAAAACCCCGACTGGCAGACGCCCGATGGCTGGCAAGAGGGGCCGGGCAGTGGTATGCGGGCGGCAACTTTTTCCATTGCCGACCCTTCGGGCTCTATGGAACTTTCCGTTCTTTCGCTACCCGTCAATGGCGATTGGAACGATTATGTGGCCAGCAACGTGAATCGCTGGCTGAAGCAGTTGCAACAGACACCACTTGGCAAACAGGCCATTTTGAACCTGGTTAAAAAGCTGCCGATTGGCAAGAGTTCCACGGACTCCGCCCAAGAGGGAGATACAACTTCAGTCGAGGCGACCTGGGTAGAGCTATCTGGAATCATGGCTGGAAAGCCGGGGATGGGAATGCCGGGAGCTGGCCAGGCTGGAGCTGGCGGAATGCCGCCCGGTCATCCACCGATCGGTTCAGATTCCCTGTCGATGGGTGGCTCTCCACAGACTACACCCCCAAT
This sequence comes from Planctomycetota bacterium, assembly GCA_024276705.1. Classification (GTDB taxonomy): domain Bacteria; phylum Planctomycetota; class Planctomycetia; order Pirellulales; family Lacipirellulaceae; genus JAJRWS01. Next base: position 15,167 of record JAJRWS010000074.1, on the reverse strand, counting down.
CACTTTTAAAAAGCCAGCCGACTGGAAACCAGGCCGTACGGGGGGAATGCGTAAAGCAGCCTTTCTGGTCACGAAAGATAAAAGTCAGGCGGAAGTAACCGTCATTGATTTACCGATTCGGGGTGCGAGTGGAATCTCGGATGTGGCGGCCAACGTAAGACGGTGGGCCGCCCAGGTTGGGCTGCAAGGCCTGAACGATCAGCAACTGACCGAATTGACTCATCCGGTTGAAATCGATGGTATCGCCGGCAAGCTAGCCACCTTGCTGGGCCCAAAAGCTGAGGGTTCCGATGCAGAGGGGACGGAAGCGCGTAGTACGGGGCTGCTGGCGGCAATGATCGAGCGGAACGGAGTGGTCTGGTTTTTCAAGTTCACGGGTGACCGATCCCTGGTTGAAAGTCAGCGTGAAATCTTCACCGATTTTCTGAAATCTGTGAAATTTAGTAGTTCCAAGAATGGCCAATGAAAATGAAAAAGCAGACGGCTGGGCACCCGGCACGGGCGTTCCTGGCACTCCTTTCGTCTTTGCGGCTGACGGTCGTTTTGCTGGCGATATCTATTTTCCTGGTACTGGCCGGCACCCTGGCCCAGGTCGACCACGATGTTTGGTACGTGGTCTGGAGGATGTTCCGGACCTGGTGGGCATGGATAGATTTCCAGGTCTTTTTCCCCCGTTCGTGGCAAGTACACGGCAGCTTCCCTTTTCCTGGCGGGTGGCTGCTGGGATCGGCACTGGCGATCAATCTGCTGGCAGCCCATGCTGCTCGCTTTAAGATCAGCGGTCGCGGCATGCGATTGTGGATGGGTTGGGGGCTGATCGCCACGGGAGCACTGATCACCTACGCAGTGATCCTGAGCGGATTGGACGAGACGGTGGAGAGCGAGTTTTCAGCCTCGTTCTGCAATGGACTGTGGCATGCATTACGAACGGCCCTCGGCCTGGCCACGCTGGCCCTCGGGTACGGCCTGGCCCTGGCCTACAAACCTTGGCGCCGGGCCGCGGCTGGCTTGCTCTGGTGGTTGTGCGCCATGGTCGTTTTCCTGCTGGCCTTGCTGGTCGTGTGGCTCATGGTTCATCCTGAAGTCCGGCTCGATCCTTCGGGATTGCGTATATTGTGGCAATTGATCAAAGGGGGAGCGGCCGGCCTGGTTCTGCTGGCCGGCTGCCAATGGGTGTTTGGTCCGCGCGGTGGCATGGTCCTGCTGCATGTGGGCATTGGCCTGTTGATGTTCAGTGAACTACACACGGGCCTGACCGCCAACGAGGCAATGATGAGGATTGCCGAGGGCCAAACGGTCAACTACGCCGACGATATGCGCTCAGCGGAGCTGGCGCTCGTCGATCGTTCGCCTGCCGGTCACGATCGGGTCGCGGTGGTGCCTGCTCACATGCTGGCCGAAGCGGCGAGCCAGAATCAGATCGTGGAGACCGAAGCACTTCCCGTGGCCCTGCGGGTGGTGAAATATTTCCCCAACGCGAACCTTCGACCCCTGCAGCCGGGAGAGAACAACCCGGTCACTCACGGCATGGGCCGCGCGCTGAAGGTGGAGAATCTGTCGGCTAACATCGGCGTGGGCACCAACCAGGGAGTCGACGTGCCGGCTGCCATCATCGAATTGCTAACCCGGCAGGACCACGCATCGCTGGGTACCTATCTGTTCTCCGCCTCCGGGCAGCTCAACCCTGAATCGCTTCCGTTGGGTGAGCAGACTTGGGAGATCTCACTCCGATTTAAGCGGGTACCGAAACGCTATAGCATCCAGTTGCTCGATTTTCGCTTTGATCGCTACGTCGGCACAAACACGCCGAAGAATTTTTCCTCGCTGGTGAGGCTGCGCGACCCGTCGCATCATGTCGACCGGCAGGTGAATATCTGGATGAACAATCCACTTCGCTATGGTGGCGACACGCTTTATCAGGCAGACTGGGATCACGAGACCGAGCAAGGCACGGTCCTGCAAGTGGTCACCAATACGGGTTGGATGATCCCCTACGTCGCCTGCATGCTGGCTGCCACGGGCATGTTGGCGCATTTCAGCCTGGTGTTGCTGCGTTTCGCGCGACGCCGTGCGGACCAGATACGACGCCGAGTTCAAACGGAAACCGCTCTCCAGGAAGACGAAAGTTGGGCAACCCACTGGCGAACACCTGCCCGCTGGGGCCCGGCAATCGTAATATTGATTTTTGCCGGCTGGATTTCAGGCCGTGCCCGCCCCCCTTTGCCACTCACCACGGCGATGCAAATCGATCGTTTCGGCGAATTGCCACTGGCGTACCAGGCACGCATCAAACCCTACGACACCCTGGCCCGCAACAGCCTGCGTATCCTCTCAGGCAGGCAAGAGGTGATCGGTAATAAGAAGCCAGGTTGGCTGAACGCGCTATTCGGGCGCAAGGAGAAAACACCGGCCATTCGCTGGTTGCTGGATGTCATGGCCCGCACCCCGGCCATGGGTGAGCATCGGGTACTCCGAATTGACAACCTGGAAGTGCTCGAAGCGCTGGAGCTGGAACGCCACCCGGGTTTCCGCTACAGCCTGACCGAACTGTTCGGCCAACAGTCACAACGCGAAGAGTACCTCCACCAGGTTCAACTCGCCAGCCAGGTCCCCGAGGAGGAACAAACGCTGGTGCAGAAACGGTTCATCGATCTGTCCAGAAAGGTCACGCTCCTGACGATACTGCGTGATGCCTTTGCGTCTCCGGTATTGCCTGCTGGGTCTCAAAGTGAGAAGCAACAGGAATTGATGCAGATTATCGAGACCATTAGCCACTTGAATCAATCCGCGCCTCGGGCAATTCCACCTCAAACGGCCGGTACCCCCTGGCAGACCTTGCTGGAGGCGGAACTCCAAGACCAGCTTGCCCAAGCTCGATCACGCCAGCAGCCCGCCAACAAGGCGACGCCCGCCCTGAGAGCCATCCTGGATGCTTATGCCCAGGGGGACCGACAGAAATTCAATACTTCGGTGGCCGCTTATGCCGATCTCATCCAAGTGTGTGCGGAGGCGGACCGCGTCTACAATGAAAAACTGGCCGCAAATCCGCGGGTCGGTCGATCGCGCCTGCGCAAGGAAGCAGAAAAGCTAAACCTGAAGCGGGTTCATTTCGAAGCCTTTTTCAATCACTTCAATCCGTTCCTGCTGGCTATGGTGCTGTACCTGGTCGCGTTTATCCTGGCAGCCTCTTCGTGGCTGGGGTGGAGCGTGGTCCTGGGCCGGACCGCGAACTGGTTGCTTTGGTTAACGCTCGCGGTGCATACCTTCGCCTTGGTGGCACGGATTTATATTTCTGGCAGGCCTCCAGTGACCAATCTCTATTCATCCGCCGTGTTTATCGGCTGGTCCGCTGTATTGTTTGCCCTGCTCTATGAACGAATCAGCCGATTTGGCGTCGGCAATCTGTTGGCAGCGGCAATTGGCTTTCCAACCTTGCTGGTAGCTTACCAACTGGCTGGCGACGGGGATACGTTTCGCGTCCTGCAGGCAGTGCTCGATACTCAATTCTGGCTTGCCACGCATGTCGTCTGTATTACTTTGGGCTACGCCACGACCCTGCTGGCTGGCGCGATTGGCATCCTCTACCTGATCGCCGTCCACGGATTGGGCCGTTTTGATCCAAGCGAGCGGTTGCAGTTGGTAAAAATGACCTATGGCACCTTATGCTTTGCCATCTTTTTCAGCTTTGTCGGTACCGTACTGGGCGGCTTGTGGGCCGATGATTCCTGGGGCCGGTTCTGGGGTTGGGATCCCAAGGAAAATGGGGCACTGGTGATCGTGCTTTGGAATGCCCTGGTCCTGCACGCGCGTTGGGGCCGAATGATCGGTCCGCGTGGTCTGGCCATGCTGGCGGTGGGTGGAAATATTGTCACAGCCTGGTCCTGGTTCGGCGTCAACGAACTGGGAGTCGGCCTGCACACTTACGGCTTCAGCGAAGGCACCACCTTCTGGTTGATGATGTTCGTGGTGAGCCAATTGGTAATCATCGCTTTGGGCTGGCTCGCTAAGCCCTGCGCAGAACCGATTCCACGCGCCGAATCGCTTCCTCCAGATGGCAGGACCGATCGGCCACCGTAATTTCCGTCTGTGTTTTGAGCATCGATTCAACTTTTTTTTGCGCAGAAATCACGGTACTGTGGCTGCGGCGACCAAAAAAATCGCTGATTTCACTCAGAGCCGATCGCGTATACTTGCGCGCCAACCACATGGCAAGCATTCGTGGTTGCGTTGTACTGCGCGACTTGCGGTTCGACTTAAGACTGGCAGGTTCAACGCAAAACACTTCGCAAACCGCCCGCTGAATATCCGGCAGGCGCACGGAGGGAGTGTTTTGCTGGGAAAATTCCGCCAGGGCAGGTCGGGCCAATTCGGGCGTGATCGGTTGCCCCATGGCCATGCTGCCCGCCAACAAGCGGTTTAGTGCGCCGCTAAGTTGGCGTGCGCTGCCAGTGACCTGCGAAGCTATCATGGTACTCACCTGCTGGTCAATCTCCACTTTCATGCGAAGGGCCAAATTGCGAACAATACCCACGCGTGTCGCGTAATCTGGCAAATCCATGGGCACGGCCAGACCGCTGGAAATTCGCGATACCAAATCCGGGCTCACCGCTTGCAGATCGCCCGGTCCACGATCACTGGCCAAAACCACCTGACTACCTCGTTTGTGAAGCGTGTCGATGGTGTAGAGCAACTCCTCCAGTGTGGCCCGTTTCCGGGCCAGGAATTGGATGTCATCGATCAGCAGGACATCCAAGGTACGATACTTCTGGCGGAAACTGGGAAGACTACGCCGATTGAGTGCTTCCAGGAATTGAGTGGTAAACTCTTCTGAAGTCAGGCCGATGGCATGCAAACGGGGCGACTGCAAGCGGGCATGCTGGCGAATGGCGCTAAGCAGGTGCGATTTACCCACACCCGATGGCCCGTAGAGCAGGAGTGGGCAGTACCGTCCCGGCTGTTCCGCAGTCAATCGGGCCGTACTGTGAGCCAACGTATTGCATGAACCGGCAACAAAGGTGGCAAACGTTCCGTGCCCTGCCACGCTGGCTCGACGGGCAGAAGAAACAGGCCGCTTTTCAGCAATTTTCCTGGTCCTGGAACTTCTCGCATGACTCTGGCAAGTGGAAGAGGAACACGGTTTTCCAGTCGGCGAAATCGCCCCTTCCGGCTGCTGACGAGCGGCTGGCCGGTTCTCCTCGACCAGCGTAACTTTGGCATCTCTCCGTACTGCTTTGCCATCTCCTCCCGTCCATCCCTCGGAATTCGTCGCTTTCCCGGGGCTCCTCTCCTCCTGTTCCAAAACATGGAAAATAACATTCACATCGCACTGCCAAACTCGCTGGCAACATGCCCGCAAAGGCTTCAACAGACGGCGTCTGAGCCAATCCCGCTGGAACGGAGTGGGCACTCCTACCTGCAATGTCAGCTCACCCAGGGAAGTCTCCGGCGAAACGCCACCCTTTATCTGAAAAATCACTTGCTGATCGAGCCACAGTTCCACCCGTTCAACACCAAGACGTTGCTGCAACTCTCTGCGTAATGCGACCAGCGCACCGGCTTCGTTGGCCAGGACATCCTGCTTGTTCTCCAGTTCTTCCTGCGTACTGGTCCGGTTACTTTCCAGACAGGCCTGATCCCCCTGTTGGCGGGACAGCCCTTCGGCATCACGAATATTCATCGACCCAGATGTCGGTTGCTGGCTGAACACGATCTGGTCACGGTTTTTTTTCTGCATACCGGGCACTTCCTGCTTACCGGGCACTTCCTGCATACTGAGCACTTCCTGCATACTGAGCACTTCCTGCACTCCACCAGGCACAACCAAGTGGACTGGTGGCATGGTAACATTGGCAAACCATGTCGTATTTCACCTCACCGCTGCGCTCCATGGGCAAACCACATTACTCACTGGCCACATTACTAACTGGCCACATTACTAACTGGCCACATTACTAACTGGGTAGACCTATAGGAATAACGCTGGGCCGAGCCATTCGTACGGACGAGACGTCGACTTTATGTTTTCTGGAAGGGCCGATTCTACACTGCTAGCATGTTTGTCAAAGGACTTGACTTGGACAAACGGTTTGTCCCGCGCCAGCCCATGCACAATACACGAGAAACAACCGTGATCTCGCGATCAATCGGATGAAATAATTTTTCTCCTGGCAAGAAATGGCCGTGGAAAAACTGTTGTTCAGCAATCGTCTCAAAAAAATGCTTGCCCTGTTCGAAAGGAATCCGGATATTTCATAAACTCAGTAGTTCCAAGCAGTGGCCGATGAAGCCGACCCGAGCAACGGTCTGGCTGCTAAAAAGTCGGCGTTCGGGCGGCTTATCGTCCTGCACCACAAAGGTCTACGTGGACATTTGGAAGTACTGAAACTTCGTACTAGCCGAGTAATATGCGTCCCATGTCCGGTTAGTGGAAAAGATGGAAGCAGGCGACCGATTCGGGCGATCGATTCGTACAGTCCTTTGTGCACTATCGGTTCTGTATTATTTCACAGTGGACCTGATTCCAGCGGTTTTCCTTCAGCAAGTCGGACATGAACCTGGCGTCGATCCCAGCCCGTCAGCCCCATGCGATGGTACATCGACAAAGCGGGGCTATTCGATTCATCAACCGCTAAAACCAATCTGTTACCACCACCGTGGGCAGTCCGCCAAAACGCATGTTGGACCAGTTGGCAACCAAATCCATGGCCCCTTGCATCAGGAACGATGCCCATGTACACCACTTCCCAAACTTCCCCAGAGCCATGCGGAGCCAGCAAAAGAGCTCCCACATCACGTTCTTGATGCTGAACAAAAAACCAGTGCTGCCTCTGGTAGTTGCCGGTAGCCTGATAACTGGTCAAAACATCGGTGATCGAACGAATTCCTTCCACGCTTGGGCAATCCCAAGTCTCGACATACGTTTGTTCAATCAATGCAGCCAGACGCAGCGGTTGGTCTCCTGCTCGAGCTTCAAACTGAAGCGGCAAAATGGGGGGAGTGGATGGAAAAAGAGTTTTCTCGGCTACCAGGTATTGCAAATTGGCCAGCCAATGGTAGTCGCAAGAAGCCAGTAAGTGAATCGTGGCTTGAAGCGAACCGCCAACCTCATCCCGCGGCAATTCCAGCAAGACTTGAGTGATGGCGATCGCCTGCTGGTCCAGAAATCGATTCGCTGCCTGCAGCAGCGACCGGGCGGCCGGATCCCGTACTGCGGGTGGCCAAAGTGCGGCAGTCCGACCTGGAAGCGGCTGCGCCCATATCGTGTTGAGCCGTTCACCACATCGGTGGACGAACAATCCATCCCAGGCCACTTCTCCCTCGTTCCGCACCGCATCGATCGCTTGCACCAACGCTGTCTGGAGATCCATGGGCAGATCGGCGTGCAGCGAGCGTAATGCTTCGGCCCGTAGTGGCGGAGGACAGCGGCTAACAGCATACTCTGATGGTCCCATAACCTTCAGGATAATCGTATGGTCTTAGTAAAGCCAGCATGGGTCCATCCCCTGCATTTGGCCGCTACATGCGGGAGCGTTCGAGGTACTCAATCTTCTCGGGTGGGAGCTGGCTGCGTGGAAAGAAATTTGTCCACGGTTGTTGCGGATTGGCTTGCGCCTCCGCCGCCTCGCTGCCGGTCCCCTCTTCTGCATCGGAGACCGGCTTGACTGGCTGCTTTTCCTCTGCCTTCGCAGCCACCGGAATCGGTTTTGGAGGAAGTGGCATTCCGTTTGGGTGCTGTAACTCCAATTCAACATCAAAGCTGGTATGGGGCGAGTTGGACCACAGGACGGCAGCCGGTTGCGTACGTAATTCGCTAATGATACCTTCACCTCGTCGTACCTGATAAAGCTGACTGCCAATAATGGTCGTTGGCTGTCGTTGTAGCTGGTATTTTTGCACCAGCAAATTAACTAGCTCCGTGGTATCCCCCGTCCGCCCTCGAAACGAAATCCTGCGAACGCGCCCGTAAGCATCGAAACGGTAAGTTAGCGAGCCGGCCAGGTCCGTGAGCCGAGTCCCGGAGACCAATGGAACACGGATACCATAATCATTCAAATCGGCCAGGCCGGTCGACTTACGAGGCCAGCGGCTGTAGACCCATTCCTTGGTTACATCCATTCGCAACACTTCAGCCAACGACACCGCCGGTTTCCCTTCCACGGGCATCGCGAGGGGATAGACGGAAGCATTCGACCCTGGCGGCTTCAATCTGGGAGGCTCATTGGACCGACTGGAGAGAGTGGCGGAAGGCGCTACGGCGGCGCCCTCTTTCTCGGATTCCGTGGTAAAGTAACTTGCAACGGATGACTCGCTCAGGGCGTCCCAATCGGGTGGATTGGTCACCGCATACGGTACCCCGACGGAAGCAGCCAGGAGCGTTGGGGCTAAAACGGCTCGAGATAACATGGTTTTTTATACGATAGGGAGCAAGGGGCCAGATCGTCGAACTTCCCCGAAGGTACTTTTCTTGCGAGGAAGGCCTTGTCTCTAATGATCGGTTACCGCCTGGCCTTAGCTTTTCCAGGTAATGACCAGGCGGTCTTAACCCGGAAATTTCATAAACTCAGTAGTTCCCAATTGGGTGGATGAAGCCGACCTGGCGACGTCTTTCAAGTGGCCGTCCCCCTGACAGGCGGCTTATCCACCTGCCATCCCTGATTTTCTTCCGAGAATATTTGCAAGTACTGAAACTTCACGGCGGCAAACGGGTCCCTATCCGGGTTAACCCGGGTAATTCACCAATTCACACCAGGCGGTCGCCTCGCGGGCACGCTGCCCTGTTTGTAACGATTCGATCTGAGAGACAACCGATGCTGGAACTGGATGATTTATCGTGGCTCACAAGCCAACAGGCCAATGCCTGGTTGCTGGATTTGGCCCACGACAACCGGCCCATTCACCAGCAACTGACATACTTACGGAAACAGCTTTCTGGCGCGAAAGCAGGGCTCCTGGTCCAACAAGCCGCACTGCGCAAACACGCTTTCCGAAAATTTGGTTTCTGGGCGGAGCAGATGCTTTTTACCGACAAGAGCTTGCAGCAAGCCACGGATCGCTGGATAGCCGCATACAAGGCAGCCCGATACTCACGATCCGTAGCCGTTCACGATCTTTGCTGCGGTATTGGCGGCGATCTGCTGGGCCTGGCTTCTCGTGGCGAACGAAAAGAGGAGCCTGCTTCGACCTGGAACCAAACCACGGACACCCGAACCATTGGCTGGGACCTATCCGCACCGGTCACTCGATTGGCGAAATACAACTTGCATGCTGTCTTGGGAAGAAGCGCGAAGCGAATTGTCGACGTCGTAACGGGAGATGTCGAATCGCTTACATTACCGGCGAAAGCCTTGTGGCACCTCGATCCCGATCGCCGACCTGGGCAGAAACGTACCAGCCAGGCTACCATGCATCGGCCTGGCCCCGAGGCAGTGGAACGTCTGCTCAAAACACATCCCGATGGCGCGGTGAAACTTGCACCTGCTTGCCAGGTACCCGCGAACTGGGCAAAGTCGGCCGAGTTGGAATGGATTTCACGCGATCGCGAATGCCGCCAATTGGTGGCCTGGTTTGGCGAACTCGCCAACCATCCAGGCAAGCACCGGGCGACCCTGCTGTCTCACGACAAACCCTCCCACCAGACGCCGAGCAAGGCACGGCCAGGTGACCCTGCAATCGATTCCTTAGTGAGTTACAGCCTGGCCGGGCAAGCTGGCCGCCAACTGCCGACCGCCAAGAGACTGGGCCGATTTCTTATTGATCCCGATCCGGCGATCCTGGCCGCGAATCTGCTCGGAGAACTTGCCCATCAGCACGACCTGGCGGCACTGGTTCATGAAGGCGCTTACCTGACTTCGGACCATCCAGTAGACAATCCCCTCACGGCGTGCTTTGAAGTACTCGAGCAGCTCCCACTGCGGGTGAAGCCACTGGCGAAATACTTGGCTTCCCGTGACCTCGGCAGCCTGGAAATAAAAAAACGAGGCGTCGCCCTGGAGCCCTCCGTACTCCGTCGACAACTAAAGCTCCGTGGCAGCCGAACGGCCACGTTAATTCTTGCCCGCCTGGGCCAGCGTGAAGTGGCTATCCTGGCCCAACGTTGTCCAAGGCCAGGCGCTGCAAAATAAATGCGAATAAGTTACGATTGCTAATGAGTGATGTGAGATTGTTGATTGATGATCTGAAGGATGGATCCTAATGCAGTTCATCAATCATCGATCGCACTTCACCCTTAACACCAGGCCTTATTACCAGCACCATTAAAACTATCGGGATCGGGATCGAGATTGGGATCGAAATAACAAAAGAAAATTCCGCTCCTTATGCATTCGCGGACTTCGATAGCGATCCCGAGTTCCGATCCCGAGTCCCGATCCGACCCCTGACACCCAATTTCCCCGCCAGCATTTGAAAAAACCTCCAGCAATACAACACGCCCTTCGTACCTCAGGGACGTGCCACACAAAGAACTCTTTCCCCGACACTCTTTTTTCCTGAACCCTGCGGCCATCGGCAGAGAGCGGAACTTTTCATTGGGCCCAAGCACCCATCATCAATCAAAAATCATAAATCATCAATTCCCTGACACCTGACACCTGACACCTGACACCTGACACCTGACACCTGACACCCGACACCCGACACCCGACACCTGACACCTGACACCTGACACCCGACACCCCTAGTATCCATGCAACTCGCTTTCAGCTCCAACGCGTACATGAATCACTCGATTGAAGAGACCATTCGACGAGTGGCAAATCTTGGCTATCAAGGCATCGAACTGCTGGCCGATGTGCCCCATGCATGGCCCGCCGGCCTGTTGCCGGAACGGAAGGAGTCGATCCGCAACAGCCTGACTGAGCATGGATTGGCCATTTCCAACTTGAACGCATTCATGATGAACGCGGTGGCCGACCCTCGACAACCCTATTGGCATCCGGGTTGGACCGATCCCGACCCACACTACCGGGCGATTCGCCGTGAGCATACCAAGCGGGCCTTACAGCTTGCCGCCGATCTGGGAGCTCCCCATATCACGACCGAACCTGGAGGACTGCTGACGCCCGACCAGACCTGGCAGCAGGCGGCTGGCCTGTTTTATGACGAACTGATGCCGTGCCTGGAGTTGGCCGAAACTTTGGGAATCGGCCTGCTCATCGAACCGGAACCCGAGTTATTGATCGAACGCTTCGACCAGTATCTGGAGTTTGTCGACCGACTCGACTCCCAGGCGGTTGGACTTAATTTTGATATTGGCCATGCCTTTTGCGTTGGCGAAGATCCACAAACGTGGGTAGCCCCGATGCGAGAACATACCGTCCATTACCACCTGGAAGACATCGCGGCTACGCGAGTCCATCAGCATTTAATTCCAGGAGAAGGTGCCATCGATTTTGCCGCCACCCTCGCCGCCATTCGGCAAACAGGCTACACCGGCTGGCTGACGGTGGAACTCTATCCTTACATCGACGACCCAGACGGCGCGGCCAAAGCCGCGCGGGACTTTTTGCTGGGTGTGGTTTAGAGTAAGGGGCCGTAGAGTAAGGGTCCGCGCATAAGTTACTTGAACAAGTGTGCTACTTCAAGAATACGTAATCCGAGTTGTACAAGTTGTTTGTGCGCAAGCCCTAAGAATAACCTAACCCGGCCTCCCCCTGCGTCCATGCCGATGCCTCAGCCCACAAATCATTTCGTTGCCTGGTGGCAATTGCTCCGGGCAGGCAATGTTTTTACCGCTGCGTCGAATGTCGTAGCCGGGTACTTGCTCGCTGGCGGGCCGTGGTGCGAGTGGCGGTGGTTAGCACTACTGGTCGTCTCCTCGATGCTGCTTTACGAGGCTGGCATGGTGCTCAATGACTGGTTCGACGTTGAGCAAGATCGGCATGAACGGCCCGAGCGGCCGATTCCTTCCGGTCGCATCACGTCACGAGCCGCTTTGCGTGCTGCTTTGTTCCTGTTGAGTGGTGGAATTTTTTTCGCTTGCCTGGCTGGCTGGTTCGTGGAGAGCATCAAACCGGCCGGAGTGGGACTGCTGCTAGCTCTGTCTGTGGTTGGCTACGATGCAGGACTCAAACGACTCTGGTGTGGCCCCTTGGTGATGGGCTGCTGCCGTACACTGAATGTACTGCTGGGAGCCAGCCTGGCTCTTCAGTGGCCAGTGTCCCTCTGGCTGGTGGCGAGCGGCCTCGGGTTGTATACGGTTGGCCTGACCTTGTTTGCCAGGTCTGAAGCGCAAACAAGCCAACGCCGCCATTTGCTGGCAGGTTGCGTCATCACCTTGACGGGCCTGGGCCTGGTTGCCCTGTTGCCGGCAACTCGCGGCACCCACCTACCGTTGTCACTCTGGGCACTGCTTTGGGCCGGTTTGATCGCCTGGGTCACCTCCTCTTGCTGGCCAGCGATCTCGGAACCTTCTGCTCAAAAAGTACAAACGGCCGTAGTGCGGCTGATCCGGCTCTTCGTCGTCATCGACGCAGCCATTTGTCTGGCCATCTCAGGGCCAGTTACCGCGTTGTGGGTCTTGTCGTTGCTGGTACCGATGCGTCTGGCTAGCCGCTGGGCACCGATGACGTGAACGAGGCGCGAGTTGCGAGGCGCGAGGCGCGAGTTATATTGATGGTTCCGGAACATCCATTTCAGTACTTCCAAATTTCCACCCACCCTTACGTGGCCCAGGGCGATAAGCCGCCCGGGAGCCGACGTTATTGATAGCTCGCACACCCGCCGGGTCGGCTTCATCGGCCATTCTTGGAACTACTGTATTTTGTAACTCTCAACTCGCGCCTCATAACTTTCAACTCCCAATGCTTCTTGGTTACAATACCAACGGCCTGGCTCACCATCGGTTGATCGATGCGATCGAGCTGCTGGCTTCCCTGGGCTACCAAAGCGTGGCAATCACCATCGACCATGGAGCCCTGAGCCCGATCGACGATCGGTGTGAGCGGCAATTGCACGAAGTGCGCACCTTGCTTGCACGGCATTCGATGCGCTCGGTGATTGAAACGGGTGCGCGCTATTTACTCGATCCGTGGCACAAGCATGAGCCGACACTCGTGTCGGCCAGGCAGGCAGACCGAGCCCGGCGGGTCGATTTTCTGCGGCATGCAGTCGATGTGGCAGCCGCGTTGCGAAGCGACTGTGTTTCGATCTGGTCCGGTGTTTTGCCAGCGGACACAGACACCCAAGAGGGTTTTCGCCGTCTGCTGGAGGGATTGCCAAGAGTATTGGAATACGCCGACAAACGAAACGTGACCGTTGCATTGGAACCGGAACCAGGCATGCTCATCGATACGATGGAATCGTACCGGCAGCTCCTGGCACAGTTCGATTCCACACCGCTTGCCCTGACGCTGGATCTGGGCCATCTGCATTGCCTTGGCGAAACTCCTATTGCGGAAGTTGTCCACTCGTGGGACGACCGTTTGCGAAACGTACACATCGAAGATATGCGTTACCGAGTTCACCAGCATCTGATGTTTGGAGAAGGAGAGATCGATTTTCCACCGATTCTTGCCGCGCTGGCGGAAATCGGTTATCAGGGCGGACTGCATGTTGAACTGAGCCGCCACAGTCACGCGGGACCACAAGCCGCCAGAGAGGCAATGGCCTTCCTGCGGCCAGTCGTGGAGAGCTGTTCAGGAACGTCCGATAAATAATTCCCCTTTTGGACCGCAGAAACGCACGCTTACGCAAAAAGGGTTCTGCCAATGGATGCCATGAACAGGCGGTCCATGGGTCCATGAATGGACCGTCATGAATCGGAAGTCAACTAAAAAATCCCTGCCGCTGGGGGGTGCCGATTATGGACTGCTCATCCGTGGATTATCCCCAATATCCATGGTTGAACTGCGAACATTATGGGATTATGGCTGGATCAACCGTTGATAATTGGTTTCGTTCTGGCGTAAGGCATCTCGTTAGCGGTACGATCAATCAGGAGCTGTCATGCTTACGACTCGAGATCGTCTCAATCCTTCCCTGCTCATCACCGGCGCATTGGTGATTTCCGGTTTCTTCCACTTGGAAAAAACATTAGCTGAACATTCGATTGTTTTGCCTAACCCAGGCATGTTCGGCAAACAAATTGGAAGTGTTTCTCCCTTAATAGCAGCTGATCGAGAAACGGATTCCGTGTTTCCTGAAAATGTCCACCTCGATCTAAATGGCCCCATCGTATATGGGGTAATGGCAACTTATTCGGAATCGATCACGTTCCAGGATTTGGTCGGTGCCGTAAATCGAAAACATAAGAAGTGGACCAGAGACCCCGAAGGTGAGATGGCAAAGTGGGGAGTGGCCGTATGGCGTAATGAGGCTGATCGACATTCAATCCAAGTTGCCGATTCACGAGTGATCATGATTTGGCTAGATCGCCATGTGACGGAAAGCGAAATAGAATGTTGGAGTGGTGTCCTGTGTGAAGCCGCAGTAGAAGCTCTTAAGCTAGAGTTGAAGGAACCACCAAAGACTGCGCCGACGGACGCAAAATAAGCGGACTTCATGCCAATAACACTTGTTGGCAGACAGCGGCCGTAGAGCGGAGTCAACTCCGGCGTTGTGCAAACCACGGCGTCTTTGGTACAATCAAACGTTGTTCACAATACCTTCTTCGGCACGAGCGGTGACGGCTGTGCCAACCGTTAGACGAGCTAAATAGCTATGTCCAATTACGAATCAGTTTTGTCAGCGGCATCGCAGTTGCCGGTCAGTGACCGCCTCCGCCTCATTGATGACCTAGCCTCGTTGGTTCCCGACGATCAGCCACCACAGCTTTCGGACACATGGCTTAGTGAAATTGACCGACGCTCAAGTGAGATCGACTCAGGAGCCGTCACTACCGAGGATTGGGCGGATATCCGTATTCGATTGTTCACGAAGCACGGTGTTGATAGTGCGAATTAGTTTTCATCCCAAAGCAACGTCCGAATTGGAGGCATCTGCGGATTGGTACGCGGAGCGAAGTCGTCGTGCTGCTCGTGATTTCTGTGTTGCCGTAGATGTAGCGATCACGAACATCTGGGCCGATCCCAAACGGTTCGTGCGAATCGACGCTCGGCACCGTGCGTGCAATGTGCAAAAGTTTCCGTTCCAGCTTGTATTCCGTCATGACGGGGATCGAGTCCACATCGTTGCCGTCGCCCATGCCCAGAGACGTCCGGGCTATTGGC
>JAJRWS010000073.1 GCA_024276705.1 Planctomycetota bacterium | reverse complement strand
TGGCAGGCTAAACACGGCTCACCGAGAATCCCGCGGCCGAGCGCATTACGTTGTTACACGCCGTCGCCGAGCCGAGGCCGCATCAAAACGAGCGTACCATTGGCCAACAGGCAGCGAACGACAGCTTCATCTGCTGCAGACGGCTAAACTGTTACGTATATTCTATCCATGGCGTTACTGATATCCCTCATACAAAGGAACTCGCGATGAAGAGATGGCACTTGTTTGCAGGTGGAATGGGCTTCGGCCTTTTGTTGGCAACCGCATTGGGGTTTGCCGTGTCGCGTAGCGACGATAGTGAGTTGACGGCAAAGACGTTTGCCGGTACTCCCATTCGGCTCGATGATGGTAAGCTCGGGATCGTCGTGCTCGGCGCTCATCCGGATGACTGCGAGATTCGAGCGGGCGGAACATCCATCTTATGGTCACGGCGTGGCGACCACGTAAAGTTCATTTCCATGACCAACGGCGACATTGGCCACTGGAAAATGGCCGGCGGCCCCTTGGCACAACGACGGTTTGCCGAAGTGTCCGCGGCAGACAAGATGCTTGGCGCCACAGCCCATGTACTGGACATTCACGATGGTGAACTGATGCCCACGTTGGAGAACCGCAAGATTCTTACGCGTTTGATTCGCCAATGGAATGCCGATATTGTCATCGGGCACCGACCCAATGACTACCACCCCGATCACCGCTACACGGGCGTTCTGATGCAGGACTGTGCCTATATGGTTGGCGTTCCGTTCCTCTGCCCCGACACCCCAGCCCTAAAGAAGAGCCCCGTGTTCCTCTATTCGTACGATCGGTTCGAGCTACCGAATCCATTTCGACCCGACCTCGTCGTTTCGATCGACTCGGTCATCGACCAGAAGGTCAACGCATTGGCGAAGATGGAATCGCAGTTTCTCGAAGGCGGAGCGATGGGCAGTGCCGAACGAGCGCCAAAGACAGCGGAAGAACGGAAATCCGGATTGGCGCGCGTTCGCGCTAGTTTTCGCCGCCGCTTTGCCGCAGTCGCCAATTCATGTCGCCAGCAGTTGATCGCACTCTACGGTGAAGAAGCGGGAAAGCACGTGAAATACGCCGAGGCATTTCAGCTCTGCGAATACGGGCGACAGCCGAGCGAGGAGGAGCTGCGACGCCTGTTTCCCATTGCCGCGCAATAATCCAACTCCCTTGAGACCGCGTTATGGGCGGCTAGGACTCATTGTTCTGGAGACCACCACGAGCGGACGAAGCGAGCGGGTTGTATCATGCTCCAGGTAAAGCAAAGAGTCCTGCCCCCTTTTAGCTCGTCCCGAACCGCAACTCCTGGTACCCACTAGTGCCGCGAAACCGGTACCCTCCAAAATCGCGTTCGACCGGTAGACACCGGTCCTTTCTCTTTGGCATTTCCTGAGCCCCGTAACAACACCAATTTCTCATCGCGTGAAGTCACTCAAATTGAGCCCCACCCGTGCCACGAGTTTGGGCCTTCGCACGGTGTTCATGCCGAGATGTGTATTTGCTCAACTCCTTGTCCAGCAACTCATCCATTTGCTTCACGACTTGTTCGTATTCAGGCTTCTTGGCCAAGTTCACGGTAGCTACGTTACCACTTGCAAGATCGTACAATTCCGTCGCAATAACACGATTGGGGATTTTGTACTCTTGCCAACGTGTGTAACGGTACTTGTCAGTCCTCAAGGAATATCCCATAACTCCGGGCACGGAGTCGGATGCCACATTCATTTCGCGCGGGTACTGGCTTAACGCCACTTCGTTTACAACCTTCCTCGAATCCTCGAGAATGGGAACGAGGCTCTGTCCTTCCAAGTGATGTGGTTTGGCGAGATTTGCCAAGTCGCAAAGTGTGGGATAAATATCCACGAACTCGGCTAACGATTTCGTTCTAATACCTTTTGCCAGCCATGGAACACAAATGAATAGTGGGGCATTCGTATCGAGTTCCACATTCGAGTGCTTGCACCAACTACCATACTCACCGAGTTTCCAGCCATGATCTCCCCACAAAACAATGACCGTCTTGTCAATCAGATCGTTTTTTTCCAAGGCATCGATTAGTTTTCCAACCTGCGCATCTATCATACTCACCGCCGCATAATAAGCATGTATCAAATTTCGAGCAGTTTTGCCATCAACGGACCCGGCCGCGGGTATCCCGTGGTAAGACCTTAATTCTGTAAAGTCTTTCAGTGATATGTCAGGCATCCCTTCCGGTCTTCCACGGCTAGGGATTGTTATTGTCGCCGGGTCATACAGGTCCCAGTACTTTCGAGGAGAAACAAGCGGTAGATGTGGCTTGATAAAACCAACGGCAAGAAAAAAGCTGCTGTCTTTGAGAGCTTTAATCCTGTCAACGGCCAGTTTGCAAATAATGGCGTCCGTCATATCGTCCTCTGAAGCATCAGAACAATGAAACGCCAGATATTTGCCATCACGTTTTGGGAAATCTCCCTGCAACCCCGTCGTGTTACCCGAGGTAATTGGTTTTAGTGAACGGAATATTTTCTTGTAGTTCCATCCGGGAACCGACCAGGATCGTGAATCATCGTGGTTGCCATGCCCGCGATGATATATCTTTCCGACGGTTTCAGTTCGGTAACCATTGTTCTTGAAATGCTCAGGTAACGTAATTACGTCCGGGACTGTTGTCCTGAAAAACGTATGCAAGTCATAGATCCCTATCGTATCAGGGCGGAGCCCAGTCATGAGGCTATTTCTGGAAGGCGCGCAAACAGCCTGCTGACAGTAAGCCCTTTCAAATATCACTCCCATCCGAGCCAAACGATCGAAGTTGGAGGTATGCATGTAAGTAGCCCCAAAGCAATTCAATTCGGGGCGAAGGTCATCCACTGCTATGAATAACACATTGGGTTTCCGTGCACTGCCGGCCAAGCTCTTCGAAGAAAGCGGGGTCTCTTCTGCATTCATGCAGGTTGCCGGCAGGACGATCAGCAGTTGTGCAATCGCTACAATTCGTAAATGGCTTTTCATCGGATATTCCGCGTATCGTGGCGTGGTTGTTTCGAATGTTTCTGGAGTACTTCGGCGTCCTTGCGAAGGATGTGGAATTCTGTTGGATTGAGTGGATTGCGAGGGCGATTCAAAGGCCGATTCGTTTGTGTTTATCGAATGACGTTAGTGTGTCACGCCTGACAGGCCGATGTCAGTCACAACATTGGAGCTTAACGCGCTTGTAATCTGCCATTATTTCCTCGTCACTCAATGGCCTGTACCAAATAGACATTTCGTCCATGGAGCCAATGAAGTGTTTAAGCCCCAGTCGCTTATTGCGGGATGAGGTGCCCACACGCATTTTATAAGTTGGTCTCACCATGACCACGCAGTCCGCGCCAGTTAAATGTTTCTTGTGGTGTATTCCGTCTATATATAACTTCACGTCTTGCAAGGCCCTTCCTCCTTTGGGGAAGACGACAGCAACCTGATGCCATTTCCCGTCGTTGATGACGGTGCCCGACTCTGCCGCTTGAATGCTGGAATTCGCAACAAAGACGGCCAAACGACCGTCTCTCAAGCAGACATCAAAATTCCCCATTCCGTTACCATGTGATGAGAGGCATGCAGCATCTTTCTGACCGGTCTTGACCCACGCAATAAAGGTCAATGGATTATTCCTTGTCATTACCCCTCTTCCTTGGCATACAACGGTTTCCGAGCCGTTCATGTGTATTGCGTTTCCCCGAATACCATCTGCCAACAATGCGTCCGTATAGAGATTGTAATACCTGCCCATTTGAGCCACATTGGAAATTTCCATCTGTTTTTCATTGGCTAAGAAGTGCTGTATGAATCCAGAACCAGCGGGAACATTATACGGCAGTGGTGTTTGTTCGTCGAATGTATAGTGAAGAAGCGCTTGCTGTGTGTTGATGATTTCGAGCATGCCGCGATCATCGACAGTCGGCTTTCTTGAAGATTTATCAATCGTCATTTCGCCGATACAGGAGAATTTCCTTTCATTCAATTCCCGGAGTATCAAATGCAATCGATGCTCGGAAACCTCAACGGCAAGGTAGTTTCTTCCGAAGGGAGCGCCGTGAACTACCTGAATCGGGAATGTGTCATTCGTCCGTTGTGCAGATGGTGCATGTACTTCACCGGCGAAGAAAAGATCAACCTGGTATGCTTGCATCAGTTTCCAGAACGGCGAGTCTTTTTCGTGTTCAGTGTAAAGCATGCTGGTGTGCTGCCCACGCACCGGCGCCAAGACCGGGGAATGGGCCTGAACAATAACATGGTTTATCTCCGTGTCTTTTCGTGCTTCTTTCAATACCTTTTCAAACCAACGAAGATGATCTAATGGCATATCGGCATGGATTGAACGCTTCAGGTATCCAACCGGTTTATCTGGATCAGGTTGGTCAAAAATATCGATCGTCACGAACAATACATTGCGGTGCTTGTAAGCAAATGAAGTGTTTTCCCACGGTGTACCGATTGGACGCGATTCCGCCGCGCCGATTGATTGTGAGTATTTAAAGTGCCCCTGTTTATCCCGATTCCAAATTCGCTGGAAGGCATCTCGATAAACAGGCAACAAGTGTGAGACCTCGCTTCCCGGCTTCCAATTAGAATCTTCTCCTATTTCGTGATCGCCAATAGCAACGAGGATGTGATCAAAACCATGTTCTTCGAAACGTTGTTTCAAATTTCCATAGGCTACCTTGCAAACGTTCATGATGGCCTCTTCCTGTGAGCCTCCCGGTGCAAACCGATCAATCCATTCTTGCCCTACCCATGGTCCGGAGACCAAGTCTCCATCAATGAGCAGGAGCTCCGGATTATGCCTTTTCATGTCTTGCAAGGTATTGAGTTGCAATTCCAACACTCCGGCCTTTAGCGGCGGGTGAAGTTCGTATTTGCCAAGATGCCAGTCGGGGGCACTTACAAATGACCAGGCATCCTGCGCAAGGCTCTCAAATGGTGAAATAGCAATGAACAGCAATGCGACGAATGTCAAAACTATGGATTTTACATCTTGCATTTCGCGAACTCCTTGAAACCTAAGGCGGTAGGACCGCAAGCCACTAAACTCTGGCCGATTTGCGGTACTGTTTGAGTGTCTGGCCAGTTGCACGCCGGAAGACGCGCATCAGGTATTCGGGATAACGAAATCCTGCCTGACGAGCGATTTGCTTGGTGGGCAGATCTGTCTCAGCAAGGAGTTCTCGGACGCGACAGAGACGAACCCGCTGGATTTCCTGATGCATGGTGCGGCCAAGGATCTGCTTGAAGCGGGGTTCCAGCGATGCGCGAGAGACACAGGCGTGTCGCAAGACGTCCGCAACCTGAATCCCATCACATGCATGGCGCCGAATGAAGAGAACGACTTGCGCCACATGGGGGTCGTCGGTTGCCATCACGTCGGTCGACATCCTCGCAACAATGCTTCGCGGGGCGAGAATAGTCTCTTGGTCGGAAACGGACTTGCCATCCATCATTCGGTCAAGCAGGGCAGCGGCTTCATAGCCAATCCGCTGCGGATTCAGGTCAACACTCGTCAGTCCAGGTAGGGCCAGGTCGCAGAGACACTCGTCGTTGCCAACTCCTGCCACGGCGATCTCGTCGGGCACGCGGATCCCTGCGCGGCGGCAAGCGTCAAGCACCTGCAGGCCGATATCATCGTTGCAGGCCATGATCGCGCACGGCCGTTTCAGCTTCTTGATCCAACGGCTGATCTGCCGACACTGTGCATCCCAGCGATCGCCACGTGGCACCAGTTCAACTTTCAGGTCCCGGTGCTCATGGCCGGCCCCCTGGACCAAGCGGCGAAAACACTCTGCCCGGGCATCCATCGCTTTGGGAGCCCCAGGTGGCAGTCCCACGAAACCCAGCCTCCGAAAACCATGTTG
>JAJRWS010000072.1 GCA_024276705.1 Planctomycetota bacterium | reverse complement strand
TTGTGGCGATGAAAACCGTAGAGAAAGTTGTCGAGCCAAGGTTTGGGGCGAAGCCAGGGGATCGACTGCTAGCCGAACTCGTTGCAATGTGGAGAGCGAACAGCACGGACATGCATATTCCTGCCATCCAACAGATCGGGATCATGAGGGATAAGCGTGGAAGCGAAGTGGTCAACGAGGCGGCAAACTCCGAGGATGTGGACATCGCCCGTGCTGGTTTGATAGCCCAGTATCGAATGGGGCTCGCACCAGATGCAAAGCGGACAATGGAGCTCTTCGACGAACGAATGTTGTTTGTGTGGTATCAGGAATCTGGTAGATTCCAATCGGATCTCGCAGGAAAACAGATCATGCGTCGTGAGGGAGGCCGCGTCTTCGGGCTACGAGGACTACCAAACTTCGACTATGCAACCTACGTTCGCGAGGGGATCAAAAAGGAATGGGTGCGTAGGGACGAGAATACCCTCTATTCGTTTTTCGGGGTGCCATGGAAAGTCCAACGGAAGGAGTGCGTACCCGAATTAGTCAAGCTATTGAATGACCCGAACAAGAGGGTGAGGTGGTGGGCGGTACTTTGTCTCGCGCGTACGGTCGAGCACGTGGATCGTCCGCAGTGGGAGCAGTATGAAAAACGCGAAAGTCAGGAACTAAATAAATGGCGAAAGTGGTGGAAGGAAAATGGAGATACGTTCATGGCGGAAAAAGCTACGTAGTGGAGCAAGTTCCCTATGCTGCTTCGGATCTCAATTCATAACGCCGCAGAACAAACGGATGCAGCAGAGCCGGAACAAGCGGGCTGGTTCTGCTTGCAAGTCAACTCCCGGCCTGCTGATCCGAAACGTTATGCGGCTAACTCGAACATGGATGGCAATGCCAAATGAGCCCAAGTGTCTACGTCGAAACGTCGATCCCGAGCTTCTATTACGAAGTGCGCACCGAACCCGAAATGGTGGCTCAGCGACGGTGGACTCGCGAATGGTGGGATGACCACTCACGGAACTATGATTTGTTGACCAGTATCGCCGTCACTGATGAACTTGAATCCGGATCGTTTGACGCCAAAGCCGATGCACTCGCTCTGATTTCTGACCTGCCTTTACTTGATATCGACGAATCTATCGCGGACACCGTCGCGACCTACATTGCACATCACGTCATGCCGAATGATCCTGCGGGCGATGCACTGCATTTGGCGATCGCTTCGTGGCACAAATGCGACTTTCTGTTAACATGGAATTGTCGTCACTTGGCCAACGCGAATAAGTTTGGCCACATTCGGCGAGTCAATACCCTGCTCGGGCTGTATGTGCCAACGTTGGTTACGCCGTTCCAGCTACTCGGACAAGAACCATGAAAACAGACCCAACCATTGACGCAATTCGCGAGGTACGCCACCGCATTTCGGCGTCGGTAGACCACGACCCCAAGAAGTTGGTGGAATACTATCGGAAAAAGCAAAAGGTTCACCAAGAACGCATCGTGTCTCGCGCAAGCGGTGAAACAACGCTCGAACCCAAACCCGCCGTATAACAATCGGATGCAGTGGAGCCGTAAAAGCCGTGGCGGTCTGCTTGCAAGTCTTATCACGGCCCACTGATCCCAGGCGTTATCCAACTAAAGCAGAAATGCGACACATGAATGCCCGACGCCAGTATGCTGAACTTGTACGACAATTCCTTGCGGGGCGGATGACCAACCACCAGTACGAGGACCGTTGTGACGATTTGCTCGACGACGGCGATGACGCCGTAAGCCAAGTCTACTGCGAACTCTGGAAGTCATACTGTGACTTTCGAGAACACTACCTCGGCCGCAAGCATGGAATGACGCGAGAAGGGCGGCGAATGGCTGCTCGATGGATCATGTTTCTTCGTAGCGGTCGTCCATATGAATATCCGATTTACGGATGCTTACCCTCGCTCGTCAAATTGCTAACGCTTGGGATTGTGCGCAAGCCTGATCCGCTTTCGTTTGGCGACTCTGACGTTTGGCCGTATTTTCGGCACGCAGATTTTGATTCTGACTTAACACGTCCTACATATCTAAACGGCGTTTCCCCAATGACTCCCGATATCGTCGGATAACAAATCGGTGCACACGGAGCCGCGGGTCGCGCGGCATTTTGAAATCAAAGTCGTTCGCCGCGACCCGGTGACCTCAAACGTTCTGGCGTAAGGCAACCTGCTGGGCAAGCCGAACCAAATGTCGTTTCGAAAAATAACCGTTGGCCTTGTCTTTTTCGTCGTGTTTGCTGTTGTGTGGGCGGCGTATGAAATGTTCTCCACCTGGCGTGGCATCCCTGATGCCTACGCTGCGTGGGATACGGGCACCCTAATAATCATGTACCTGGAGAGTCATGACGATCAATGGCCACGTTCATGGGATGAACTCCTTTCAGTTGCTGAGACTCTTGATGAACACGGCAAAAGACTTCGGGGTGCGAATGGTGAAGGTGGATTTATCTACGGAGATTTGCCCAATAGGGTTTCCATTGATTGGGACGTTGATTCTGAGGCGATCGTGAGCGCCCAATGGAAGCAAGATAGGCTACCTGTCCGCATGGTCACACGTGCAGATGGCAAGGATTTCCCCGTTGTTTGGGAGGGTGCAGAGCCCAATGAAATGATATGGAAATATTTTAGGAGCCGCAATTCGGATTAGCTAGTTCCCCGGTTGCGCTCATCAACGGCTTTACGAGAGAGCCAAGAATCATTAACTTTAAGGTAGTGCTAAATACTTACCGATGGCAACTGCCCACGGTCATTCAAAACAATGTTTACCCTCACCTCATTACGCCAGAACAAATCGGTGCACCGGATTTTGCTAACTGCTCGGTTTTTCAAACTTGTTTCCTTCGGCTACAATACCCGTGCTGCCAACGGTCACCGTGTTGGTCCGCAAAACCCGTGACCTTAACCGTTCTGCGGCTGGCACAACAATCCGTCAAATGTGAGTCTATGAAGCTGTACCAGTAAATCAGCCTTGTCGTGGCAGTTGTGGCGTTCTCATTTAGCGCCACTTCAACCAGAGTCTCGGGCCAGGTTGTGCAGTGG
>JAJRWS010000071.1 GCA_024276705.1 Planctomycetota bacterium | reverse complement strand
GGTGATGGCATGCTGGTTCTATCGGGCAGAACGGCCGAGGTAGGCCAGTCTCGAGTTGAGCTGCCCATTGGTTACGACGGTGACGAAATGACTTCGTCGCTTGACCCGCGTCTTGTGATCGATTTTTTAAAGGTCCTTGACGCGGAGAAAACATTTACGATGGAGATGAAGGATGCGGATAGCGCGGTGGTCTGTTTTACGGATGATGGTTTCGATTATGTCATCATGCCATTGGCCAGGGATCGGTGATGGATGAGAACTCTCACCTGAGTGAAATGAGCCGTCGCAGTGCATCGTACAGTCGTTGGTTTCGTGCCCGTCAACCTAAAAAGGTGGGTAACGTTATCGCTCGGCTGATGCAGCGACGAGGTTATGCCCAAATCGAAAATGCACGGCGTCTGGAAGAAGCATGGAAGTCTGTGATTGGCGATTTCGCATCCACCACGCGTGTGGGATCGGTTCGTCGAGGTACCTTGGAAGTATGGGTTGCCAGTTCGTTGATGATGCAGGAAATGACCTTTCAAAAAAAGCGAATTTTGCAGGCTATGCGACAAGCTTATCCGGAAGGAAAAATTAGTAAAATTCGTTTTCGGATCAGTACTTCCAAATTGCCACCCAGCCCTGCGTGAGGCAGGCCGATAAGCCGCCCGGAAACTGACGTTTTACCGCTAGCATGTTGCCCGTGTCGGCTTCATGGGTCATTTTTGGAACATCTGAAATTATATTTTTGCCTGCGCTGTGCGGGCATGTCACCGAGCAAAAATCTACAAAACAATAAGAACATGGCAGAGATGAACCAACAGAATTCGTCGGCCGGCGAAACCCCCGATGACGATCCATCTACGGACGCGGTTCAGGACGGTCCGGTCGCAAAATCCAAGATGGAGGCCAATGATGAATACGGTGCGAAGGATCTGGAACATCTGAGTGATCTGGAACATGTGCGAGAGCGACCGAGCATGTACATCGGTGATACCACGGCTCGTGGTTTGCATCATTTGGTGTACGAGGTGGTGGATAACTCGATCGATGAGGCGATGGCCAAGTTTGCAACCGAAGTTTTGGTGACCATCAATGGCGATGGTTCCGTAACGGTTGAAGATGATGGTCGAGGCATTCCCACGGAAAGGCATGAACAACTTTCGGAACAGATGGGACACGAGGTCTCGACGCTGGAAGGTGTGATGACGGTGCTCAAGTTTGGTGGCAAATTTACCAAGGGTGCCTATCAAACTTCGGGAGGGTTGCATGGTGTGGGCGTGACGGTTGTCAATTTTCTATCGGAATGGTGCGAGGTGGAAATTTGTCGAGATGGGCATGTCTATCATCAGGAGTACGAACGGGGGATTCCAAAAAGTGATGTACGTCGTGTCGGGACGACCGAACGGCGGGGTACGAAGACCACGTTCAAACCGGACTCACAAATTTTTTCGGTCACCAAATTCAAATATGGCACACTGGTGAAACGGTTGCAGGAATTGGCTTTTCTAAATCGAGGAGTAAAGATTACGCTCAGCGATACACGCAGTGACGAAAGTGAAACATTTCAATATGAGGATGGCATCCGGGAATATGTGAATTTTTTAAACCGGGCGAGCGATGTGGCGCATGCCGAGGTGTTGCATGTGGATGGCGAGAGCGATGGCGTGAATGTGGAAGTTGCCTTGCAGTACTCGGGCGAATACACCGAAAATGTCCACACCTACGTGAATAATATCAGTACCACCGAAGGAGGTACTCACCTTTCCGGCTTTCGTTCGGCATTGACCCGATCGTTGAATAATTACGGGAAAAAGATGAACCTGTTCAGGGATTTGGTACCCAGTGGGGATGATGTTCGCGAAGGGTTGACTGCCGTGTTGAGCGTTCGGGTGCCCCACCCGCAGTTTGAGGGACAAACCAAAACAAAACTTGGCAATAGCGAAGTCGAGGGGATTGTCAATTCGGTCTTGGGTGAATACCTGAATAAATATCTCGAAGAAAATCCGAAAACGGCCAAAGCGATTGTTCGCAAGGGACTCGTGGCTGCGGAAGCACGTGAGAGTGCCCGTAAAGCGAGGCAACTGATTCGGGAACGTAAAGGAGCCTTGTCGGGAGGAGGACTTCCAGGAAAGCTGAGGGATTGTTCCAGCCGTGACGTGGACAAGTGCGAGCTTTACCTTGTCGAAGGTGATTCCGCCGGCGGGAGTGCGGAAGGAGGACGCATGCGGGAATATCAGGCAATCTTGCCGCTACGTGGTAAAATTATCAATGCCTACAAATCGCGAGAAGATAAAGTGCTGGCCAACGAAGAGGTACGCAGCATGATCGCCGCGATCGGTACCGGAATTGGTGAAGAACAGGATCTTTCCAAGCGTCGCTATGGGCGTATTGTCATCATGACCGATGCGGACGTGGATGGATCACATATCCGGACGCTCCTGTTAACGTTCTTTTATCGCCAGATGTATGACCTGGTAGCGCATGGACACGTCTATGTGGCTCAGCCACCCCTCTTTCGAGTACGGAACAAGAAGGAAACGTACTACGTGCAGACCGAAGAGGAGATGAAAGATCAACTGTTGGAATTGGGACTTGGCGATTCCGTGTTCGATCCAGGGGAAGATGGATTGATTGAAGGCGAACTGATGGAAAAACTTTGCCGCACGGTGGCGGCATTGGAAGATTCGGTGATCGCTTTGGAACGGCGTGGGATCAGTCTCAAAGGGCATGCCGAGAGGCAAGATCCGGAGACACTCAAATTACCGGTTTATCACGTATTTTTGCTGGGCAAGGAATTCTGGTTCACCAGTCGGCAGCAGCTTGATCAATTCCTGGAAGAGCAGGAAAAAACCTTGGGCAGGGAATTACAAATCGAAGCGGGTCGGGCAGCCGGAAAAAGTACACAGGATGAAACCCCCGAATCGGCACAGCCCCAGGGAGAAGCGGGGAAGGCAAATGGAAAAGCTCAGCCGGATGTTGAAGAATCCCGAGAGGAATTAAAAATACGAATTGTGGAGCTTCACGAAGTACGCTCAATCAACACGTTGCTGCAGGATTTGGACAAGTTAGGTTTTAGCATTGAAGCATTAATTCCCCAGGAGCGTACGGGTGAGGAAGGCGCACGTTACATCCTACGTCGAGGTGACAGCGAAACGGGACTCGAGGATATTCGAGGATTGCCGGGTGCGATTCGCGCCGCGGGTGAGAAGGGCCTGCAAATTACCCGTTTCAAGGGTCTTGGTGAAATGAATGCCGAGGAGTTGCGGGAAACTACGCTCGACCCGAAAAATCGGACATTGTTGCGAGTCCGAATGGACGATGTCAGCGCAGCCGACAATCTATTTCGCATTCTCATGGGAGACATTGTCGAACCGCGAAGAGAATTCATTCAGAAACACGCGTTGGATGTCCGAAATCTGGATGTCTGAGTCTGGATATCCAGAACGGGAACCCGGAAAATCCTTGACCGTCTGACCTCCTCGCTGCTAGACTCAAGGGTCCGGTGCCGAGTTTATTTCTTTTCCGTTTTCATGAAATCCGAATGAATATTGAGGTTCAATATGAGCACGAGACGCGATTTTCTCAGGCGGGGCAAGGAAGCATTGCCTGTTGGCGTGGCGAGCCTGTTTTTAGCAACTGGGGTGAATACGGCCTCGGCTGAAGTGGAAACGGTTGGCAATCTGTTGGGGCAGCTTCCCAAGAATATTGTTTACAGTAAATCTAACGAGGGAATCTGGAAGGGAAAATCAGGCTCTCATGTGCCCACGGTTTCCTTGCAAGGGGGAGAGGGCCGGATCGTCACTACCCATGGCATGTCTCCCAAACATTACATTGTCCGCCATACCCTACTCAGTGACGAGGGCGAAGTCTTGTTCGGGCATACGTTCGCCTGCGACGATGATAAAGCAGCGTCGGAATTTGATGGTTCCAAAGTCAAATCCGGAAAAGTTTACTACGCGCTTTCTTTTTGCAATAAGCACGATCTGTGGCTGGCGGAAGTGCGAGTTTAGTCACGACTCCCACCTGCTAGCAGTTTCTTGATGAGTACGAACTCCGTGCCATGCGATAGCATGGCACGGAGTATTTTTTTACCCATTCTTGTCGAACGACTTGGAAACCAACTGCCCACCATGTGCGTAGGGAAGGTTGGTAAGGATGCTTTAACTCATCAAGGCGGGAGATCGAATCATGTCTGGAATCTTATGGATCTGGCGGATTTTTCGACACGGGCAGAATTGGCGACTCATGCCTGGCGTGTTGCTGATTGCCGTTGGGATTCCGACCAGTTTATCTTCCGCCACGGTGGTGTCTGCAGGTCCCGTCGTGGAGTTTGATTTTGGCCGCACGGTGGAATGCCGGGAGATCGTCGCTCCGGAGCTGGATGAAGAATTTCTGGCTCCGGATGAAAAAATGATTGAGATGAAGTTGCGCGTGTCGGTCCACCTGCTTTCCGGAAAATTGGCTGATGTGAAGGAAATTCGGGTGGAAGTCAGCGACAGCGACGGTCGGATGCGGGTACATGATTTTCTGCCAACCACGCGTTTGGAGAGTCTGCTAACCGAACAGATCGAATGGACCAGGACCATGGAGAAAAACAGGTCGCTGGGAGCTACGTTGGGAGGCGAAGCGCCGCTCCTATTGGGCGGAGTGGTGGCACATATGACTCCTTCGCTGAACGGGACGGTTGGCCAACGCGAGTTGGTGACTGAAAAAAAACAGCGGCTTGCACCCAAACATCTGGTCCTATCCAGTGGCACGATTGGGCAGGAACACGGCGTCTTTTTCAAAATGCGAGCTTCGTCCCAATCTTCGCTGGAAGGTGTGCACGAGCTGACGATTCGATTTATCGTTCCCAGTCATTGGCGCGGCGATGCGGTTCGCGTGAGTTGCCAGGCAACCGGCCAGAAGAAAATTTTATGGTTGAAGCAGCACAAGGTTTGGGCCCATATCATGGCCCCGGTGGCCCTCTATCTGGCGGGCGACTCCAGGGCTCGCCGGGCCGCCGAGCGGTATATCCGGCAATAAGGAACGTTCAAGAAAAATCGCTGGTAAATTGTGGTATTCTGGTGATACAACCATCGTACTCGTACTCAGCCGCTTGCGGCGGTACTCGTACTCGAATCGCTTGCCGGGTATTCGTCGAGTACGAGTACCGCTTCGCTGAGTACGAGTACGATGGGAAGCCAAAACACCCAATCTGAAATGGGAAAGTAATTTATCGGTTGCTCCTTAGCAATAATGGACAGATACGTACACACGTGTCTCCCTTGCATGATCCACCGGGCCCAGGTGCTGACCCACGGATTCTAGGGGCCCCTTGAACTGAAGCTAGCTGGCAGGCTACGATAAGGCGATTTTACGATGACCATTTCACTGCCCTCACCCCAACCCCCCCACCTGCCGTGCCACGACGTGACGATCTCCATAAAATTCTCTTGATTGGTTCCGGACCGATTATCATCGGTCAGGCTTGCGAATTCGACTATTCGGGTACCCAGGCTTGCAAGGCCCTCCGCGAAGAGGGATATGAGGTCGTTTTGGTCAATTCCAATCCGGCGACCATCATGACCGATCCGGCGACCGCCCAGCGGACCTACATCGAACCCCTTTCCTGGGAAGTGGTGGCCAAGGTGATTGAAGTCGAGCGTCCCGATGCACTGCTGCCGACCCTGGGCGGTCAGACGGGACTGAATGTGGCGATGGACCTGGTGAAGCATGGCGTGCTGGAAAAATATGGCGTCGAAATGATCGGCGCGAATGCGGATGTCATCGACAAAGCAGAGAGTCGCCAGCGGTTTAAGCAAGCGATGGCCAGTATTGGGCTTGAAGTCTGTCGGGGTCAGGTGGTGACCACCCTGGAAGATGCTCGAGCATCGATCGACCAAATCGGACTGCCGGCTGTGGTACGTCCCAGCTTTACGATGGGAGGTAGCGGTTCGTCGATTGCCTACAATCGGCAGGAATTTGACGAACTGGTGCTGCGTGGGCTCGATCTTTCCCCGATCACCGAAGTGCTTATCGAAGAGTCGATTCTGGGTTGGAAAGAGTACGAAATGGAGGTCATGCGGGATGCCGACGACAATGTCGTGATCATTTGCGCGATCGAAAATTTCGATCCCATGGGCGTCCATACGGGTGATTCGATCACGGTGGCTCCCGCGCAAACACTCTCCGACAAGGAATATCAGCGGATGCGTGATGCCAGCCTGGCCGTGATTCGCGAAATTGGAGTCGAAACGGGCGGTTCGAATATTCAGTTCGCAACCGACCCGGGTTCGGGTCGGATGATTGTTATCGAGATGAATCCACGAGTCAGTCGTTCTAGCGCGCTGGCCAGCAAAGCGACCGGCTTTCCAATTGCCAAGATCGCGGCGAAATTGGCGGTCGGTTATCGGCTGCACGAACTGCCCAACGACATCACGCGGGAGACGACAGCCTGCTTTGAGCCAACGATTGATTACGTCGTGACCAAAATCCCCCGGTTCGCCTTTGAAAAATTTCCCGAGGCGGACGACACGCTCACCACGCAGATGAAAAGTGTTGGCGAAACGATGGCCATTGGCAGTACGTTCAAAGAGTCGTTTCAAAAGGCGTTGCGTGGATTGGAAGTGGGTAGTTTTGGATTTGGCTCCGATGGGAGCGACCTGTGGGGAACGTCCGAGCAGCCGGATGAGACCGAAATACGCGCCAAACTCTCCCGACCTTGCCCCGAACGGGTCTGGTACCTTCGCTACGCGATTTTGTCCGGTTTCTCGGTCGACCAGATTCATGAACTCACGCGGATCGATCGCTGGTTTCTGGACAATTTACTGGAAATTGTCGAAACGGAGCAAAAGATTCGCGCATGCGGCGGTTGGGATCAGCTATCGCCCGAACTGCTACGTACCGCGAAACGGCAAGGTTTTTCCGATCGGCAGTTGGCCATGATTTTGCATACCACGGAGCTGGAAGTTCGGGCGCGACGGTTGGAACTGGGTATCGTGGCTGTTTTCAAATCGGTCGATACGTGCGCGGCGGAATTCGAGGCCTACACGCCCTATTACTATTCCACCTACGAAACCGAGGATGAGATACCCCCGAAGGAAAAAAGGCGCGAGACGCGAGACGCGGGACGCGAGTTGGAAGGAAAAAAACTTGAATCGCGTACCATCATGATCCTGGGAGGCGGTCCCAATCGGATTGGCCAGGGTATCGAATTCGATTACTGCTGTTGCCATGCCAGTTTCGCCATGCGCGAGTTGGGAATTGAGTCGGTGATGGTCAATTCGAATCCGGAAACGGTCAGTACCGATTACGATACCAGCGACCTGTTGTTCTTCGAGCCGCTCACGGTCGAAGATGTGTTGAATATTTGCGATCGAGTGAAACCGGATGGCGTGATCGTACAATTTGGCGGTCAGACGCCATTGAATCTGGCACGCGCGTTGAAGAGTGCGGGAGTGCCGATTATAGGTACCAGTGTCGAGGCCATCGAGCGGGCCGAAGATCGTGAAAAATTCCAGCAACTGCTCAACAAACTTGGCTTGCGCCAGCCGAAAAATGGGATTGCGCGGACGATGGAACAAGCACGGCGCATCACTGCGGAGATTGGTTTTCCCATCCTGGTACGGCCGAGCTTCGTGCTGGGAGGCAGGGCCATGGAAATCTGCTACGACAAAGGACAGCTCGAAAAATATGTGTCCGAGGCGTTTCTGGTCGCACAAGGTCAACCGGTACTCATCGATCGGTTTCTGGAAGGTGCCACGGAAGTGGATGTGGATGCCATTTGCGATGGTACCCATGTCGTCGTGCCGGGCATCATGGAGCATATTGAAGAGGCGGGAGTCCACTCGGGCGATTCGGCCTGTGCGATCCCCCCCTACAGCCTGCCTGGCCCCGTGGTCCGTGAAATACGCGATGCCACCGCGAAGCTGGCACGAGAACTGAACGTGGTGGGGCTAATGAACGTTCAGTTTGCCGTGCGGTGGGAAGAGGCGCAAAACATGAAGGAAGAGATGCAAGAGCAGCCCGGTTCGCAACCCGCGCTTCGCGCCTCGCGATTGCCAGTAATCTACGTTCTCGAAGTCAACCCGCGTGCCAGCCGTACCGTGCCATTCGTTGCCAAAGCGACCGGAATGCCGGTCGCCGGGATCGCAGCCAAAGTGATGGTCGGTGTTTCACTTGCCGAACAAGGCGTGACGAATGATCCTATTCCCAGTCATGTGTCGGTGAAAGAAAGCGTATTCCCGTTCATCAAGTTTACCGGTGTCGACATCGTTTTAGGCCCCGAGATGCGTTCGACTGGCGAAGTGATGGGGATTAGCCCCCGGTTCAGTATCGCTTTTGCAAAAAGCCAAATGGCCGCGGGCTGCCTTCTCCCCAAAGAGGGGAATATCTTCATCAGCGTGGCGAAGCGGGGTAAAGAATCGATTGTCGATCTGGCCCATCGCCTCGCGATTCTGGGGTATTCGTTGCTGGCTACCGAGGGAACCGCCGCCGTGCTGAAACAGGCTGGAATCTCATCGCGGCGGGTCAGGAAAATCAGGGAGGGCCATCCCAATCTCATCGATTTTCTCACGGATGGCGAGGTGGCCCTGGTCATGAACACCCCGAGTGGAAAAGGGGCGCGTACCGATGAAGGTCGCATCCGTGCGGCGGCGGTCCAGGCAGGTGTTCCCTGCCTGACCACCATCGAAGCCGCCACCGCGGCCGTGATGGCCATGGAAGCCATGCGTGAGGAAGAAATCGGCGTGCTATCACTGCAAGATCGGTTTGCGACATAAATTTTTTATGGGTTGCAGCGAATCGTTAGGCGAATTTTTGCCAGCACGAATCGCCCGGTGCTGCTACAAGATATGCGGTGTTTTCCAGGCCTTCCCCACTACCCACTGCGTGCCGTTTCGATGCTTGGTATCGTGCCGCCCGCCGGGCCGAAACATGCGTACACTTTTCAATGTAAAAAAATATTTAGCATCTCCAAAACCGACCTTGACCGGCTGCCAGGCCTGTCGTATTCTCCCGGCCCACGTGGCAAGACAACGCCAACAACAACCAACTGAATCGACCAGCCGCCAACGAAAACAACGGATTACGAAATGGTCGCGATGCTGGTTCCAAGTGAGGTACGAACAAAACAGGAATCCATGGGAATGGGTCGATCCTATCAGGGTGGCTGCAGCCGCCATTTCGACCCCGCAGCGGTTGGTGTAGGCACGGAAGCCACCCACCGCTACGATACACGCTTGACTTGCGGATGGAATCGATCCTCGTAAGTCCGCTCGGCAACAAGAGCGTCCAATCGCTCCCGGAAAGGTTACCGCGTCCTTTGCCCCCCTGGGACGCAGGCTTTTCTGGGAGCTTTTTTTATGCGCTTCGGTATCCGCACCGTGATGCTTACTTTGTCGATTCTAACCACTGAGCCATTGGGCGCTAGCCTCGGGTTTTGTAGGGTTAACGTTGCCTCCAAGATACCCGAGGCTAGCGCCTACGGCTCAAAGTAAGTGGCACCGTGGTCTAGAGTCCGCGTTGTGGGATTTCATGATCCCCACTACAATCCGCGGCCCAGCCCCATGCAAATTACGCAACGTCAAGGAAGACGGTTCGATGAGCAAGGATACAAAACCCCACCCATGTGCTGTGGCCCCTGCTTTTTCGCAGCAATTCAGTGGCACCGAAGTCATCCAATTTGGCCGCGAAATCATTCGTACCGAGGCCGATGCGCTGGAACGGCTGGTGGATCGGCTCGATGATGCTTTTTACCGAGCCGTCGGCCTGCTCTACGAATTGCGTGGCAACTTGATGGTTACCGGAATTGGCAAGGCGGGTCTGATCGGACAAAAACTGGTTGCCACCTTTGCTTCGACCGGCACCCGGGCCCATTTTTTACACCCAGCCGAAGCATTCCACGGCGATTTGGGCCGTGTCTGCCCGGGGGACATGGTGTTGATGTTGTCGCAGAGCGGCGAAACGAGCGAAGTGGTCAAGTTGTTGCCCGCGCTGAAGAAAATCAAGGTTCCGTTGCTGGCCATTACGGCTTCTCTCAGTAGCTCCGTGGGCCAATCGGCGGATGTCACCCTTTCGTTGGGAAATCTGGACGAAGCCTGCTGTCTGGGCCTGGCCCCCAGCACCAGTACCACCGTCATGCTTGCCCTGGGGGATGCCCTGGCGCTGGTTGTTAGCCGCTTGCGTGGATTTCAGGCGGAAGATTTTGCCCGCTTTCATCCGGGAGGCGCCCTGGGCCTGAAATTGAGTTGCGTTGAAGAACATATGCGCGATTTGAACGAGTGCCGCATGGCTGGTGAAGAACAGACCGTACGAGAAGTGCTTATTGCCAGCACAAAACCAGGCCGGCGTAGTGGTGCGATCCTGTTGTTGGACGATGTGGGCCGTTTGACGGGTCTCTTTACCGACAGTGACCTGGCCCGGCTGATTGAGCAGCGCAAGGAGGGTGCCCTCGATCGGCCGGTACGGCAAGTGATGTCGGCCATTCCAACCGTGGTACCTGCTGGCACTCGGATGACGGTGGCGATTGAAATGTTGGCCGAGCGAAAATTCAGCGAATTACCGGTGGTGGACCAGCATGGCAGACCGATCGGCTTGATCGACGTGACCGATGTGGTGGGCATGCTTCCTGACGTGGCGGAAACGGCCGACCCGGCGACTGCTGAGAATTCGGATCCACCAGGCCCTGTGCGTTTGTTTCCGCGCGAGGAAGCCGCTTGAATTCTGGATTGATGATTGATGAACCAAGGGATTGAACCGCAAGCCGATTCCCCGAGCATGACCATGTCGTTGACGGACCTTTGCCAGCCGATTGAATTGATCCTGACCGATGTGGACGGCGTGCTGACCGATGGCCGCTTTATGCTGGACTCCGAGGGCGCGGAAAGCAAGCAGTTTCATAGTCGAGATGGACAGGGGATACGACTGTGGCAGCAGGGCGGCGGTCAGGTGGGAATCATTACCGGACGCAGCTCATCGGTGGTGACCTTGCGGGCCGCTGAGTTGGATATCGCCATTGTCCACCAGGGAGTGGCCGGCAAGCTACCAGTCGCCCTGGCTATCTGCGACCAATTGGGGTTGTCCATGTCACAAGTCTGTTATGTTGGCGACGATTTGCCCGATGTGCCGGTCCTCCGGGCGGTGGGATTGGCGATCGCGGTGGCCGACGCGGTGGAAGAGGCCCGTGTGATAGCCCATTACACCACCAGCATTCGGGGCGGCCATGGGGCCATCCGGGAAGTGGTCGAACTGGTACTGAAGAACACAGATCGGTGGGAAGAGGCGGTGCGGAGGTACGTTAAGGGGTGACCGATTAATAACTTGCCGATTTCACTCATTGATATCGAGCACTAGCGGCTTTGGAATGTTGGAATAATGGAATGCTGGAGGTACTATTCATTTCCATCTTTCCAATATTCCATTATTCCAGTGTCTCATGGTCAGATGCTGTTCCTTTAAAACCGGGAAGTTAATTATCGACTGACCCTAAAGAGTAAAGAGAGGTTCGAATGCCTCCTGTGCTGCGCACACCGACAATCGTTCGAAAACGGCAACTCGCTAAAAACACATACTCCGAACCCACTCTTCCATGCTCCAACGCCTGACCCACGCCGCGATTTCTTTTGCCCTTGTGGTGGCGGTCTATCAGGTCTATGTCGCCGTGGCAGTGCCTTTTCTGGAGCCCCAGTGGAGTGGCCGCGCGGTGTCCAAATCCTCCGCTTCCGGGCAGCCTGTGCGGGCCCGGGCCGCGCCGCACAAGTATCGCAAGTTGCTTGCCGCCTATTTTCCCGCGGATCATTGGAGCCTGCAGAAGCCACCCAAGACGTTTGAAAATGGCCGGGCCATGATCGTGTTGGACGATTACCACCCGCAGGATAATGGCCAGGTGCGAGTCGACCGCCTGGTCATTTTGTTCTTCCCCCAACGGCGCGACCTCGGCAGTGCTCCGCCCCGAGATGCGATTGTGCTCGAAGCGCCGGCGGGAGCCGTGCTGCAAATGGACAAGAGTTTGCGGAGTGGCCCGACAACCGGTGCCAAATTACAGTGGGGCAAGCTCCCGGGCAAGATTGTCATCCGTAGCGACATGCGTGCGCCCGGGCCACAGGATGATTTCTATCTGGTCACGCGCGATCTCCAAATCACCGAACAAATGATTCGTACCGACGCGGAGGTCGACTTGCGAATAGGTCCGCACCGGGGCCACGGTCGACAGTTGGAACTACGGCTATTACCTTCCGACCAGGCTGGGAGTGGATTGAGTATCGGGGGAATCGAGTCGCTGGAGATTTCTCACGATGTGGCCGCGGTCGTTGCTCTCGAAAACGGCTTGGGGGGTGGGTTCGGTACGGAACCCTCTTCTCCCGTGGCTCGAGTCTCTGGATCTCCCACGGAGCTGGACGATTTCGGCCGCCATGAACCAGAGAGTCCCATTCGAGTGACTTGCCAAGGACCTTTCCGTTTTGATTTTGCCAGCTACATCGGATCGTTCACCGAACAGGTCTGTGTCGTACAAACCCAAGCCAGTGGTTTGCGCGACGAAATCCATGGCGACGAGCTGAGTTTTTTCTTTGCCCTCGATCGACCGGGACAAGCGAGAGCTGACCAGAATGACAAGAAGTTGCCCCTGTCAGGAATTCATCCAGCCATGGTCGAGGTGAAAGGGAGGCCGGTCCGGATCGATGCACCTGGGCGCGAAGTAACGGTCCGCTGCGAGCGGATGCGGCTGGAAATTGGCCCCAGGCGAGTTACTTTCGATGGCCAGGATGAGGTGATGCTCCAGTACCGGGATAGCGAAATCCATGCACCGATGGTGCAATATCAGCATCCGCCCGAGGGGTCGAGTGACCGGCTGGGGACGTTGTTGGCCACGGGCAATGGTTGGCTGCGCGTGGGAAACGATCCGCAAAGAGCGCAAGAGCCGATTGAAGTGCAATGGTCTGAGTCGATGCGTTTGGGCCGGGAAGACGGGCAACCGGTGCTCACCCTTGAAGGTCGCCCCAAGATGACGATGGTCGGGTTGGGCCAGATGTGGGCGGATGAGGTGAAACTTTATCTGCGTGAACAGGCCGCGGGTTCCAATCGGTTGCCAGCTGAGGTCGTGCCCGAACGGGTGCTCGCTGAAGGCCTGGTCGCGATCGAATCGGCCGAGTTGACCGTACGGGTCCACCATCTGGCGGTGTGGATCGATTACGACTCCCCGCAGCCGAACGGGAGTGAGCTCCAACTGGGCAGCCCCGAAGGTGGCGGGACTGGGCCCTTGCAAAACAGGCTGGGCGGGGGAGGCAGCGGGAGTCAACGTAGCTATGACATTGTGGGAGACCGACTCCGCTTGCAAGTTGCGGTTCGTAATCGGCGCGCAGTCGCCACCACGGTGAGTGTGGATGGGCGGGTGAAATTCCGTGAAAAACCGGAGCAAGGCGATTCGGCGGAACCGTTGCTGATCGAGGCCGGACAATTACGAATTGAAAAGGCGGATACTCCAGCGGCGCAAATCGAGATTTTGGCTGCGTCCACTTTGAGTGGGCAATCCGCAGCGACCGCTCAGGTGTCGGTGCGTGGAATGACCATCCGGGCAGCGGCTCTCGAACTGAATCGGGCAACGAGCCGTGTTTGGATCGGTTCGCCGGGAGAATTGGAGTTGCTCGTCGATCGTGACTTGCAGGGAAATCCCGTGGCGGTGGCTCAGCCGATGACCATCTCCTGGCAAAAAAGCATGGAGCTTGATCAGGACCACATCACATTTTTGCGGAATGTTCTGGTGGTCGGAAATGGGGGGCGGTTGGAAACCGCCCGGCTGATCGCCCGGTTGTCGGTTCCGGTTCGTTTCGATGGGGCGTTGCGAAAGCAGCAGCCTGAACTGGTCAAGCTGGAGTGTTGGGATGGCGTGACCGCCATATTCCAGCAGCAAGATGCGGGAGGCTTGGTCTCGCACCAGCGGCTGGAATTGCAGTCCCTGGCAGTCAATCGGCAAACCGGACAGTTGGAGGGAGACGGGCCAGGCTGGATCGAGTCGGTCCATCTGGCCACGGGCAATCGTCTCATGGCTTCAGGAAGTGAGAACCGGCAGCCAGGTGGTCCCGGGGCGGCCAGAGGGCCGGTTCGGATCCAGGGGCCGGTCCAGCGGTTACGGTATTTGCGGATCGATTTTGTGCGGGGTATTCGGGGCAATCTGCTGCGCCGGGAAATCCACGCCCTGGGTCAGGTTAAGGCGATTTACGGCCCGGTTGATTCATGGCAACAACGGCTTCAAAGGTCATTGCAGGAGGGGCCTGGTGAACATACGATCTGGATCTCCTGTGACCAATTGGGTGTTTTTGAAAGTCCAATGGCCCGGCCGCGGCAATTGGATCGCGTTGGGGGCCACCGAGGTGCGCTGGAACTGGTGGCCCAAGGACAAGTCATCATTGAGGGAAAAGTGCCCGAGCAGGGCGCCTTCACCGCCCGCGCCGATCGGGCGACGTACGACCAGTTGAAAACGATGTTTGTGCTGGAAGGCGACCCGGCCACCCTGACCCGACAACCGTTTGTGGGTGGTCCCCCGTCGGAAAGTTCCGCCCAGAAGCTCATCTACCGCCAGGCGACCGGTGAAATGAAAATCGAAGGTCTTAAAAGGCTCCAGTGGAACCAGTTCGACATGGGGCGGAAGCAGCCTCAGGGGACACCGCGTTAGGTTCGCATTCTCACCAGGATGAAAGGTGCCGCGACTTTGCATGGAAATGCCGAAGTTATTGATGAGCCGTCCCTTAAACCACCCGTAGCCTTTCCCGTTCTAACGCGGCGACCAGGAAATCGATGGCTGGGGTGGCCATCCGCTCGATGTAGTCCCACTGATCCGTGGTGGCCTCAGGGGCCGTTTCAGGGTGATGCATGCGATTCGCGGAGGTTTCCGCGCCACCTGTTTGCAGATCGCTTTCAAAGGGGATTCCCAGCGAATAGAGCTTCATCCGCAGACGGTCCACCGAATCGTACCAACGCAGGTCGGCCGGGTCGCAGCAAAACCACTGTTGGCGAGGCCAATTGAGTGGATGGATATGCAGGGTGGCCGTATCTTGCCTGGCATCTTCTACGTCGCGATACATGCGGGCCAGGATTGGGTCACCTTCCTCCATGCGGATTTGAAAGTCGATGGCAGGCCGGATGGCTGCCACCACGGGAAATCGATTGGGGTGCTTGTAAGCCATACGCAGAGCTCCCTGGCCCCCCATGCCGATGCCAAGCAGGGCTAACTGGCCAGGCTCACAGCCCCAGTGCCGGGAGAGCCAGGGCAGTACCTGGTCCAGCAGGTAGGTCTCAGCGGTTTGGTGGGCGTCGAATTCAGGACAAACCCGATTGCTCCACCAGGCAGGCCCGGTGTTGGGGGCCAGAAGCCGGAGTCCATGGCGGTCGAACTGGCATTGGAAAGATGCCTGTTTCAGAGACTCGTTTTCAGCCAGGTCGTGCAAATAGAGTACCGTTTGAAGGTTTTTCGAGAGTTCCGGCGGTTCGTAGCATAGGCAACGATGGCCAGCCACGATGACCTCACTCCAGTTTCCAGTTGCTTCAGGCACCAGGTTTGACTTTCCTTGGTTGAGAGATCGTTGGACGTCCGTTGCTCACGCAGGTGAGCGGCCCCGGTAGCAGGCGGTGGACACCCGGGGCCATATTACGGGTCCATTGAGTTATGCTGAACCACCCTCCGAGCCGAAAATTGCCGCACAATGCCCTCAGAATACACGACATTCGGCGACTGGAGGATTTCTATCTGCGTGATCTGCGGGAAAATTCAAAAGTCGTACAAGGACTCGACCATATCCCTCAGCCAGTGGTTTCCGCTCGTCACTCCCTGCTTTATGATAGAACAACTGTTCAGGCTTCTCGCCGTGAATGGGTACTTGCAAAGTAATCTCACCGTCACCCCTCCTGGACTCGATGAAATCCCGTTGCCGCATTCTGCATGTCGCGTCCATGCTCGATCCTTATGGTTCGTCGCGTCAATTGCGCCTGCTGATTGAGGGATTGCCACTCGATCGTTGGGACTGCGAAGTAATCGCCTTGCGTACTCTGGGTGACACGCATCAAGCGATCGAATCGGCGGGCGCGCCGGTACGGCAATTGCGCGAGCGTTGGCCATTTGATCCCATTGCAGTCGGTCGTCTGGCCCGTTTACTGCGTCGACGGAAGGTCGATCGGGTACATTGTTGGGGCCTCGCCGCGCTGGCTTACACGGGCGCCCTCTGGCGGGGACACCCTACGGTGCCTAGAGTGGTCACCTTGACGGAGCATCTACCCAAAGGGCCGTTACGCAGGGCTCTACTGAAACGGCTGATTCGTCGTACCGGTCGGGTGGTGGTCAGTACCCAGACAACGTATCAGCAGTGCGTGAATATGGGCATTGAGGCGGAAAAGCTTGTGATCATACCCAGTGGTGTTGCCTTGCCGAGCCAGCCAACTCGGTCCCGGAAGGAGCTGCTTGCCGATTTGGAATTGCCCCAGGAGACACGCCTTCTGGCCGTGGTGGGGCCTCTGTTGGCACATAAGCGGGTGGATGATGCCATCTGGTGCTTTGAACTGGTTCGTGTATTGTACGACGATGCGTGCTTGCTGGTGATCGGCGATGGCCCTCAGCGGCGGCGTCTGGAACGCTTTGCCAGGCTGGTCTGCGCTCCGGGGTCGGTCCGGTTTTTAGGATTGCGGACGGATGTGGCGGAAATATTACCTCATGTTGACGTATTATGGCAGCGTAGCGACTGGGAAGCCGGTCCCAATGCGGTGTTGGAGGCTATGGCCGCTCGTGTACCGGTGGTGGCGACCGATATCGGGCCCCATGCCCAATTCATTGAGCATGGACGGACCGGCTTTCTCTCGCCGGTGGGCAGTCGAGCCGATTGTACACGTTTGACCGACCAGTTACTTTCGGATCCAAAGCGGGCCCAGCAGGTGGGCGCGGCCGCCCAGGCCTATGTTGGCCAGCACTATTCGGTGGAACGGATGGCGAGCGCCTACCAGCGGATTTACGAGCAGGTCGATGGTGGGACGAGCACAATCGCCGTATCCAATGTCAGAACCTGACATTAGAATTCAGTCGTTCCAAGCAATAGCCGATGAAGCCGACCCGGGCTACGGTATTGGCATTAAAATACCGGTTGCCGGGCGGCTTATCGCCCCGGTCCAGGTAGGGCCAGGCGGCAATTGGGAACTAAGGAAACACAGATCGAAATCCGAGATTATCCACTCCCAATCGGATCTGGGCAGTCACATCCATGAGGCGTGAGACGCATGAAGAAAGTACTAGCAGTCGTTTTGGCGGGTGGTAAAGGCTCGCGCCTGGAACCTCTGACGCGCGATCGGGCTAAGCCGGCGGTCTCCTTTGGCGGCATTTACCGGATTGTGGATTTTACGCTTTCCAATTGCCTCAACAGTGGAATTCGGAAGATCCTGGTGCTCACGCAATATAAGGCAATGAGCCTG
This sequence comes from Planctomycetota bacterium, assembly GCA_024276705.1. Taxonomy (GTDB): domain Bacteria; phylum Planctomycetota; class Planctomycetia; order Pirellulales; family Lacipirellulaceae; genus JAJRWS01. The sequence goes on along the minus strand of JAJRWS010000071.1, from coordinate 14,180 downwards.
GATCGGCACATTACGGCTGGCTGGCGGCATCTTCTCTGCCGCGAGCTGGATGAATTTATTGACGTGGTGCCGCCCCAGCAACGTATTGACGAACAGTGGTATCAAGGGACCGCGGACGCGGTGTACCAGAATATCTATACACTTGAAAAAGAGCGACCGGAACATGTTGTGATCCTGGCGGGAGATCACATCTACAAAATGGATTACAGCAAGATGCTAGCAGCCCATGTAGAACGAAAGGCCGATCTGACCATTGCTGCCTTGCGGGTCACTTTGGATGAAGCGAGTCAATTCGGCGTCATGCAGACAGATGCCCAGCAGCGGATTATCGGTTTTGAAGAAAAACCGACCGATCCGAAGACTATTCCCGGGGACCAGCATCATGCCTTGGCCTCGATGGGTATTTATGTTTTTAGCGCACCCTTCTTGTTCAATCAGCTTTGCAGCGACGCGACCCTGAAAGAGAGCGCCCACGATTTCGGCCGTAACATTATTCCATCCATTATTGACACGCATCGCGTGATGGCATTTCCCTTTTGTGATGAAAACAGCAAGCAGGATGCCTATTGGCGCGATGTCGGTACCCTGGATGCCTACTACGAAGCAAATATTGAACTCACCGGCGTCGACCCCTTACTCAATTTGTACGACGATCACTGGCCCGTCCGGACCCACCAGTCTAACTTGCCACCACCGAAATTCGTGTTTAACGAAGAATCGGGACGACGCGGTGAAGCGCATGATAGCATCGTGGCCGCTGGAGCAATCGTCTCCGGAGGGCGGGTTACCGGAAGTATTGTAGGCCCCAAATCGCGCATCGAAGAACATGCGGAAGTCACGGCTTCCATCTTGTTCCGTGGTGTGCGTGTCGGCAAGGGCGCGATCGTCCGGCGGGCGATCATCGACAAGTATGTCCACATTCCCGATGGCGAGAAAATCGGCGTCGACCTGGAAAAGGATCGCCGGCGTGGCTTTATGGTGACAGCAAAAGGCGTGGTCGTCATTCCCTCGACGGAGGGTACCGAACCCTTCGAGCAAGGGTAGCAGGCCTACCGTGCTTGCGGTTTTCCCGGTCTGGCCGCAGCCTTCTGGGTTGGCTGTCCTGTCAGTAGCAATGATTCCACCAGGTGCCGGTCGCCATCGGCAAAATCCTTGAGCTGTGCTTGTTCCACGGTGACCACCACGGAGATTCGGGGCAGGCCGTCCGCGGCGATCAGGTAGTATCGCCACTGCAGGGGGACCTCTTTGATTTTACCATTGATAATAAGTCCCAGGCAGTGATGTCCCGCGGCCGTTGTCCACTGCTTGGCGGCGGCCACCTGGTCCAACCGGTTGCCTAACGCTTGGCGGATTTCTTGTTCAAATTGTACCAGTGTGGTTTGGCGACCTTCCGAGCGGGCGGGCAGGGTCGTTACATTGCAATGGGCCACCATGGCGTTGCCTTGAAGTCGGCGCAGTGCCAATCGATCCCTGCTATCGGCGGTGATGTACCAGTGATCGTCGTGGCGAAAACGAACCCCATGTTGGGGGGAGTCGTAAAGCAACTCATGATTGATCTGACCAGAAAGCTTCTCGGCCTGAGAAAGAACTTTTTCGTCCAGGTGAGAGAAAGATTCTGTCGGAGTTATTTTGAGCGTCAGGTTGGCAACAATGTCTAATCCAGGGGTGACCGGCCCCGTCTTTCGATGCTCCTTAATGGCCAGGCTGAAACGTGTAATCCGCTTCAAGGAACGGTCGAACAGGTAGTCGCCACGCAGTTCCATCTCCGTGGCTGCGCCATCAATGGTGCCATGCACGGTACCTGCCAGGCGAATTTGAACCTGCTGGTTCTCCTCTCCCGTGATCATACTGCTCACCTCACAACCAGCCACATGGTCCATGCCGAGCAAGGCACCAACGGTTTGAGTGTCGTGATCCCAGTTTTCGCCTTCGGCCAGCCGCTGCCCTGGCAGTAGCCGGTCGAGTGCGAGAGTGTCACCGACCACATGGAGCAGATCAAGCTGTTCCCGGGTCAATGGGGCGAGAAGTCCGTTCATCGCGACCAGCGAATTTCGGGCTTCGGCGAGGACCAGACGCTGGGTCTCGGGCAGGGCCCGCTCCAGAACTTCCTGACCGACCTTGATTGTAGCCTGTGCGGTATCGTAATAGCGGAGCGAACGGGCTGGTGGCTTCGTGGACCAGGTGAGCAGGCTTTCCTCGTACTGCAGCTTAGCAACCACACTCAGCGGTAATTTCGTTTCGGTCGGCTCGATTGGGAGAGTTTTGTCATCGAGCGTATCCGAATTGGCATTATCTTGGACGAGCAGATCCCCTCCCACTACCAAATCAACTTCAATAATTGCTCCCTGACCAGCATCCAGGGCCGGTTTCAGTAAAAAATGTGGTTCAGCCGCAGGTGCCAGGGAGGGGCAGAGCGATAGTAGCATGCAACCCAGAGTTAGCACGAAACAAGTGAATTTTTCGGTAAGTCGACCGAACCTGCCTGAAAAGAACGGAGTCTTCATTCTTATTCGCCTTCCTAGGAGTACCCAAAAGACCTCTTCCTGCGTCATCGACTTGTTGGGGTTAGACAGTTCAGTGGAAAATGGGCAAATTACACTCGGCAGACGATGAGTATACCCTTCAGGCAAGAAATGCTGTGTAGATCCTCATGCTGAAAGCACCTTGACAAAAAACGTATAAGTTGTTTTCTGGAAAGTAGTTGTGATACTGCTAGAAGGTCATATCAGGAGTGATGTCGCAGAGATGCGAACTTTCCATCGACCTAATGCGATCAAACTGCGTACTACCAGTAGGTCCAAAGTGGCAGTAGGTTCGAAGTGGCAGTAGGTTCGAAGTGGCAGTCGAGAACAGAGGTGAGCGGATGCATTACGATTATCGGATACCGCTGATTCAACGGCTTCGCGATCGTCAGCAGAAAGACGGGTCGCGAGATACTATGCTGGCGGAAATTGAAGCGGCGGAACGGCTGATTGCTAAGGTGCGCATGCAGGATAAATACCGTGCGTCCGAAGTGCTGTCTGAAATTACCGGGACGGGTGGCTACCCCGATTTGGCAGGGCCCGATTTGGTAGGCCCGGAATTGGCAGGGCCGGAATTGGTTGGGAGCGATTGGCGTCGAATCGGTCGTGAGCGTTGGACCGGGGCGGATCTGGTCCACGACCTTCGGCTATTCGTCGAAGATATGTCTGATTTAGCCGAGTTGCGGGCCGATTCGATGGGTGAACAAGTTTTCACTGTGGAAGAGCTGGCTAAGCAATTTAATGTTTCGACGAAAACTATCTCCCGCTGGCGCGGGCTGGGGTTGGTGAGTCGCCGGTTAGTATTCGATGGGCGCAAACGGGTCGGCTTTCTGCGCAGCAGCGTCGATCAGTTCGTCAAAAACAATGCCCAGCGAGTTCAGCGCGGAGGCCGCTTCAGCCAGCTTACCGACCGGCAGCGGCGGGAGTTCGTAGGGCATGCCAAGCTAATGGCGGGAGCCGGAGGAGGGCAGGCAGAGATTGCACGCCAATTGGCCAATCGTACCGGACGCAGCGTGGAAACCATTCGGGCCGCTTTGAGACAATACGATCAGGCGCATCCCCAGGTGGCCATTTTCCCCTCGGGGGCAGGCCCGTTGACCGAAGAACAGAAAGAAAATCTCTACCGAGCATATCGTCGCGGTACCTCCGTTGATCGACTCTGCAGTGACTATCGGCGTACGAAAACAACCATCTACCGGGTCATTAACGAATGTCGAGCCACACGGATTATAGAGTTGCCGCTGGATTACATCGACAACCCACGGTTTTCCCGCAAGGGTGCCGATAAAGCCTGTCTGGGGCCAATGCCGGAATGCAAAACGCCAAACCGCAAAGCGCGGCGACCGGCCGGTTTACCGCCCTATCTGGCCAGTTTGTATGAAATTCCCCTGTTGAGCCGAGAGCAGGAACACCACTTGTTTCGAATGTATAACTACCTGAAATACAAGGCTTCCAAGCTTCGTGGGCAGCTCGATCAGCTCCATCCCAAAGCGTCGGTGATGGACGAAATTGAGCTACTCTACGAACGGATTGTGGAAATCAAGAACCAGATTTCCAAGGCCAATCTACGCCTGGTGGTATCGATTGCCAAACGCCATGTGACTGCGGACCAGAACTTTTTTGAACTGGTGAGCGATGGCAATGTCTCATTATTGCGGGCAGCCGAGAAATTTGATTTTGCCCGCGGTAATAAATTCAGCACGTATGCCAGTTGGGCGATCATGAAGAATTTTGCTCGGACAATTCCCAGTGAATATCGGCAGCGGGATCGATTTCGTACGAGCCATGATGAACTATTCGCAATTACCCAGGAAAAACGGGCCAACCCGATGCTGGAAGAAAGCGCCCAGCAGGATCGAGTCGCCAAGATTTCGCGAATTCTCAAGCGGCTGGATGAACGGGAACAAAAAATCATTATCGGCCGATTTGGTTTGGACCATTCACGTGAGCCCCAAACGCTTAAGGAAGTAGGGGCTCAACTGGGCGTGACGAAGGAACGTATCCGGCAGATTGAAGCACGGGCACTTGGTAAGTTGCGATTAGCCGCCCAGGAGGAGAAAATCGCGTTGGAGATTTGATTGCAAATCGCTGAAATGCAGGATCAATAGCCCGGAGGTATCCCCTCCGGGCTTCTTGATTTAGCCCTGAGGGTGGCGATTTGGGGGGACTGTTCACGTTCGGGCGGAGATAGAACTGCGGCTGGGGGCCGTTTTTCTGGTTTGGCGGGGCTCAGACAATTTTTTGGCGCAAAATTCGCGTCCTTCCGCCTTGCAGCTATTTGGCAGAGCGTTATATTGGTTGATTCGCACAAGCTCCCCTTGCCAGGCTAGCGTAGCTCAATTGGCAGAGCAGCTGATTTGTAATCAGCAGGTTGTGGGTTCAAGTCCCTCCGCTAGCTCGTATGAGCACGAAAAAGGCCAAAAACTCAAAAGAGCACAGGTGGCAGGTTGTACATGAATGGGAGTTGGTCGGCAGAAGGTTCATTTGCTAGGTAGATTCTATTAGCGGCAGGCCCTGTTAATGGAAGACAGAATTGTTGGCGGAAGACGGGGGGGTTACCGAAGCGGTCAAACGGGTCAGACTGTAAATCTGATGGCAATGCCTTCACAGGTTCGAATCCTGTACCCCCCATATTAAATTCGGAATTCGGAAGTCGGAATGCGGAATACAATTTGAAGATTCCGCATTCCGAATTCCGCATTGGATAGGCGGGTGTAGCTCAATGGTAGAGCCACAGCCTTCCAAGCTGAAGACGAGGGTTCGATTCCCTTCACCCGCTTTGGAAAAATTGAGGGCGCTTTGGAGAGATTAGAGAGAGATCGAGTTGAGGCGCGAAAAAGGAGATGGGATTTGTGGCTCTGAGCTCTGGTTTCTCTGCTTAGCTGCTGCTGTAGCTCAGTTGGTAGAGCGCGTCCTTGGTAAGGACGAGGTCATGAGTTCAAGTCTCATCAGCAGCTCTGGTTAATTGCTTAAGTAGTGAAGGCGTATAACGTTACGGTTTCGTTTGCGGCTCCAGTTTTGTCATTGAAACACGACCGAGGTTAGAGAGAAAAATGGCTAAGGATACATTTGAACGTACCAAGCCACACGTCAACGTGGGCACGATTGGTCACATTGATCATGGAAAAACAACGGCGACTGGAGCCATCTTGGCTGTTCAGGCTGAGAAAGGCTATGCCAAGGCTAAGTCGTATGCGGACATCGCCAAGGGGGGGACGGTTCGTGATGAAACGAAAACTGTCACCATTGCCGTGGCGCATGTGGAGTACGAGACAGACAAAAGACACTATGCTCATATCGATTGTCCTGGGCATGCTGATTTTATTAAAAATATGATCACCGGTGCTGCCCAGATGGACGGTGCGATACTGGTGGTTTCCGCGGCAGATGGCCCGATGCCTCAGACTCGCGAGCATATCCTGTTGGCACGCCAGGTTGGCGTGCCTCGGATTGTCGTGTTTTTGAACAAGTGCGATCTGGTTGACGATGAAGAATTGCTTGAATTGGTTGAGCTGGAGATTCGTGAGTTGTTGACTCAATATGGCTTTCCTGGCGACGATGTGCCGCTTGTGCGCGGTAATGCCAAGGGGGCGATAGAGAATCCCGGGGATCCCGAAGCGGCGAAGTGTATGAGCGAGCTGTTGGATGCGATCGATGAGTACATCCCGGAGCCGATGCGCGAGAACGACAAGCCTTTCCTGATGGCCATTGAAGACGTTTTCTCGATCGAAGGGCGGGGTACCGTGGCTACGGGGCGTATCGAGAGAGGGGTTGTGAAGGTTGGCGAAGAGGTGGAGATCGTTGGCCTGTCCGAGGAGTCGGTTAAAACGACCTGCACGGGAGTGGAGGCATTCAATAAGACGATGGATCAGGGCCAGGCGGGTGACAATGTGGGTTGTCTTTTGCGTGGTATCAAGCGGGAGGAGATTCAGCGAGGCCAGGTGCTGGCCAAGCCAGGTTCGATCACGCCGCATACCAAGTTTGAGGCGGAAGTGTACGTGCTCAGTAAGGAGGAGGGTGGGCGTCATACCCCCTTCTTTAACGGGTATCGCCCGCAGTTCTATTTTCGTACTACGGATGTAACGGGCACGGCAAATCTGGTGGGTGATGCGGATATGTGCATGCCGGGTGACAATGCCAGACTGTCGGTCGAGTTGATGAAGCCCATTGCGATGGACGATGGCGTACGGTTTGCGATTCGTGAGGGTGGCAAAACGGTAGGCTCCGGTGTGGTGACGAAAATTCTTGAGTAAAAGTGATTTTGATAAAAGTGGAGGGCGGAAGGCGAAATACAGAAGGAAGATAGATTGCTCCCCCTTCCGCCTTCATCCTTTCCCCTTGAAGTGTAGGGGTGTAGCTCAATTGGCAGAGCACCGGTCTCCAAAACCGGGGGTTGTGAGTTCGAGTCCCACCGCCCCTGCCATTTAATTAGATGTTGTGCCTCGTAAAGCCTCTGCTGGTGGACGTGCTGTTGCAAGTTTGGGCTGTTGCAAGTTTGGCTTGTTGCACGTCTGGTCGTTGGCGGGCTGGGCTATTGTAGGATGGGATAAGTCCCTGGGCAAATTGTTTTGGGTGGCGGCGTGGCTGAGATTATTGCTGGTATGTTTACTGCTTCGCGTTACAAGCGGAGACAGGGAAAAATCGCCCGGCAGGCAACTTTTGTTGCGTTGGCGGTGGCCGTCGCGATTGGTGCCTGGAGGCTGAATTCTTATGCGCTTTCGGAGTGGGGACGTTACGGTACTCCTTTGGTTGTTTTGATTGTTGGTTTGTGGGCCAGTTTTCGAGTGGTCAATATCCCTCGTTTTGCTGACTTCCTGATCTCGGTTGAAGCGGAGATGAACAAAGTTTCCTGGCCCAGTCGTGGTGAATTGTACCGGGCGTCCGTGGTGGTCATCGTGGTGATATTTTTTCTGGCTGCAACTTTGTTTATGTACGACATCGTGCTGAAGTGGTTGTTGGGGCATGTGTTGGGTTTGGGTAGTTAGATTGCTTGGTCGTTGGGGTTTGATTCTCGGTTACATCGGTCGGTCGCGTTGTTGTCAAAGTTTTGCCGCAGGCAGTTCCAGGTGTGGTGATGGGTGGATGTTTGTCCCCCGGGCAAATTGCGCAGGTCTTGTTCACTTGAAGGAAGGCATACTCCGGTGAGCGACGAATCCAATAACGTGGCGGATAAAGAGGTGGTCGACTCAGACTCGGGTGCTTTGGGGTCCTCGAGTGCTTTGGGGGATGGGCACGCTGTTGCTGGGGAAGATATTGCTGGGGAAAGGGATCTTACGGAAGAAAAGAAGACGGCAGACGATTCCCTTTTGGAGTCGGTTGCCGAAGAGGTCGATGGGCCGGAGGTTGTTGCGGACCCTTCCCCGGTGGATGCAGATTCTTCCCCGGTGGATGCAGGGGCCGACGAGAAGCCGACAGGGGAGTCGACGGGGGAGTCTTCGGAAGAAGGTTCTCGAGAGGAAGTGGTTGCACGGGATGGCGCAGATGCTCAGGAAAGCCAGGAGCCCGAAGAAGATCCGGCCACGAAAAAGTCATGGTACATCCTGAAAGTGCAGAGCAATCGGGAGCGGTCCATCGCCGAGGCTTTACGGCGTAAAATTGCCATTGAGGGGCTTGAGGAATATTTCGGCGATGTCATCGTGCCAACCGAAAAGGTTACGGAGTTTAAGGGCGGTAAAAAAAAGGTCGTCGAACGTAAGCTCTACCCGGGCTATATCGTGGTATCCATGTGCATCAACGATGATACCTGGTTTGCTGTTCGTGAGACATCTGGCATCGGTGATTTCACCGGTTCCGGTGGAAAGCCGACCCCCATGCTGGATCATGAGGTGGCCCGGATTGTCCATGAGGAGGAGAAGGAGCACGACGAATCGCCGAAGTTGGACATTCGTTTCAAAATCAAGGATCGGGTGAAAATCAAGGAAGGCACATTTGAAGGGTTTGAAGGCGATGTCCATGACATTGACGAAGCGAGTGGGCGGGTGACGGTGATGATCAATATTTTCAGTCGGAGCACGCCTGTCGAGTTGGAGTATTGGCAAATCGAGTCGGTGTAGAGGTCGCGAGCTAAACCGCAGTGAGATGCGAATTCAAGTGATGTTGATACCGTCGGGCTCGGCGGCCCCAAAACATAAACGAAGAAATAATTCACGAGCAGGTCATGGCAAAACAATTGGCGGGTACGGCGAAGTTTCAGATTCCTGGTGGACAGGCAACGCCGGCACCTCCTGTCGGAACCGCGTTAGGTAAGTTTGGCATCAACTTGGGCCAGTTTGTGCAGGCGTTTAACGATCGCACCAAAGAGGCTGGCGGGATGATGATTCCGGTCGTGGTGAACGTATACAGCGATCGTTCCTTCGATTTTATCACAAAAAGTCCTCCCGCTGCAGTGTTGCTCAAGAAGGCGGCGAATATCGCCAAGGGTTCGGGGGTGCCGAATCGTGATAAAGTGGGCTCGGTGACCCGTGCTCAACTGGAGGAGATTGCGAACACAAAGATGGCGGATCTCAATGCCAGCGACATGGACAGCGCGGTTCAGATGATTGCTGGTACCGCTCGGAGCATGGGTTTATTGGTGGAAGGCTAGTGTCTGGTCAAGCCGAACTTTGCGGATTGCGGCCGGAGAGTTCGATGTGGGTGTAGGATCCATGGGAGCCGCAATCCTCAAAGATTCGTTTGACGGAATTTTCATGACAAAAACAACGAAACGCATGAAGACGCTTGCGGAAAAGCGTCCCCAAGAGGCTTTGCCGCTGACTGAGGCGGTTGCCGCGCTGAAGAAATTCGATGGCACCAAGTTTGATCAGTCGGTGGAAATCGCCATGCGTCTGGGGGTGGATCACACTCAGGCTGACCAGATCGTGCGCGGTTCCATAGTGCTTCCGCATGGAATTGGCAGGCAATTGTGCGTGGTCGTCTTTGCGAAGGGGCCCATGGCGGAAGCCGCGAAGGAAGCAGGGGCCGATGTGGTGGGAGAGGAAGACCTGGCCAAGCGGATTCAAGGTGGGTGGACTGATTTTGATGCCTGTATTGCCGCACCGGACATGATGAAGGTGGTTGGTCCGCTTGGACGCGTATTGGGGCCTCGGGGTTTGATGCCTTCTCCACGTGCTGGAACGGTGACTCCCGATGTTGCCAAGACAGTTGCTGAATACAAAGCGGGCAAGGTGGAATTTCGCAACGACAAGGGCGGCAATATCCATGCGGTGGTCGGGAAGTTGAGTTTCGACGGACAGAATCTGGTGGACAATATACAAGCATTTGTTGACAAAATTGTCGGCATGAAGCCAGCCGCCGTGAAGGGAACCTATCTCAGGGCGGTGTATATTAGTGCAACTATGAGTCCCAGTGTGAGTGTTGCCATTTGATGCAAAGAAAGCCTAAGTCATGAGTAAATATCTTAAAAACCTGATTGCCGATGATCTCAAGAACCGATTGGACGGGGTGTCCGATGCGCTGGTTGTTGATGTCGTGGGTATGGAAGCAAACCAGAACGTGGTGTTGCGGCGCGAATTGCGGCAAAAGGGTATTCACCTGCTGGTGGTTAAAAACAGTCTGGCGCGCAGGGCAACGGAAGGAACCACACTGGCGTCGGCCTTTGAGGGTATCGAAGGTACCGCGGCCATCGTTTGGGGTAGTGAGGATGTGGTCTCGCTTGCAAAGGAAGTCGCGCGGTTGGCCAAGGGGGACAAATTTGCCCCATTCGCCCCCAAGGGGGGGGTGATGGATGGCTCCCGGCTGTCTGCCCAGGAGGTGCTGGCCGTAAGTAAGTGGCCCAGCCGGTCGGAGCAATTGAGTCTTCTGGTTGGTCAAATTCTTAGTCCAGGAGCAAATCTTTCCGCTCAAATGCTTGGGCCTGGAGGAAGTCTGGCTAGTCAATTTGAGCAAAAAGGCCAGGCTGAGCAAGAGGGTCAGGTTGAGCAAGAAGAGCAGGATGCTGAGTCAAGGTAAGTGAATCGTGGTTGGCATGGCCGGCCCAAGTGAAACAAGAATGAAAGGGGATTGACCCATGTCAACCGATGCAGCAGTTGTCGAGTATGCGGATTCCACTAAGGAATTGGGTGATAAAATTGTCGAACTAACGCTGAAGGAAGCCAAGGAGCTGAGCGATTATCTCAAGGACGTGCATGGGATTGAGCCAGCGTCGGGTGGTGGGGTCATGATGGCCGCACCCGGAGCTGGGGATGGCGATGGCGAGGCGGCGGAGGAGCAAACGGAATTTGACGTGGTGCTGGAAAACTTTGGCGAGAAGAAAATTGGTGTCATCAAAGTGGTTCGTAGTGCTACTGGTTTGGGGTTGAAGGAAGCCAAGGATTTGGTGGAAGCGGCGCCAACCAAAGTCAAGGAAGGTGTTTCCAAGGAAGATGCCGAAAAGGTCAAGGGCGAGTTGGAAGAGGCCGGTGCGACCGTTTCCATCAAGTAGCACTTGCAGGGAATGTTTCCAGCCATGATGCGCTCATGGATGGAGTCTATCCATGTGATGGTTTTCCTTTCCGTGCAGATTGGGGTTCCGTGCAAGTAGATTCATATCTCGCATGTCTGGTCGAATCTCGCTCCTGGGAGTGCCGCGATTACAAATTCCAACGGGCAAGTATTCGTGCGCGTGATCATGCCGGAAGATTCGTATTGCATGGCACAGTATGCATTGGACAAGCGTTCTGTAACGTTTTCACCTGTTTGACCTGAAAATGTGTAGCGTACCGGCGGCAGCGCACCGTCGGCGAGTTACGCATCTCTCGAGGTCTCGTCCTTATGAGAACGGAGTATCCCGCCTTATGGCAGTCACATCTCAGCGGCGTTTGGCCATCCAAGAAGTCCGACGCTTTGGTAGTGGCCGGGAGTCATTTCCCATTCCGGACTTAACGAAAATTCAAACAGCCAGCTATGAGCGATTTCTTCAGTACAAAGAAGGATTGACTCAAAGTCGTAAAGTCGACGGTCTGGAAAGTGTTCTCCGCGAGATCTTTCCCATTGAAAGCTATGATAAGACCATCAAGCTTGAGTATCTTCGCTACGAACTGGGGAAACCCCGTTATGAGCCGGATGAATGCCGCCAGTTGCGTCTAACCTATGGCAGACCCTTTCGCATCTGGTTGCGACTGGTGAAGGATCAACCGGTGGAGGAAGAGGTCTATCTGGGCGATCTGCCCATCATGCTCGGCGGTGGCGAATTCATCATCAACGGCGCGGAACGGGTTGTTGTCAGCCAACTGCATCGTAGTCCGGGAATTGACTTTGTCAGCGAATTGGAGGCGGGGGAACGTCGCCTGCACAGTTGCCGAGTGATTCCGGAACGTGGTAGCTGGATTGAAGTGAATACGACCAAGAAGGATAGCATCACCGTCCGCATCGATCAGAGCGGAAAATTCGCGGCCACGACGTTGTTGCGCGCGATGAGTCCCAGCCTTGGTTCGGACGCAGAAATTATGCGAACGTTCTACGCTGCGAGCAAGCTCAAAATTGTCGACGGTCGTAGTGCGAACAAGATCGAAGGAAAAATTGCGGTTGAAGATGTTATTTACCCGGTTGGTTCGGATCGTGCGGGAGAGATTATTCTCGAGTCGGGACAACGCATCTCAAAAAATACGGCGGAAGTTATTTGTACTTCGGGGGTCAAAAGCGTCGCCGTGATGGACCTGCCTCCCACTCCCCATTTGCTCAATGCATTGGCGGAAGACAATACTTCCAGTCACGAGGAAGCACTACTGCGTATCTACCAGCGTCTGCGGCCAGGCAATCCGCCTCAGTTGGAGAAGGCGAGGACTCTGTTCCAGGAAAAGTTCTTCGATTCCAATCGTTATCGTTTGGGTCGGGTTGGTCGTTTCCGAATCAATCGCAAATTGGGCTTGAATGTTTCCGAAGAAGAGATGGTGTTGCGCCCCGAGGATTTGATTCGTACCATCGAGTATTTGTTGCGATTGGTGGCTGAGGATCCTAGCGCTGCGGTGGACGATATCGACCATTTGGGTAACCGGCGCATACGCACGATTGATGAATTGGCTTGTGACGAGATCCGTAAAGGATTTCTTAAGCTCCGGCGTACGGTCCAGGAACGCATGAGCTTGAAGGATGCCGAGGATATGACGCCCCGCAGCCTGATCAACCCCAAGAGTATTTCCGCGGCGATTGAGTATTTTTTTGGTCGCGGTGAATTGTCCCAGGTCGTGGACCAGACGAATCCGCTTTCCATGCTTACGCACGAACGGCGCCTGTCCGCGTTGGGCCCGGGTGGGCTCAATCGGAAGCGAGCCGGCTTTGAAGTGCGAGATGTGCACATTTCGCACTATGGGCGAATTTGTCCGATTGAAACGCCTGAAGGCACCAACATCGGCCTCATTTCCAGCCTGGCCATGTACGCCACGGTTGACGACTATGGATTTCTCGTGACGCCGTACTGCAAGCTCAAGGGTGGCCGGCTGACCGATGAGGTCGTCTGGTTGCGGGCCGACCAGGAGTCCGAGGCATTCGTCGCTTCGGCGGATGAGCCGATTAAGGACAATTGCATTAAGGCGAAGACGGTCGTTGCCCGCCATCGTGCCGATTTTGTGATGGTGCCAGTGGAGAAGCTGGAATACATCGATGTTGCCCCCAGCCAGATGATTGGCGTCTCCGCGGGTCTGATTCCCTTCCTGGAGCACGACGATGCCAACCGGGCTTTGATGGGCTCCAACATGCAACGGCAGGCGGTGCCGCTGCTGATTGCGGATCCACCGATTGTGGGTACCGGTTTGGAAAAGGATGTCGCCCGGCATTCTGGCATGCTGATTCGCGCTGGTCACAAAGGAACGGTGTCCTACGTGGATGCCCAGCGAATTGAAATTGGTTCGGAAGTGCACTCATTGCGAAAATTTGTTGGCTTGAACGAGCGGACCTGCCAGAATCAAAAGCCGATTGTGCGTGTTGGTGACAGGGTTGAAAAAGGCGATGTGATTGCTGACGGGGCCGCGACGTTTCTAGGTGAGCTGGCCTTGGGGCGCAACGTGCTGGTCGCCTTCATGTCCTTCGAAGGCTACAACTTTGAAGATGCCATTATCATCAGCGAGGAGCTGGTGAAGAACGACACTTACACGTCCATTCATATTGAAGAATTCGACGTGGAAATACGCGAGACGAAGCTTGGTCGAGAGGAGTTTACCCGTGATATTCCCAACGTGAGTGAAAAAGCGTTGAGGAATCTCGACGAGAGTGGCATCGTAAAAACAGGCACCTACGTCAAACCGAGCGATATTCTTGTGGGCAAAGTTTCGCCCAAGTCCAAAACGGAATTGACGCCGGAGGAAAAGTTGCTCCATGCGATCTTTGGTCGCGCGGGGGAAGATGTCAAGAATGATTCGCTGGAGGTCCCCTCGGGAATCGAAGGTATCGTGATCGATACGCAAAAATTTTCGCGGCGGATGAGCCTGGGTGAGGATGAGCGCAAGCTATTTGAAAAATCGCTCAAGGAGGCAGAGAAGGAAAGCTGTGAAAAAATTGCCGCGACGTTTAGCGAGCTGATTCTGGGAATCGAAGAAATTCTTGCCCGCAAGCTGATCGATGAAGATGGCAACGAGCTGATTCATCATCAGGAGCCAGCCTTCATGGCCGAGCAGGCGCGTACCTTCAAACTCGATTCTCTGGAAATACGCAGCCCGCAGAGGAAGAAGGACGTGGATAAGGTGTACC
>JAJRWS010000070.1 GCA_024276705.1 Planctomycetota bacterium | reverse complement strand
CCAAAGTTATCCTGCCAAAGAGTCAGGTTGGCCGCATCGCCCAGATCCCGTTGCCACACCAGGAAATCGGCCCCATCGACATCGCCGTCGAAGTCGAAGTCGCCTTCCAGGCCACCAACAATCGGCGCCACAGCGGCGTACGAGGTGCCGATCCGCAACTCGTCGTAGGTGGTGTCCGCGTCGCCAAGGGTCCGAATGACCGAGAAAGCGACCTCCCAAACATTGACTTCATCGGCAAAGTTACTCGGGTCGGCCCCCAATGGCTCAGCACCGAGGTCTGGATTGAGCCATGCGGATACATTGGTTCCGAAATTCCCCGAGCCGCCGTTGGACACCTGGTCCTCGGGGCCGAGAAAGTCGAGTCTCATCACCATAAAGACCGTATTCCCATCCCTCGCGGTGGTCGGATTGCCTGGGGTGCCGGGCCCCACGGCGACAGCAGAACCTGGATTTTGGTTGGGATGGCCCGCGGTCTGGCCTCCGTATCTGAGGAAGCCCCAAGAGTCGTTCTGTCCGCCATCCATCCAGCTCCCGTCAGCCTGAAGACCACTAGCACGCCCGATCTGAAGCGTCGGAACCCCGTCGCCATTATGGGGACTCTGGTCGGCAGTTCCCCCAACGTGAAGAGAAGCGTCGTGCCCCCCACCCCCGTTGGGATTGTTGCCAGGGTTCGGATCGTTCCCTGGACCGTTATGCGATTCGGGCCCCACCCATTTGCTGTAATCCGTCCGCAACGCAAAGCCGCTTGCTACGCCGTTTGATGTTTCGTCTCGTCCGTTACCAAGAAAGCTAATCCAGACACTTGACCCATAGTTGCCGATCTCGCCATCGTTGTTGATCAAATCGGAATTCGTCGTCCCCAATCCACCAGCCAGGTTCGTGTCGATGAAGCGGACCGGCCGGGCGATGTTCGTGTCCCAGTTGGTAATGTCGAGCGAGTTGCCAGAAACGGCCAGCTCCTTACCGTTGCCGTCGGTGTAGTCGAGCCCCGTATCGAGAATGGCCTGGCTTGGATTCGGGTCGGGCACGCCGGCGCCATTCCCATCGTTGAACAGGTACTGGGTCGTCGTCCAGCCGTCGCCATACGGATCCCACGGCTTGCCCCAGAAGGGGTCGGCCTGCCACCAGCCGAAGCTGCCGTCGGTGCCCCCGCCCAAGGTACCATTGTTGGGGTTGGGGAAGCTTGGTGCGGGATCGTAATCGAATCCTTCGTAGACCAGCGTCTGGGCATCGGCCGACAAGGCACCATCTTCCAGAAAATCCCGCCGTGAGAGCAGGCCACCACGCAGCAGGCAAGGAGCAGCTTGCTCCTCTTGACCAGGATCATTTTCAACATGGAATTTTCCCCTTCTAATAAGATAAGATGACAGCCAACCGGGTCCATACTTCTCCATGCGGTACGCTCTCCTGACTCGACCGAGGCAGGAAAACGCCAACCGGACAGAGCGCACGACATCAGTTTCATTCAAGCCGTCTTTTTGTGCAACCAAAATTGCGCAATACTATTAAGGTTTTTTACCGAATGCTTTAGAACCTATCCAAGAACCTTTCATATCGCCACGGTGGCAATGCCAGCAAGGGGTTCTTGGATAGGTTCTTAAGATTAAGCAGGACGGTAAAAAAGCATAAATACTATGCACTAAATTGGTGGTTCCCCTTCCGGGCTTAGGCTAAAGTGAATCGTGAGTAGCGGTCGTAATGGTCGATGGGCGTCCATCGACACGCGTTTCTTTTTTCTTGTCACAGGGAGAATGGTCTCATGAAGAAGTATGTAGTTTGGATGTTGGCGCTGTTGTTCGGTGCCGCCTCGGTTTCGTCCGCCCAGGCAGGCTTGGTCGCCTACTGGAAATTCGACGAAGCAGCAGGAAGTACCGCGGCGGCCGACTCGTCCGGTAACGGCAACGATGCCACGCTGAGTCAGGCGATAGCACCGATTGATCTGCTCCCTTGGAGTACCGGGTTTCTCAACGATCGCAATGCAGAGTTCAAGGCGGGTGGCCAGGTCGGGGGCTATTTGCAACTGAACAACACGGGCGATGGAGGCAGTGTGAATGCCAACGACTATGCCATGGCCAACACTTACACCGGTGTCACGGGCAATACGCCTCGCACGATCGCCGGCTGGGTCTTTCTCAATTCCGCCAGCGGCCCCCTGGGAATCACGGGTGTGAATGGCGAGACTGGCGGAGCGAAGGATCAGACGATCGTGAGCTGGGGCGTCGATGGCAACGGCACACGCTGGACGATTCGTGCCGATGGGACCGCCATCGATGGCAGCTACACGCTGCGTACCGAGGTGAACGGGGCCGGTTTTCAGTCGGGTGCCCTGCCGAAGGACCAGTGGGTTCACTTTGCGGTAACCTTCGACGATTCGCTTGCCAGCGACGAGTTGAAGCTTTACGTCGGCGGTGCCCTGGCAGGCAGCAGCAATCTCAACCCGGGCAGCGGCGTCAACACGTCGGGGGCGAATCGTGTGGCGATTGGTTCTATCTATGAAAACAACGGCCGCTCGTTCTCTGGCGGTCTGGATGACCTGCGCATCTACGATAGCGTTCTTTCGGCAAGTGAGATCCAAGCTTTGGCTAACATTCCTGAGCCATCGACTTTGTTGCTTGGACTGGGCGGCATGTTGGGGACGATGCTGTTGCGCCGCCGCAAGGGTTGAGTTTGCGATCGATCTCTTAGAAAGGAAGACCTCCCGTGCCCATGGGACATGTATCTGCACACTGTCCCATGGGCATTTTTTGTGTACCATTCGGAAGCGAAGGCGGAGGGATGCCCCTCCCCCCTCAAACCGTCGCCTCCTCGGGAATCGGTCGAGAGGGGAGGATTCTTTCCAGAACGGGGAGCTGCATTGGGGAAAAGGTTCATGCGTTGCCTTGAAATGCAACATCAAACAAAACGGCCGGTCGGATAGACGTCTGTCGAACTATTTCAGAGCCACATCGGTAAACAAGTCCATACAGTAAGCACCGCGATGCTTGTGGCCTCGACTGAAATCCATCTCGCACATCGTCGGATCACGGTACGTACCCTGGTCGCGAATGATGTTCCAATAGTCGAATCCGGACGGCGCCTTCTTCAGATGCCATTTGCCGACCAACGCCGTTTCGTAACCGACTGTTTGCAAGCGTTTGGCCACGTGGCAGAACCGCGCCCTTCGGTAAAAACCTTGCAAGTTTTGCGCAAACTCGGTTGTGAGGAATCCCGGCTTGAGTGAGACTGAAGGTGCGGATACAGGTCCGGAAAGTGTTCTTCCGCTCTCAGGGGAGAGGGAATATCGAGATTGGAGGAGGCATGTGGGCCCGGCCCCGTGGCGAAGCGAGGCTTTGTACTCCAGTACAGCATGAGGATTCTGGAGTATGTCGGACTGGATAACTTCCAACAGGCGCTCGAACATGTGCGTAATGTGATGCGTCGGGTTGGCGTAACTGAACGATTGCATCACCATGATCAATCGGGATAATACCCGAGGCGGTTCGAAGCCAATGACTCCCGGTTCGACGATCTTACCTTTACGGAAACTGGCATTCTAAGCATGAAACCGCTTCAAATCCTGCTGATCGTTGCACTGCCATTCGCTCTTTCTTCGCACATGGCCCTCGCCGTGCCGCCGCGTAAGGCACCGCGTCCGAATATCGTCTTGATTCTGGCGGATGATGTCGGCTTCGAATGCTTTGGCAGCTACGGGAGCAAGGAGTACCATACGCCCCGTCTCGACGCGCTCGCCACGGAGGGGATTCGCTTCGAGAACTGCCACTCGAATCCGCTTTGCACGCCAAGTCGCGTGAATTTGATGTCTGGCAAATCGAATGTTTTCAATTACCAAGACTTCGGGGTTTACCCCGAGGGAGAGCCAACCTTTGCCAACTATTTCAAGAGTCTTGGCTACGCGACGACCATTGCGGGAAAGTGGCAATTGCTTACCAAGAAACGGGGCGTCACCCCAGAGGAAGCCGGTTTTAATACTTGGTGTGTCTGGAATTACCCTGGCTACGGCCGAAAGCGATATTGGGATCCCTCCTTCAATCGCAATGGTGCCCCCCTCGGCCTTCCCAAGGGAACCTATGGGCCCGACGTCATGGTCGATTTCGCGGCAGAATTCGTCGAGGCAAACAAAAAACGTCCCTTCTTGCTCTATTATCCGATGATGCTGCCTCACAATCCGTTTCTGCCGACCCCCGATAGCGTCAACCGTGGCGAAACCAGCCCCAAGCAAAATTTCGTCGACATGGTTGCCTACATGGACAAATGCGTTGGCCGCGTTGTCGATACGCTCGAAGCATGCGGTCTTCGCGAAAATACGCTGATTCTATTCGCCGGTGACAACGGAACCAACCGAATGGTAACTTCGGAGCTCCGAGGCCGGCGAATACGTGGCGGCAAGGGACGCACCCACGACTACGGTACCCATGTTCCGTTGATCGCGAATTGGCCGGGGCGAATTCCGCCCAGCCAGGCCAATGACGATCTGATCTGCTTTTCCGATTTCTTTCCTACTCTCGTGGAAGCAGCCGGATTGCCTCCAAAAGAGATTCGCCAAGGCGACGGTCGCAGCTTCTGGCCACATTGCCTGGGAAAAGCGGGTGGAAAACGCGAGTCGATCTACGGCTATTATTTTCCAAGGCCTTACGCGAAAAAATTCGACAGCATGTTCTACCACTGGGAAGTGCGCTATGCGCGCGACCGACGATTCAAACTTTACGACAACGGCAATCTTTACGATACGGTCGAGGATGTGCTGGAGAAACATCCCCTCCCCACGGACGAAGCCAACGAGCGGACGCGGCTTGTCCGCCAAAAACTACAGGAAACGCTCGATTCGTATCCCAGCCAGGGCGAAAGCATCGACTACGATCGAGTCGTCGGCGCGAGGAGTCTGTCCCTGAACCCTCATGGAGACATCCCAGGTCGATCCCTACACACACCGGTACAAATTGGGCGATAGCACCTGGCACCGTGACGGATCCTGAGTCCGGAGAATTTGGCGTTCGTCCGATCCGGCTCCGTCCGGCTCGGACGAACGCCGGAGGATGGCGAAGCTGCACGAAAAATGGGGAGCGAAATTTTGCCCCTCGCCCGCGAGGCGGTCCAGACGGGCGAACCGATCGTCCGGCCCATGGAGTTTGTCTTCCCGCATCGGGGCTACGCGGAAATCCATGACCCATATTCTACAGTTACGCCGTTCACATTGACGTAAGTCGTTATTGGATGGCGTCGAATTGGGGTTTGACAGCATTGCATGGTGCCACGCCTCTGGATTTTTCATTGACATAGAAGCAGCACATGCAAAATGCAACTGTAGGAGATGAGTCGGACACCTGACATGATTCCGTGGCGGGGGCCATGGCAGGCCGACTTACTTCGGTATCCTGCCGGCGGGTCGCAGGTTGCTCCCTTTCCGACCGGTCAGGCGGTCGCCGAGCTCCTCTCGCGCTTGTTCGGCATGGCGTTGGAGACGGGCGACGATCGCGGGGTGCTGGGCGGCGACATTGGTCGTTTCCCCGACGTCGCTAGCGAGATCGAACAACTCGAGGCCGATTTTGGCGTGGGCATAAGGGACGGGGAGTCCATTCTGGCCCCCTGGACGACCGGCGAGTGTTTGGTAGGAATGAGGAAAGTGCAATTTCCAGCGACGGTCGCGAACCGCGCGCAGTTCCCCCATGTAGTAGCAGTAAAAAATTTCGTGCGGGCTGACGGCATTGGGTTCTCCCGCAATGAGGGGCCAGATATCCTTGCCATCGATGTTGCGGCCCTTCGGCAGGTCGGCGGCGATCAGCCTGGCGATCGTCGGCAAGAGGTCCATCGTGGTTGCGAATTCGTCGCACGTCGTGCCCGCTGGGATCTTGCCGGGCCAGCGCATGAGACACGGTTCGCGGTATCCCCCTTCGAACATCGTGCTTTTTCCTTCTCGCAGAGGCTTGGCCGAACCGGCATGGTCGCCATAGCTGAGCCAGGGCCCGTTGTCCGAGGTGAAGATGACCCAGGTTTTTTCGTCCAGGCCGAGACGCGATAGCGTGGCGAGAATCTGTCCAACCGACCAGTCGAGTTCCATGACCACATCGCCGAATAGGCCGCGCTCGCTTTTCCCTTGGAACTTTTCGGAAACGTAAATCGGCACATGGACCATCGTGTGGGGCAGATACAAGAAGAAGGGCCTCGCTGCATGACGTTCGATGAAATCGACGGCCCGTTCGGTGTACCAGGTCGTGAGCCGCGTCTGATCCTCAGGGGTCACGTTCGGGTTCACCACCCGATTCCCTTCATAGAGAGGGAGATCGGGAAAATGGAATTTCCGTTTCTCTCGACCGGTCAGCACTTTGGTCATTTCCGGATGGTAAGGCCACATGTCATTCGAATAGGGGAGGCCGAAATATTCATCGAAACCGTGCTGCAAAGGAAGGAACGGTGGGCGATCTCCCAAGTGCCATTTGCCGAAAATGGCCGTGGCATACCCACGCGCTTGGCAAAGCTCCGCCAGGGTGAATTCGTCGGGGTTCAAACCATAGTCGACGTTTGGGGTCAAAGCCCCTAGTATCCCGACCCGTTCCGGATAGCAGCCGGTGAGCAGGGCGGCCCGTGAAGCGGAGCAAACGGCCGTGGCCGCGTGAAAATCGGTAAATTTACGTCCCTCGCGGGCCATCCGATCGAGCTGGGGGGTTGCGTAGCCTTTGGCACCGAACGGTCCAATATCGGCGTACCCCATGTCATCGATAAAGATCACGACGATGTTCGGTCGCTCCGCGTTCGATGCTTCCGCCTCCAGAGTGAAAGGACCGTTTCGGTCTCCGAGGAGGAGGCAAAAAGCAAACGCTAAGGCAGCCCGGCGGCCAGAGAGCAGTGTCACGGGTATTCTCCCCATCATGTCAGCACGAAAAAAGTCCTAGCCGTTGGAGTACGACCGATAATCGCCTCGATAGCCTCACCGATAACGTTACGGAATTTTCCCTCATCCGCGGGGTCTAACGCGGTTATCTGTCGATTGGATCGAACCGTCAAGTAGGCTACAAATTTCATGCGTGCTCTGGTGGCACTCATGAGTGGCCTTCACCCAGGCCGGTGAAAAAGCATAACACTTTGCGCAATTATTGGTTGCTCGAAAGCTTGATATCAACAGATAATGTAAATGTACTGGAGGTGTCAAGGTTCCTCCCTGGATTTATGGGATCTTAAAGCTGGGGCCGAATCGGACGACAGCTCGGATCTGGCGTGCTCCCCAAAAACTGATCCATCTGTTAGGAGAGTACCCAGAGCCCTGGAAGGGCGAAAGGAGACTCTCGATGAAGAAGCGACAAGGCAAGCGTCACACGCCGGAGCAGATTATTCGCAAGCTTCAGGAAGCGGATACCATGCTGGCGCTGGACATGACCATCGGTGGGTGTCATTGGCACGGATGGTCACCGGTTTGCGCACCAGATCGAGCGGAACCGAATAACGGTTCCCATCGAACCGGCTCGCTGCATGCGTCGTCACCACGGTTGGCGTAAGCTGGTCGGTATCGAAACGTGTTGGCGGTAGAGCGCGCAACCCTTCTTCCTGCATCCGATCGACTGGATGCTGGCCTGTCGTCGCATGTTTACATACATTGGCGACTTTCATCTCGCCAGATGACGGACAGTTGCTGGTAGCCTTCCCAGCAGACAAGCTGTTCCTACCGGCCTTGCAAGGCATTGCGTTTTACATATTCTACCCCAGCCCCGGCGATTCCCTTCGATTCGGGATCTTGCCTCTGGCAGGCGATTGGCTCCAGATAGTAATGGCCGCACAGAGCCAAAAATTCAGGATGAAGGCATGCATTGCGACCTGAGCCATTGAGTACGGCAGCTTTCAAATCTTCTCGACGTTGTAGAATTTTTTGGTAAAACTGGTGCCGTCTTGCTTTTTGACATCCTTTCCGAGTAATGTCACGACTACGCGGCCAAAACGGTGTTCAGAGATTTTGTAGGCTTTTTCGTCTTGATCGGTGGCATCGAGATGGGCGGCGGGCGGATGGGCAACGGCAGTATTTGGCATGAGTGTGGGAGAAAGAGACAAAGGACGACAGCATGCCCCCATCCCCTCTTTCTGTCCATGTCTTACACCTACGATTCTTTTCAATCGTAAAGGTCTTCTTCCGACTGGGCAGAGCGGATGAGGCGAAGCATGCGATCAATTATTTTCGGAGTGACGACGCTTTGCTTCGGCGATTACCGTCTCGATGTCACCATCGGCAAACTCTCCCCGCTCGATTTGCTGACGGGCGACCTGCAATCCCTGGCGTATGTATTCTTCGTCCAAGGTCGGCTCTACTCCCTGCTCAACCAAGAGAAATACTTTTTGGCTCTCGGTATCGTGGATATGGAGCGGCCTGCCTTCGTTGGCCAAAGCGGCTTGGCGTTGTTCAGGGGTAAGATCGATTGACATGGGGTTTTTTATGGGTGGGGGTACGAATCAGTAACGCGTCAGGTGACGCAATGGAGGCCCCACATTTCCACTAGCCTCACCCGTAGTATACCACAGGTGTCCACGGGCGTACCATAAAAATCTAGCTGCTTGAAACCCAGTGGCCCCTCGGGGAGCTAGAACAATCTCGACCGAAATTCGCGCTTCGCGGCGATGGGGCTCTCTGCAAAACGCCTGTTTAGGTATCGGTCCATTATTGCCAAGACACATCAACCTGCAGTTTCTGAAAAACCGGCCGTGAGCCGATTGTTTCAGAAATGAATGGATCGATCGCCGCGCCCCACCGTGGGACGCTCCGATCGACCCTTTTGCATGCCAATCGTCACAAAGCTCTACGGGCGCAGATTATTCTCAATGATTTATTGACGATGACCGCTACGTGGTCACTCCCACGAAAAATAATTCAACCTGATCCACAATCGCACGAATTTGGCTGCATAAACCGGCCTTTTATTATTTCTGAGATTTGCAGCCTCCGGCTGCAAATCTCAGAAACTGCAGTCCATGTGCAAAGCAGCCAAAATCAAAACCGCTTTGACTGGGGCCGCGAACTGATTTACGTCAGGCTCGGCAAACTCTCAAGGCCGCAGGCCGCCGATTTGCTCAGGGAGGCGGTTCAGAAAAAAAAAGAAAAGCTGGCCTTGGGGCGGCTCGCAGCCAGGGAGGCTCACCAGAGATTGAAAACATCGTGGGCGGTAAAGGGCTACCATAAAGCCACATAGAGCCCAATAACGATCGCGATGATTGTCGCGCCGATCGAGAGGACCAGTGGAGCTGGCCGGGCATCGAATTGTTCACGGACCGGCATTTTAACTGGCCGCTCCCGTGGCCATAGGTAAGTGATGACGCCCATCGCCACCATGAGGAGCGTGAAAGTGATTGCCATCTTGTTCAGGAAACAGGTTCCCTCGGCCTGCACTGCCAGCCAGTCAAGCCAGGCCGCGTGGCTGGCCAATCCAACCGACTCGAGAAATCCGGGGCTCAGGTGGAGCAGTCCATAGATCGGAATGTTGAGCAACATGCCGGTTATCGCCGCTGCCGCCGGTGCTCTCGGGATAAAGAGCCCAT
>JAJRWS010000069.1 GCA_024276705.1 Planctomycetota bacterium | reverse complement strand
GACCATTCGCCAGCAAGGATCCCAAAACGGCAATCCCCGTTTGTCGCCCCGACGGACCGGCTGTTCGGGTCTACCGGATCCATGCTTCTGGTTTGATGTCGATTGGTTGCTATTACGCACCGCTGGCCTACCTGGAACGTTATTGCTGAAACTCGGCTTGCTCCAAAACGAGAGGCGGATCGTAGAAGAAAGAGCGGTCCTCGGCAAGCTCACTCGTCAGCGTATTCCTGCTGGCGTAGCTTGTCTGGACCGAGCCGAAGGAGGTTGACGAGGTGGCGAAGCCTGGCGTGATAAGCGGACAACCAGCGTTTCAATCACTCGGCGGGCACGCTGGGGAGTCGAATTGTAGCCTTTCAACTCCAGGTCGGCTGCTAGCAGCCAACCCAGCAACCGCCGGGCCCGCTCGCGACCGATTTGGCGCAACTGGCCTTCGGCCGACTGTAGCTTGAATTTGGGTATGCCTGCTTGCTCCAACGCCTGTTTCAGAGAGAGCCGCTGTCCCTGCCGGTCGGCATTCTCGTACAGGCGAACCGCCAGGGTGAAACGCCTGAAAGTGGAGGCCATCTGCGGTAACAGGGCATGAGGATCCTCACCCGAGGCGATGAGCCGGTCGAGTTGCTTCAGTGCATCGTCCGCGCGGCCTTCGGCTGCCGCGTCGATCATGTCCCATGTTTTTCGCGCCCGCCACCCACCCACCTGTTCGTCGACCAATTGTCGATCGATAGTTTTTGCTCCAGGATCCACCAGCAAGGCCAGTTTGGCCACTTCCTGGTAAAGAATCCCCACCTCCCTGGGCATCCGTTCCAACAGCAAGTCAACTGCCGGCCGCTGCAGCCGCACTCCATGCACGTTCTGGGCCGTATGGATGAGCCAATCCTTGAGTTGCTTGACCAAGGTCGTGGCTTCACGCCCTTGCTGCGGCACTCGACAATGGATGGTCAAGCCGAGCTTGGCGACCGCTTTTGCCAGCCGCGTCGTCTTCAGCCAGGATTGCAGATCGAGTACCAATAAAGCATCGCGGATCGGTCGCTCCATGTACTTTTCCAACTGGGGCCGATAACGCTTCACAAACGGATCGGCATCTTCTACCACCACCACCCGCTGGCTGGTTCCGAACAGCGACCGCTCACGAAGTGCGTCGAACACATCGGATAGCTCCGCCTCACGCCCCGCGCAAGTCGTCAAGTCGAACAGATCATCGACTTCTTCTCCTGCCTCCTCCTTCTGCTGGTTACCACTCCGCAACAATTGATTGCAGAGACTGACGCGAACCTCATGCCGAAGAAATCCATCTTCACCCGCCACAACGCAAACCAAGCGGGGAGGATAGGCTTCCGGCTGCATCAGGAAAGGCAAGGCATCTACGGCATGGGGTGAGGGGGGAGAACTGTTTTTCGCCATGATGGAGTGGGGGAGGGGAGGGGGGGCAGGGAATTTATGATTTATGATGGATGCATTGGGCCCAATGAAAATTTCTGCTCTCGGCCAAAGGCCGCCGGGGGTCGGGGCAAAGGGGTGTAGCCGGCGTCCCGCCAGCAAATTGGGACGCTGGAACGTATCATTTATCAATAGTTATTTGTCAATAGTCATTTGTCATTAATTTCAACGGAGGATCAGTCGTTGACGATCCTATTTCTTTTTTGCTGTCTTGACGGAGGCATTGAGGATACGGCAAGGCTGCTGGTTTTCGTCGATCCGTGCTGCAAGTAGATCCGTCGTCATCAGTTCGGCCCGGCAGATCATTCTGAGCCAGACGCTCGCTTTATTCCCTCCAATGATAAATGATAATTGACAAATAACTATTGACAATTCTCTGCTCAAGCGGACAGACCATCTCCAGATTCCTCGGCCAAAGGCTTCCGGGGGTCGGGAAATGAGAGAGCAGTAATTAGTTGGACAGCGCCACTTTCATGTGAAAGCATACAAAATAAGCCCGAAGCGCCAGCGAGTGAATTAGTCGTAAGCCGTTCACTCGCTGGCGCTTCGGGCTTGTATTGGGTGTCAAAGTGGCGCTGTGCAGTTAGAGAGTAGACCGCATGAGAATGGAGAAATCCAGTCCCGCAGGCTCACGTCCACGGCTAAATGCCGCCGCAGCTACGCGACTATGTCGGTCTCACCAAAAAGCTAAAGCCCCCATTTCAGGTTGCCCCTGCAAGCCCAGGTTCAAAATCATGGGGCCTTTTATAAACGCCAACTCGCGCCCCACAACTCGCGCCTCGCGCCTCCAGCCCATAGAATGATGCCTGCTAGCAGAATTGTCAAAGCGCCCGGTTCGGGCACCACGGTAAATCCAAGATCGCGTAGCGACTGAACCGTGGTGTTGCTCAAAAAGGGATTTCGATTCAACCAACCGGTCATCAGCTCATCCCGGAAGTCACGTCCCATGACATCTCGTATTCCGGTGAATCCCAGCCCATTCTTGTTTTCGTTCCAATGCGAGTTGGCGGTGCTCGACCCTCCTTCGAGCTCGACCGGTACAAAGGTGCCTGTCTGGTCGAACTCGGCATTGTAAGCCAACACGCCAAACGGTCCCACGTACTCGCCCGACCACATCTGATAGAGGTTATTGCTGATCCATAAGGTGCCCACTCCCAGCAAGTGGCCCATCTCATGGGCAAACACATCGCCCAGACGTCCAGAAGATTCCAGCCAAGGCATATCGAGTGTGTCGAGCTGGAATCGCCCGCCAGTCGACAGCGTATAATCCGCTTCCAGCACACTGTTGGGTGGAAAAGTCCTACCAAGAGTACCTCCCACAGCTTGAGTAAAGGTCTCCAAGTGGAAGGTAAGGCCAGTTAGCGAGATTCCCGGTTGATAACCGGTGATCTGATCCTTCCAGAGTTCCGCGGCTTCCGCGGCCACCTCCTGTTGCGATGGTGTGAAGTCACCATCAAAGAGAAGCTCAATATCAAAAATGGCAAGTGCCTGCTGCGCACCACAAGCGCAAACGACCAGTGCCGCCAAAAAGAACGCCAAATTCTGTCGATTCATTAGACCCTCATTTCGCGAATCAAAGACCCCGTATAAATTCCTCCATGAGTGGATTCCAGTCTAGCCTGGATGTTTCATGAATTTCGTCGCGAGAGGCCGCAAAGTGCTGTGGATGCAAGGCAAAAGGCATTTTGGGTGCGGAACATATTGTTTTATATTTGAGCACACCCAAAATGTCTTTTAACGCAGCAGACGCAGTGCTTTTTGGACTCGTAGCAGAAAGTTCATGAAATATTCGGGCTAAGCTTTGTCTCAAAACTCTGCTGCCCTCACCCTGACTGTCTCCCACAAACGCACCGGGAGGGCCGTTTTCTGGGTGGGTTTTCTGAGTTTTGAGACATACCTACTATAATTGGCCCTATTGGCCGTAGCAAACTTCGGCAACTAAAGAGGGCTCTGTGCAGTCAACGGAATGGATGCTGTTCCAGACCCCGGCGATTCCCACTTTTTCTTTAGACGGCTAAAGTGTTACCAACTTATGGATTTTCATCCGACCTGGGTAAGAGACTCCAACGCGCGCCCTATCTGGGCTCCGAAGCGGTTCGAAAAGGGTCCGTGGCCGGAACTGAAGGATTCGCAGCGGACCGATCCAGCGCGAATGGGACAACCGGCGCTGATCTGCCCTCGTGAGGATCAATGGGCCGGACGCCGCGCAATCGGCCTGTCGGCTGGGGACGATCGAGGGTCACG